>JAFGFO010000420.1 GCA_016931085.1 Thermoflexales bacterium
CTCGCGCGGCTTGCGAAAGCGCTTGCCGTCCTCGGTGCTGCCGGCAAAGGGCACCCAACCGGCATAGACGGGGTTGGAGAGGATGTCGCGGACAGCATCGGCGGTGAATGGACCTGGGGGATGGAGACCAGGCCGCCCCTTGGTGCGAAAGTGAACCTCGCTGCCGTCGGGCAGGTCAAAGATCTGGGTGTTCAACCGGTGGGCGATGTCGGCGAACGAGTACTGGCCGGTGGCGTACCAGGCGAACATCAGGCGGACGGCGTGTGACTCGACCGGGTGGGGGATGCGAAAGGCCTTGCCGCGCCGGTCGGGCTGGCCCACGTGGGGGCAGTACGCGACGCCTGTCGGGTCGGCGCCGTTGGGGTCGGTGCACTTGCTGCAGCGCCCATCGCAGTAGCCAAAGCGGTGGGTGGGGGCCAGCAGGCCGTTCTTGGCGTCCGTCAGGCGCTTGATGCGCATTTCCTGGCTGAGATTGTCGCTGTAGAACTCGGCCAGCGCGCCCAGGATGTAGACCACCAGCTTGCCCCAGGCCCGGCGATAGTCGATGCCCTCGCGCAGCGAGACGAGCTTGACGTCGTGTTTGCGCAGCATGTCGATGAACTCTAGGAAAGTGGGCAGGTGGCGCGCCAAGCGGTCGAGGCGGTCGACGACCAGAACCTTGATGCGGCCCGAGCGAACGAGCTTTTTGAGCCGGGTAAAGCCTTCTCTTCTGCTGGTGCGTCCTGAGCGGGCCGGGTCGGTGATCACGTCGAGCAGCGTCCAGCCTTGCCCCAAGATATAGCCCCGGATGCGATCTTCCTGGTCCTCCATGCTGGTGCCCTCCAGTTGCATTCCCATCGAGACGCGGGTATAGCCGGCGGCGATCAGTTGAGAAGGCGGCGGCTCGGCCGATTTGCCGGCGTTGTCGTTGAGAATCATCAGGATGCGGCTGCGCACCTCGCGGTCGCTGGATGGGTCGCCGCTGCCCTTGTGCATCGCTCCCAGGCTGGCCGCGAGCAGGCCGATTCCCAGCGTCGTCATTTGGATCAACACTCGAATTCTCCCTCGTCTGGCACTTCAGGCTCGTCGTCCAGGTCTTGCTCGTCGTCCATCGGCTCGACGCCGAGGATGCGGCGCAGCGCCATGGCGATGGCAAAGCACGCTTCGTCGACGTGCTCGTCCAGCACGTCGAGCGTGTCGTGTGGGGGATGTGCTCCTTGGTTTGAGAACGCCATGCCTGCCATACATTGTTACCTGATTGCGCCCTTTGCCGGTTTTCTATCCATAGATTTCAATGATGGCGTGGGCCATCCTTGTCAAAAGTTGTTTCCCTTTCTCGTCCAACCGGGAAAGCACGTCTTGAGTCTCGTGAGTGGCGGGCATGGACGCTGGTGTGGCCGGCAGCAAGCCGGCGAGACGGTATATGTTTTCAAGCGGCTCGTTGAACGCCTTGGCAATGCGCTGGCACAGGTCGGGGCCTGCTCGCCGTGTGCCGTTGAGCACCCGGCTGATCGTGCCGCTGGGTACCCGCATTCTGTACGCCGCCTCTGAGGCATTCCAATCTCTTGCTTTCATTTGTTGCTCTAGCCAGTTTCGTAGTTCTGTCTGCATGTCATGAGTGTACATTATTTTCTCCTTCCTGTGGGATTCAATCTCGTTCCTCTTGGAATCAGTTTTTAGAGTGATGACAGGCATGGCGCATCATAAGAATATGGTGGCGCTATCGGAAAAATCGTGTGCGTAGAATGTAACTTTCCTGGTGGTTCAAAACTGGTTCCCACAGGTATGCCAAGCAGGGGTATACTAGGCGCAGCATAGTATATGGTACAGACGAATTCCCCCTCTCCTGTGGGAGAGGGGCAGGGGGTGAGGTCAAGTGAGTTCATCAACCTTGTGCCAACAACTGGCCGGTATCAAGCTGGAAGTGTTCGACTCGGTCTATGCCGGGCTGCTGCCGCACGAGCGGGAGGAGGTCGACGATCTGGTCGATGCTTTAGCCCGGATACCCAAGGTCGGGGACAAGACGGCCCGCGAGTTGTTCGTGTCGGTTGTGCTGCTGACCGTGCCGGGAGCGCCCGGCGCGCTCGGAGCGAGCTCGGCTCGAGATCTGTGGGCGTCCGTCACGCGCCTGCTGCGAAAGAATCACGATGGCATACAACTGTCCGCGGGAACAGATTGAGCCTTCTCTCTCAATCGGAGAACCACAGGATGCACCTGCAGGTGCGGCGCTGGCGATTGACGGCCGGAATATTATGCTGGCGGCTGCCCAGGTCGGCAAGTGGGTTGATTTTGTCGCGTTATTGATGGCTGTGTCGAAACAGAGCAAGTACGAGTTCAAGTTCAAGCGTTTTTACGTTGGCCCCCCGGCTGATACGGTGCTGATAGATAAGAATGTGCTGGTAAACTATTGCGCGCCGCAGCAAAAAGAACCCTCACCGGCCGAATGGTACAACGCGCTCCAGCGCGAGATCGAAGCGATGGGTTACCACTGGGTGTGCTGTGAGCCGCCGGGGTCGCGCCAGGGACAAGTCAAGACCAACGTCGATATCGTGATCGCCACCGACTTGGTGACCTGGGCCAAGTCGCCGAGGTATGACATCTATCTGGCTGGCGGGGATGGGGACTACTTGATAGCTGTGCAGCGCGTCCGGCAACTAGGTGCCAGGCTGTGCTTGCTGGGGATTATGGCCGCCCGCCATGTGTCGAGGGCCCTTCTGAATGAGGTGCCACCGGCCGACTGTTTCGACATGGAGGCCATGGAGAATGTGCTGTGTCCCCTGCTCGTACAACCAGACAGTCAAGATGGCCCCGAGGCCGACTGTCCCAATCGTCACAAGACCAATCGACTAATCGACTAGCCAACTAACCGACCAATCGACCAAATGACCACAAGACTAACCGTTGACGTAGAACACATCGCCGCCGTGCTGCGCACGCTGTTCGCTCCCGGCGAGGTGATCGAGGTGCGTATCCCCAGCGTGCCGCGCGCCGGAACCGTCAGCGGCTACTTTGACGATTTTCTCCTGGCTGCCCGGGCTGCCGCCCGCTACAACTCGCGCGCTGACGGCGTCTATTTCACGCTCAACCCGGTCAGCCGCGTTCTGCTGGCGCGCTCGACCAACCGCCTGTCCGAGTGGGCCAAGAGCGTGAGCTCTGACGTGGACGTCCTCGTGCGCCGGCATCTCTTGTTCGATTTTGACCCGGTGCGGCCTTCGGGCATCTCGTCTACAGAGGCCGAGCTGGCCGCCGCGCTGGAGCGGCGTGACGCGGTGGGAGCCTGGCTCCAGGCGCAGCTGCCCTCGGAGAGGGCACCTGCCAGTGGCTTTCCGCCCGGCCTGGCCGCGATGTCGGGCAACGGCGGGCATCTGCTCTACCGCTTGCCGGATTTGCCCAACACCCCGGAGACGACTGACCTGGTGCGCGCTTGCCTGGCGGCCGTCAAGTCGCGTTTTGGCGACGATCTGGTGAGCGTGGACGACACCGTCTTTAACGCCTCGCGTCTGACCAAGCTGTACGGCACCTGGGCGCGCAAGGGCGATCACCTGCCCGACCGGCCTCACCGCCTGTCGCACCTGGAGCTGCCCACCGGGCCGGTTGCCCCGCTTTCGCTCGACCAGTTGCGTTGGCTGGCCAACCAGGCGGCCGCTACCCCGTCCCATGCTCGTCACGCAGCAGGCCACGCGCCGGTATTCACCACGACCGGCCGCCGGCTGGACGTAGGGGCCTACCTGGCCGCTGCCGGGCAGGAATACCGCGCTCGGAGCAAGGGTGGCGTGACCTGGTACAATTTCAAGGACTGCCCTGTGCACACTGACCCGGACGGCGACCGTTACGAGTGCGGCATCTGCCAGTTTGACAACGGCGCGCTCGGCGCCAAGTGCCAGCACGATCCCACTGCAACCTGGGCCGACTTCAAAGCCGCCCTGGGCAATCCCGCGCCGTACTACGTCGGCGGCGATCCGCTGCAGTCCGGCCGTCCTTCATCCCTGGCTGTAGCCCTCGCGTCCCCTGCATCGCCGGGAGAATGTACGCTGGACCATCTCACAGCCTACGCCCGCTGCCCAATGGAGTACACGCTGCGTTACCAGGCTGGCGCGCGAGTCTCACCCACCGGCGAGGACCTCGTCCAGCATACCGTGCTCAAGGCGCTGCGGGATTTCCACGCCGGCCTCACGCCCTCGCCTTTTGCCGCCGTCCGCGCCAACTGGCGCGCACTTCTGGATGAGTGGGGGATAGAGAAGCCGGACAAGGCCTATACTGCGCTTGAAGACTATGCCCGGCTGCGCACAGAATTGCTGCTGCCCTTTTTGCGCGGTGAGATCCTCAAGCCTGATGGCAGTCCCTACGCCGAGCCGCGCAAGAGCCAGATATTCCACAACACAGCCCGCGCGCGCGGTCTGCACCAGCTCCAGGTCAGCGTGGACGGGCAAATCTCTCGTCCACCTGTCTCACTGCGAAGCGGTGACTGCCTGGGGGACGTGTTCGCCGACGCGCTTGAGATCGCCTTGCGCTACCAGCTTCCCGCCCAGGCGAACGCGCAGGCCTCGGAGGGGAACGACCTTATCGGCGTGCAGGTGCCTTTTGGCCTGGATTTGAGTGATGACCACCTTTCCGGCCAGGCTGACTTGCTGCTCCGTGTGCGGGAGCGTGGCCAGTCTGGCCTGGTGGCCGTCGTTTATGATTTTGGCCGGCTTGTCCCCTGGGACATCTTGCGGCGCGATCTGCGTGTCTTGGCACTGCTGAACGCCGGCGGCGAGTTTTGGCGGGGCGAGGCCTCGCACACCGTCAGGGTGCATTACCTTCGCGTGGCCGAGACCGTCAGCGTGTACGGCACCTCGAATCCGGCCTGGGGGCGGGCGCTTCTGGCCGCGGCGGTGCATGCGTTGAGCACTCCCGGTGTTCCGCGCATGGCCATTGCCCCTCACCAGTGTGCGGGCTGCCGGTATCGGGAAACCTGTTCCTCGCCTGAGGGCTGGAATGTCCTAATGAGAGGCATCGATGCCCCAAGTCCCTGAGCGTATCGTCCTTCCCGCCGGCGTGGACTTTCCCCGCACGCTGTACGAGGTCACCGCCGAGTTCGACCGGCGCTTGAAAGAGGGCAAGCTGGCCAACTACCGGCCGATCCCCACCGGTTTTTCGCCGCTCGACGACTACCTGGGCGGCGGTCTGCAGGCTGAGGACTTGGTGCTGCTGGGTGGGCCGCAGGGTGTGGGCAAGACCGTGGCCGTGCTGCAGATGGCGCGCAACGTCGCCCGTTCCGGCCGGGCGGCCATTGTCGTCTGCTTTGAGCACTCCGAGGTTTATCTCTACCACCGGCTGATGGGCCTGGAGTCGATCGATCCCACCAGCGACGATCCCCAGGGCATGACGCGCCAGGCGCTGCGCGAGGCTGTGCTGCGGGCATTGGAAGCCGAACGCGCGGTTGCAGGCTTCGAACCTGCAACCTCAGACCTGCCGGTAGTCCCCGAGGCGAAGCCGAAGGGGGAACCTTCAACTGTCTTCGGCCTGGACTGGGTGCTTGCCCAGGTGCCGGGAGCGCAGCGGGCGTGGGAGAAACTGGTGCCGTACTGGGATCACCTGTGCCTGGGGCGTGGCAGCTCGCGCCGGACGACCGTTGACGTGTTGGAGAAATATGTCCAATGGGCGCGTAGCCAGGGACACGACGACGTCGTCCTGTTTGTGGACTATTTGCAGAAGGTGCCTCACATCCCGCCCATTGGCGTACCCGAGCCAGATACCCTGGCGCGTGTTGGGCACGTGGTGGCCGGGCTGAAAGACGTAGCGCTGGCCACCGGCGCGCCGGTCGTGGCCGTGGCGGCTGCCGACGAAGATGGCTTGCGTGGCGGCCGTATCCGCCTGGCCAACCTGCTTGGCCCCTCGTTGGTGCAGTATGAGTGTGACACTGCCATCATCTTGAACCCTGCTCCTGGTGGGCAGCAGCGGGTGGTGTGGTCCATCGAGAAGAACCGCTCAGGGCCGGCCTGCATTGAGCTTCTGTTCGCCCTTCACGGCCAGTACTTTTGCTTCAACCCTGTGGCGGTGAGTGCCGAGATGCCCCCCGGGTGATCGGAGATGGTGACGATTTGTGCTGCCCACGTCTGTTTTGCTTGCCTCTGATCGGGGGGCGGTGGTGATCAGAGGCTTGTACTGTTACATCACCAGGCTGTTCCGATAGCTCGTGTTCTCTACTTTTTTGCTCCAGACTACACCAACTGGTCACAAAATTGGTCTTGACACGTGTCTTGACAGGTGCAATCTCCTCGTTAGCGCACCTTGTATCCCATCGCCTGCAGCTTTTTTCGCCTGGCATTCGCAGCCTGTCGCGAAATACCCAGTCTTTGACCCAATTCCTTGTCGGACAAGTCTGGCTCTTTGGTTACCCACTCCAGTATCCGTGCATCAGTCGGATCTTGAATGGGTGGTAGACAGTTGGGCAAGCTGATAGCTTGTATTGACTTGTCGCTTGTCACTGTATCGTTCACTTGCTCACCAACCATCGGGGAGTTGGTCGGTGGTATTCTGCTCCTCCACAGCTTGTCCAACTCATCCTCGGCGCGTCGATATTGTTTTGTCCAGGCAATCCCGATCGAGAGGAATGGAGCAGTAATCAAGCCGACTAGCACTCCTGCCAGTGTTTTGACGGGATCAACCAGCCACAGGACAAACCCACATACAATAGGCGTGAGCAAAACTGGTCTCATGATTTCGAGGCTCTTGACAAGTTTCGCTTTAAAAGATAGCTCATTGATTGAATCGTTCATTAGCACCTCCCTGGTAATTGATCTGCGAGATTATACAATTCTTTCAACTGCTTGCCAAAAGCGTCTTGATTTGTTTCGGATCAAGCTCTACTTGGTCAAAAGCGAAAACGAGTAGTATAATAAGCGTAAAGCCAGAGTTACACGTGCAGGTTGCCGGGGGCTCTGGCAGGGGATTCACGGAACATTATCGAATTGTAGAGTTGCAGCCATGGGGCGTCCAATTTATCTTCTTGCACATCTCACCGAGCAGCAGCTCGAGGCTATCTTGCACACGGGTTCGCCGCTGCTCATCATCGCCGGGCCTGGCTCGGGCAAGACCGAGGTCGTCACCTGGCGCGTGGCGCACCTGATCAGGGCTGGATATGCTGCGCCCGCGCATTGTCTGGTCACCACTTTTACCAACAAGGCAGCCCTCGAACTCAAAGACCGCATCCAGCACAATCTCCATCAGGCTGGTTTCGAAGGAGTGGAAGCTGACGTCGAGCAGATGCAGGTTTGTACCATCCACTCGTTGTGCGCCGATATCTTGCGGCAATACCAAAGTCGTTCCTCTTTACCGCGTGGCTTTCGCATCCTGGACGAGAGCGGCCAATTTCTGTTTGTCTACACTCATCGTAAGGCCTTGGGACTAGATGCGCTCGTCAAAGGACGCCCACATGACTTTTTCTCTGACGTGCTGCATATGTTTAACCTAGCGACCGAGGAACTTGTTGCATCTGGGGATTTGTTGGGCTGGTGCAGAGAGCAGCAGCAAGCAGCCGAAGAGCGTGCTGCTGAGGCTGCCGGGGGCAAAAGCAAGGCCAAGGCTCGCAAGGCCGCCGACGAGGTCGAGCTTTGGCGCGAGGAAGCCATTGTCACCGAAGGCTATCGCGCCTATTGCGACTTGCTGCGCGAGCGAGGTTTGGTTGACTTTGCCTTTCTGCAGTGTCATACCCTGGACTTGCTTCAGTCTAAGCCGGATGTCGTAACCGAGTTGCGCGAACGTTACCGCGAGATTTTCGTGGACGAATACCAGGACACCAATGCTGCGCAAGAGCATATTCTCAAGTACCTCGCTGCCGCAGGCGAGCGCTTGACTGTCGTGGGTGACGATGACCAGAGTATATACCGTTTTCGCGGCGCAACAGTGAGCAATCTTCTTTCATTTGCCGATCGTTATGCCGGTGCGCACGTCGTCAAGCTGACCCAGAACTTTCGCAGCCGTGAACCAATCGTGCAGCACTCGCTCGGTGTTATTGTGAACAACCCGGCCCGTTTCCCCAAGGACCTGTTCACGATGCGCGGCAGTGGCAGCGACGTCTTACTCGTTTACGAGCGCACGGTGAGCGAAGAAGCGGCCGCCATCGCCGCTCTATTAGGTCGCTTGCACCGCTCTGGGAAAATCCGGCGTTGGGGCGATGTGGCCTTTTTGCTGCGCAGCGTGAAATCGTATGCCGGTGACTATGTAGCGGCATTGCAGGCAGAAAGTATCCCGGCTTACGTCATGGGCGATGCGACTTTCTTCGAGCGTGAGGATATTCAGCAACTCTACTGCTTGTTCAACTTTTTGGGCGCGACCAAACCATGGGGTGACGTCCACGTGCGCTGCCCGCTGATGGGGTTAGATGATCCCACGTGTATGGCGCTTCAAGTGTACAAGGGTAGTTTGCTCGATATTGCAGACGATGAGGGGTTGCAACAAATCGGTGTTCAAGACGCTAATGATCGCCGCAGGATCTTGGATCTGTTGGCGCTCAAGCGACGCGTCCAGGCCAAGCAGCACACCAGCTTGTTGGAGGTGTTCTACGACCTGTTGGCCGCCACGGGACACGTGCGGTTGTGCGAGCGGGCCAAGTGCACCGAGCCGTTGATGAACCTGGGTGTGATGAGCCGGCTGGTGGCCGCTTTTGACGAGCATGGCGGCACGCGCAACTTTTACCCGTTTCAGGATTATCTGCGGTTGATGAAGGAAGGCGGGGTCAATCCGGCTGTTGTCGCGCCAGACAATGCTGTGCAGGTGATGACTATCCACCAGGCCAAGGGCTTAGAGTTTCCTGTTGTTGTGATCGGATCGGTCATGACCGGCCGGTTGCCAGGCACGTACCGCAAGGATCGTTACGAGGTGCCGCACAAGCTGCGTGCTAGTGGCCAGCCGGAGGTGCCAGACCCGCACTTGGTTGACGAGCGCAAGTTGTTTTATGTGGCGGCTACTCGTGCCAGGGAACTGTTGATCCTGGGCACGGCTGACGTGGTCAACAAGCGCGGTGGCGGCCCAAGTCCTTTCTTGGTCGAGATGTTTGGTCAAGACTTACACGGGGTGGCCGACCTCAGCCAGGCTCGCATTGAAGAGGCTGCAAGTCGGGCTGAAACAGGTACTGTGCCTCGCGAGCGCCTGAGTTTCAGTCAACTGGCTTACTTTCTCCAATGCCCGGTGCGATTCAAGTTTGCCGTTGCGTATGGCTTGGAAGTGCCCAGGCCTGATCCGGTGGATTATGGCGCGAACGTGCATCGCGCGTTGTTGGTCATTCACGAGCTTGCACGAATTGGTCAGACCCCCTCGCAGGGTGATGTGGGCGAGATTGTCGAGCAGACGTGGATCACGGCGCTTCAGGCTAACCCAGCTCAGGATCGCCAAGCCAGGCAAGCCGCCATCAAGCAGCTTGAGCGGTACGTCACGAACCACGCCGGCACGTTTGATCGGGTGAAACAGGCCGAGGTTTCGTTCTCGTTGGGGCTGGATCGGCACGTTTTGGTAGGCAAAATTGACCTGGTTCGCCAGGCCGGTGGGGAAAACGAAATAGTGGATTTCAAAACAGGCAAGTCGGTGCCAGCGGCATTGGAGCAGGTAGATACTCAGCTCGACCTGTATGCATTGGGTGCGGAAGGGAGTCTTGGTCTGCGCGTTGCTCGCCAGGCCGTGCATTTCTTGGAAGACGACAAGGTGTATGCGTGGGACTGGTCGACGCAAAAGGCACTTGCAGCGCGCGAGTGCTTGGACGCAATGCTTGATTGCATCTTGCGCCAGGACTTGACGCCCAGGCTGGAGTATTGCCCGCGCTGTTCCGAGTTCCGTTCCATCTGCCCTTATGCTGGAGGTTGAAAGATGGAAAAGTTTGATAGCTTATTGCAGCAAGAGATTGCCAGGTACGAAGGCCGTCACGACGACTTGATTTACCAAGCCCCGGCCTTGTATCGCCTGATGGTGCAACTGTTGGACGACAAGCGGTTGCCAGGCCGGCTTCGCCCGTTGATCGCGTGCACAGTCGCGTATTTCATCCTGCCGGCCGACGTCATCCCTGAGGATATCCATGGCCCGTATGGCTACGCTGACGATATCTGGCTGTGTGCCTGGGCGGCCGGCGTGGTGCGCCGCGAAGTGGGCGATGACGTTTTGACCGAGAACTGGGATGGCGAAGCGCCGCTGATAGAGCTGCTGCAGGACATCCTGGCGCGTGAAGCGGACTTGATTGGGGACCAGCGGGACAAGATTTTGTGGTATACTGGCTGTGATAGGCTGATTGATTTGGAGCTGTAGGAGCGAATCTGTATGCCCCACAGGGTCCCTTGGGTTCCAGGGTACATAGACTGCTTCTATCATTGGATATCGGGTAACCAGGAAGTGAATGGCTCAACGGAAGAAAACTGACAAGACGAAAACCAATGGTGCCAACTTGGGCTTTGAGGAAAAGCTGTGGGCGGCCGCTGACAAGCTGCGCGGCCACGTGGACGCCGCCGAGTACAAGCACATCGTCCTGGGCCTGATTTTCCTCAAGTATATCTCGGATGCCTTCGAGGAACGCCACTGCTGGCTCTTGAAAGAGACGGCTAATCCTCGCAGTGACTATTACGTGCGCGAGGAACAGACTCGTTACGAGGTAGCTGAGGACCGCGACGAGTACACCGCCGATAACATCTTTTGGGTGCCCAAGGAAGCGCGGTGGTCGTACCTGCAAGCCAACGCCAAGCAGCCAACCATCGGCCAGTTGATTGACGAAGCTATGGTGGCCATTGAGCGCGAAAATCCACGCCTCAAGGGCGTATTGCCCAAAGACTATGGTCGCCCTACACTGGACAAACACCGGCTGGGTGAGCTGGTTGACTTGGTCGGTACGATCGGCTTAGGCGATGCAGAGAGCCGCTCCAAGGATATCCTGGGCCGCGTGTACGAGTATTTCTTGGGACGCTTTGCCAGCGCCGAGGGCAAAGGCGGCGGTGAGTTTTACACACCTCAAGCGGTGGTCAAGCTGTTGGTGGCCATGATCGAGCCGTACCGGGGTCGCGTGTACGACCCGTGTTGCGGATCGGGCGGCATGTTCGTGCAATCCGAAAAGTTTGTCCAGGCCCATGGGGGCGGTATCCACGACATTGCTATTTATGGGCAGGAATCCAACCCGACGACCTGGCGTTTGTGCAAGATGAACCTGGCCATCCGGGGCATTGAGGGCAAGATCGGGGCCGAGCCGGCCGATACCTTCCACAACGACGTCCACAAAGACTTGCGAGCCGATTTTATCCTGGCCAATCCCCCCTTCAACGTGAGCGATTGGGGCGGCGAACGCGTGCGCGACGATGTGCGCTGGAAGTATGGCGCGCCGCCGGTGGGCAATGCCAACTTTGCCTGGGTGCAGCACATTGTTCACCACCTGGCGCCGGCTGGCATTGCCGGTTTCGTGCTGGCGAACGGCTCGATGAGTTCCAATACAAGTGGTGAAGGTGACATCCGCCGGGCTATCATTGAGGCTGACCTGGTGGATTGCATGATTGCGCTGCCGGGGCAACTGTTTTACACCACGCCGATTCCGGCCTGTTTATGGTTTCTCACGCGCAGCAAGCAAAGGGCGCCCCTCGCCCGCTGGGGTGGGAGAGAGGTCGGGGGTGAGGGCCGTGACCGGTGTGGCCAAACGCTGTTCATCGACGCGCGCAAGATGGGTTACTTGATAGACCGGACGCACCGAGAGTTGACGGACGAAGAAGTCGCCCGCGTTGCCGGCGCCTATCACGCCTGGCGTGGCGAAAGCCTCGCCGGGGGTGAAGATTACCAGGATGTGCCGGGCTTTTGCA
>JAFGFO010000055.1 GCA_016931085.1 Thermoflexales bacterium
AGGTTTCCATACCTGCCACAGGCGCGGCGGCTATCCGCAGGACGCCTTTGGCGTGGAAAGCCGCCCTACAAAACGCTCTCTCCGACAGCCTGCTAGACCCTAAAGTTTTTAGGCTATTCCGATAGCAAGATCTTGGGGCTCGGTCGACTAGCAATGGGCTGTGAAATGTGGTAGAATGGTGTACGGTTTGGGTATGTGCTTCTGCCCGGTGCAGGGTATGGATCACGGCGGAAGCTTGTAATAGGCAGGAGCAAGACATGAGTCAGCAGGACGAGTATCGGGGGCACAAAGACCCGACACACACGGATCTCGACCGGATGTACCAGGATATGCTGGCGCCGACACGCTGGGTCGTCATGCAGCAGGCGCACACCTGGCGCCCCCCCACCGACGTGTACGAAACGGACGAGGCGATCGTCGTGCGCGTCGAGGTGGCCGGCATGAAAGAGTCGGACTTTGTGGTCTCGTTGCAGGGACGGTTGCTGGCAATTACTGGCACGCGGAACGATCCGTGCCCAAAGGTGGCTTATCACCAAATGGAGGTGCGCTACGGCGAGTTTCGCGTGGAAGTGTATCTGCACTGGGCGGTTGACCCGGAGGCGATTACAGCTACCTATACCGATGGATTCTTACGGGTCAAGCTGCACCGTGCCCAGCCGCGCAAGCTGCACCCGGTGGAAGCCTATAAATAATGGCCAACATGGATGAATTAGACTTTGGTTTCGATAACACCTATTTTTTTCGGCCGGAAAATGTGATGGCGGCCGCCAGTGGGGTGCCACCGGAGGAACGCTTTGTGGAGGAAGAGGTCGAGCTCCCACCCGAGCTGGCCATCCTGCCGCTGCGCGGCGTTGTGGTTTACCCGCTCACGTCGGTCCCCCTGACCGTCGGCCAGCCTCGCTCAGTGCGCCTGGTGGACGACGCCATCCTGGAGAAAAAGCTCATCGGCTTGATCGCCAGCAAAAAGCCCGAGCTCGAGGAGCCGTCGCCGGAGGATTGTTACACGATCGGTACCCTGGCCGCTATCCAGCGCCTGCTGCGCATGCCGGACGGCACGATCCGGCTGATCGTGACCGGCCTGGAGCGGATCAGGATCGACGCCTACACGAGCTTTACACCTTATCTCAGGGCGCGGGTGTCCAACGCGCCTGACCTCCAAGAAGAGACGGTCGAGATGGAGGCGCTGCGGCGCAAGGTCATCGAGTTATTTGGACGCCTGGTCGAGCTAAGCCCGGGTATTCCTGACGAACTGAGTGCCATGGCTGCCAGCATCGAGGACCCGCGCCAACTGGTATACGCCATCGCTACCTACATCCGTATCGAGTTGCAGGACGCCCAGGAGGTGCTGGAGATCGACGACGTGGCCGGCAAGCTGCGCATGGTCGTGGCGGTGTTGTCTAAAGAGCTTGAGGTCATGGAACTGGGGCGCAAGATACAGACCGAAGCGCACACAGAGATGGAAAAGGTCCAGCGCGAGTATTTCTTGCGCGAACAGCTCAAGGCGATCCAGCGGGAATTGGGCGAGCAGGACGAGCAACAACTGGAGGTCGAAGAGTTCAGAGCCAAGATCGAGGCCGCTGGCATGGCCGAGGAAGCGTTAAAGGAGGCCAAGCGTGAATTGGATCGCCTGTCCAAGCTGCCCACGGCCGCCGCCGAGTATGGCGTCATCCGCACTTACCTTGACTGGATGGTCAGCTTGCCCTGGAACAAGACGACGCCCGATAACCTGGACGTGAGCCACGCGCGGGTTGTGTTGGACGAAGATCACTATGACCTGGCGGATATCAAGGAGCGCATCCTGGAATACCTGGCGGTGCGCAAGCTCAAGGCCGAGCGCCGGGCGCCCCAAGCCGATGTCGACGCGGAGCGAAGCGGAGCGGATCTGGCCGAGGCCGATGCTGACGCGGATCGGCCCCAGGCCGATATCGACGAAGAGCCTGTCACGGATTATATCCGCCGCGAGCGCGAAGGCGTGATCTTGTGTTTCGTGGGACCGCCTGGCGTGGGCAAGACCAGCCTGGGACAGTCGATCGCGCGCGCCTTGGGCCGCAAGTTTATCCGCCAATCGCTGGGCGGCGTGCGCGACGAGGCCGAGATTCGCGGCTTTCGCCGCACTTACATCGGCTCGATGCCGGGCCGTATCCTTCAATCGCTGCGCCGTATCGAGTCCAAGAACCCCATCTTTATGCTGGACGAGGTCGACAAGTTGGGCATGGATTTCCGCGGCGACCCCGCTTCGGCCCTGCTAGAGGTGCTGGACCCCGAGCAAAATTGCGAGTTCCGCGATCATTACCTGGACGTGCCGTTCGATCTGTCACAGGTGATGTTTATCTGCACGGCGAATATGCTCGAGCCTATCCCCGGCCCGCTGCGCGACCGGATGGAGATCATCACCTTGTCAGGCTACACCGAGAACGAAAAGCTGCACATCGCCACCGGTTACCTGCTCCCGCGCCAGATCAAGGAGAACGGCCTTCGCCCAGGCGAGGTCGAGTTTACCCAGGCGGCTTTGTTGCAGATCGCTCGCGACTATACCCGTGAGGCTGGCGTGCGTAACATGGAACGCGAGATGGGCAAGGCCTGCCGCCGGGTGGCCACGCGCATCGCCGAGGGGGCGACCGACAAGGTCAAGATTGACGCCGGCGACGTGGAAGAATTCTTGGGCAAGCCACGCTATTATGCCGAGACGGCCGAGCGTACGACCATCCCCGGCGTGGCGATCGGCCTGGTGGTCACACCCGCCGGCGGCGACATCACCTTCATCGAGGCGACCAAGATGCCGGGGAGCAAGGGTTTTGTGATGACCGGGCAGTTGGGCGACGTGATGCGCGAAAGCGGCCAGGCGGCCTTGAGTTACGTGCGCGCCAAGTCCCGCGAGCTGAGCGTCCCCGAAGATTTCTTTGATAAGGCGGATATTCACATGCACGTGCCGGCCGGCGCTGTGCCCAAAGACGGCCCTTCGGCCGGCGTGACCATGGCAACCGCCCTGGCCTCTCTGTTGACTGGGCGCCTGGTGCGTGACGATCTGGCCATGACGGGCGAGATCACGCTGCGTGGCCAGGTGCTGCCTATCGGCGGCGTCAAGGAAAAAATCCTGGCGGCCCACCGTGTTGGATTGAAAATGGTTATTCTGCCCAAGCGCAACGAAAAAGACCTGGATGATGTACCCCAGGAAGTGCGTGATTCGATGCAGTTCGTTTTGGCCGATAGCGTGGAGCAAGTGTTTGAAGCGGCGCTGCGCGATCACGAGCCGGGTCAAGCCAAGCCCAAAGCCAGGACCCGGAAAAATAAACCAATAGCAAAGGGGAAATTGTGAGCAAAATTCTAATCGTAGATGATGACCGTTCGACGTCCATGTTATTGCAGACGCTCTTTCAAATCGAAGGCTACACGAGCATCACCTGCCCGCGCCCGGAAGAGGTGCTGGAGACTGTGTACCAGGAGAAACCCGATCTGCTCTTGATGGATTTCCACCTGGGTAACGTGGAGAGTCTCGACACGCTGCGAGCCGTCCGGGCGGACCCTACCCTAGAAACCCTGCCGGTCATTATGACCTCGGGCATGGATCGCAGTGTCGAATGCATGCAGGCCGGCGCGAGCGAATTTGTCCTCAAACCGTTCAAGCCGTCGGATTTGCTGGCGGCGATCAAGGAACAATTGACCAAAGCTAAAGGATGAGACCCAATTGACAGCCAAGAAGAAAAATTCACAACGCCAGTGGCGGCGGGTGGACTTGCATGTGCACACGCCCGCTTCTGTGGATTACCAGGAGCCCAATGTCACTATCCTGGATATCCTCAAAAAGGCTGAAGAGCAGGGCGTGGACATGCTCGCTTTTACCGACCACAACAGCGTGGCCGGCTACGCCCGCATGCTGGACGAGCTCGAGCAACTGGAGCTGCTCGAACGCCTGGACCGCGCCCGCCCCGAGGAAAAAGAACGCCTGGCGGAATACCGCCGGGTGCGGCAGCACGTGCTGCTGCTACCGGGTTTCGAGTTTACGGCGACCTTTGGCTTTCACATCCTGGCCCTATTCCCTGAGGATACCAGCGTGCGCGAGATCGAGCACGTCTTGCTGACCTTGAATATACCGCCCGACAAGCTCGATCAAGGCTCGTCGGAGGTGGGCGCCACCACCGACGTGTTGATGGCTTACCGCGTGATCGACGAGGCCGGCGGCCTGGCGATCGCCGCTCACGCGAACTCGACGCATGGGGTGGCCACGGTCGGCGTGTTTTCAGGCCAGACCAAGATCTCGTATACACAGGACCCGCACCTGCACGCCCTGGAAGTGACCGACCTCGAGAGCAAGTCCCGCCGCACGACGGCCAAGTTCTTTGACGGCTCCAAGCCGGAATACTCACGCCGCATGCATTGTATCCAGGCCAGCGATGCGCACCGCCTGACGCGCGATCCCAAGAACCCCAAGAACCTGGGCGTGGGCGAACGGGTCACCGAGTTGCTGCTGCCGGAGCTCAGTTTTGACGCGCTCAAAGAACTGTTCCTCAGCGGCGACTTTGCCCGCAGCCGGCCCTACCGCCCCAAGCAAGCCCCATTCGATTTCATTCGCGCCGCACGCGAGCAAGGCCCCAATATCATCCAGGCCTTTCACGAGGGCTATACCCAACGCGGCGGCCGGCTGTACGCGATCATCGCCGACGTGTGCGCCTTTGCCAATACGAACGGTGGAACGATTTACGTGGGGGCGCTCGCCGACCCCAAGAAACGTCCCAAGGGCGTCGAGGTCGAGCAGGCCACCAGCTTGCTGCGCACCGAGCTTCAAAGCAAGATCATGCCCCAGTTGGAGGTGGCGATCGACGTCCACGAAAGCGAGGGGGCCAAGATTGTCCGCATTCGCGTGCCGCGTGGGGACACGCCACCCTACGTGATCGACGACAACAAGATTTACGTGCGCGACGAGGCTGAAACCAGCCTGGCCGTGCGCGACGAGATCGTCCAATTGGTCAAGCGCGGGCTGGTGCTGCATGAAGTAGCCGAAGCCAAGACGGACCCGACCCCGCTCCCGACTGTCTCACTGGCGCCCGCCGCGCCCGAACCGGCCAGGGCCGAGTTTCACAACCCACCGCGCACCGGCGTAGAGATCGTGGCTGTCGAGGAGCGCGGCGGCGTCAAGTATTACACCATGCGCGATCTGCGCAACGGCAACGTGGTCCAAAACGTGACCCGCCGCTCGGCCCGCAAGCTGTGGGGCTATGCCGTCGAGCAGCGCGAAAAACACCCGCCCGACACGGCCCAGGTCACTTGGGTGGGGGATCTGGGCATGGTGGCCGATTCCAAGCGCGCCGGCAAGCAGCGCTATGACTTGGTGCAACGGATGCCGGGCGGCAAGCTGCGCGCCTATTACGGCGTCACCGACGAGGGCATCCACGGCGAGTGGAAAAAGGTGGTCGGGCTGGAAGAATGAGAGGTGGAGGAATGGGCTTACAAACAGCACGTGCTATCTACAAAGGAGGGACTGTGACCTTTGTCAGTCCTGGGGTGGTTCCCAAGGATGGCGCAGAGGTCGTCATCACATTCTTTGAGGAAACTCGAGCGGCGCCTGGCGACGATCCAATTCGGGCCTTACGAGGACGAGGTCGGGGTGAAAGATTGGTCGAGAGGCTTTTGCGGTCAAGGCGAGAGGACCGGGAACACAATGAGATCAGATCCCCCAATTTACGTTCTTGATACCTCGGCTGTGCTGACGTTGATTGAGGATGAAGCTGGAGCTGACGTAGTACAGGATCTCCTGGAGAAAGCCAAAGCAGAACGAGTCGTTGTGCTCATCTCATTTATGAGTTTTATGGAGGTGTACTACATCACTCGTCAAGAACGTGACCAGGGTGAGGCCGTTCACCGTGTTGATTTGATGGGTACTTTGCCCATATCGCGAGTTGAGTCGAGTAGCAGTTTGGGTATTCGCGCCGGTGAGCTCAAGGCGAATTATCGCCTCTCGGTGGCTGATGCCTGGATCGCTGCATTGGCTTATGAGCAAGGCGCTGCCTTGGTGCACAAGGATCCCGAATTCGAACAGCTCGAGGGAGTCACCCAAGTGTTGAAATTGCCTTACAAGGTGAGCACCTGAGAATATGATGAGAGTTGGTGTTCTTACCCTCAGCGACCGCAGCGCGCGCGGCGAGCGGGCCGACGACAGCGGGCCACTGATTGCCCAGATCGTCTCGGCCCAACTGGGCGCCCAGGTCGAGGTGCAGCGCGTGCTGGGCGACGAGCTGGAGGACATCCAGCGTACGCTGCGGGAGTGGGCCGACGAGCTGCAGCTCGACCTGGTGCTGACCACCGGCGGCACCGGCTTTGCTCCCCGTGACGTGACGCCCGAGGCCACGCGGGCGGTCATCGAGCGCGAAGCGCCCGGCCTGGCCGAGGCGATGCGCGCCGAAAGCCTGCGCCTTACCCCCCACGCCATGCTCGGCCGCGCCGTGTGCGGCATCCGCGGCCACACCCTCATCGTCAACCTGCCCGGCTCTCCCAAGGCCGTGCGCGAAAGCCTGGCCGTGATCCTGCCCGTGCTGCCCCACGCCATCGCACTGCTCCAAGAAGCGCCCGGCGCCGAGGCCGGCCACCGCCTTGCCCGGGTGTAAGGTGCAAGTTCTCACCTTCCCGAAAGCTTTAAGCTTTCGGGAAGGTAAGTTGACAATTTCTTGAAGCGGCTGCCTCACCCACTCGTGCCTAGTGGCCCGGCAGGTTGTAACTGCCGCCGATGTCTCCGGCACCGCTGCTGCGCGACAGGTTGCATATTCCCCCGATCCGCTGGCCGTTGAGCGAAACGACAGAGGCCGAGAGCTCAGCCCCGACCGGCATACCGTCAGCCGCGTAGACCGCGCATGCGCCCGGGTCGATGTTCTCTGTGCCCCCGCCCACCGCTGCGCTCCCCCCAGCGTAGTAATAGCTCCGCTGTACCTGGGCCGCAGCGCTGTCCACGTTCTGCACCTGGAGTCCCGTCTTCCAGCCATCGCCCCCCAGGTTGTTGGCCACGAAAGGCGCCACCAGGCTGGCCGCCCCGCCCAGCAGCGCGCTGTAGCTCTGGTGGGAGCGCCGGCCGGTGGCGGTGTTTTGCTGGTTGACGATGGCCACGATCGGCTGCCCATTGTTCGTGCTGAGCCAGGCCGAGCCAGCCCAGTTGTTCGGCAGCCCCGCTTCAGTCGATTGGCTGACCATGGCATATCCCTTGGCTGGCACAGGGAGGAGGAGGGTACGCGTCAGGCCGTTGGAATACGTGATGGTGACGTGGGCGGCGATGTCGCCCACGTTCTGCACCTGGAAGGCGCTGTTCCAATTGTAATAGCCCTTCAGCAAAGAGGGCAGGTACAGCGTGTCCGCCCCAGAGCTGAAGGCGTTATAGTCCGAGTAGCCGGCGCCGTTGGCGTTGTCCTGCCTGACCGTCACCGCCAGGGCTTGATCGGCGCTGACCACCGCCGAGCCGGAGAAACTGCCCAGTTGCGCGATGCCAGCCAAGTTGACGGCGGCTTGCCCGTTGGGGGCGATCGATACGTCTTCCAAAGTGTGTTGGCAATTTCCGTTGATGTCATAAAAGCGGATGTCGGCCGTGGCCACCGCCACGCCTGTGTTCTGGAGGTACA
>JAFGFO010000421.1 GCA_016931085.1 Thermoflexales bacterium
CGGAGAGAGCGCCTTTCCACCTTCCCGAAAGCTCAGAGCTTTCGGGAAGGTAAGCTCAGCGGGCTGCCTCTCCGACAGCCTGCTAGCCGCCTGGTGTAGTGCAATTGAATGGCGCACTGCGCGCAAAAAATTGGCGTAGATGGCGCTTGTGTGGTATCCTTCACCAGCTTTGCCGAGCAATTGTTCGACATCCCCGTGCCTCTCGACGCCTCGATCGCAGGCTTTGCCTTTTCTTCCGGCCAGCCGGTGATCGCGCCCGACGTTCGCCTCGACCCGCGTTACTACCAGGCCGTGGAAAACGCCACCGGCTTGGTGGCCCGCGCGCTGTTGGCGCTCCCGATGCGCTTCCAGGATCGCCAGCTTGGGGTGTTGGAGGTTGAAAACAAGCGAGATGATTCGGCTTTTGGCCAGGCGGATAGGGGATTTTTTAATCACGAATGTCACCTCGTGTCATTCGTGATCAATTTTCCAGGTAGCCAGGCTGAAGGTGAAGCGCGCTCCTCTCATCTCTGCGAGGGAAGCGGGGGGATTGTCTATCCAGATGCGCTCGCCGTGGGCTTCGATGGCCAGCTTGCAGAATGCCAGACCCAGTCCACTGCCGCGCTCTTTTTGTTCGCCGGCGACAAACTTTTCAAATACCCGGCCTTGGAGCTTGCTCGGAATGCCCCCCCCGCTGTCCGTGACAGATACCAGCAGCTTGGATAGACCCTCTTTCTCCTCGAGGCGGCTCTCAATGCAGATGGTGCCGCCCGGCGGGGTGAATTTGACCGCGTTGCCCACCAGGTTTTGCAGCACGCGCCTGATCAGCTCTACGTCGGCCCAGGCTGGGGGAAGGGTAGGGGGGACGTGATTGTCCAGGTGGAGGCCTTTTTCTTGAGCCAGCGCTGACTGCGTTTGCAGCACCTCGCCGGCCAACTCGCCCAGCCCAAACGGCTCGCGCTTGACCGGCATCTGGCCACTTTCCAAGCGGCTGACGTCCAAGATGCCATTGACCAGGGCCAACATCTTGTGCGTGTTTCTTCGCACAATGTCCATCATGAGGGCTGTCTCGGGCGAAAACGCGTCGCTCGTGTCCTCTTGCAACAATTCCACCGTGGTGAAAATGGCCGAAAGCGGGCTGCGCAAATCGTGTACCATGGTATGCGTCATGTCCTCGCGCCGCCGCTCCACGATGCGCTCATCGGTCACGTCGCGCAGGACTACCAGGCGACCTACCGGCACGCTGTCGCTCAATACCGGCTGGTTGAGCCAGTGTACCACGCGCGAGAATAGCTCGTATTCGCCTTCTGTGGGTGGCTCATCACCATCCTGGATGCGACTCATTTCGGCCATCATCGTCTCGGCCACTATGGGCGCATGCAGATGCACTTCATCCAATGCCTCTCTAAGCGGGCGGCCCAGCCAGCGCTCCGGCTTACCTGCCAGTCCCATCAGTTTCATGGCAGGCGCGTTGAGCACCAGGACGCGCTGGTCCAGGCCGACCAGCAGCACGCCATCGCGGCTCGACTCGATCAGCGCCGCCAGCCGCCCCTGCTCGTTCGAAATGGCCCGGAATAGGCGCTCGCTGGCCACGGCCGCCGCGACCTGGTGCCCGATCGTGGCCACCATGGCCAGCTCGTAGGCCGAAGGTGTGCGCGGCCGGCTGGCCAACAAGCTCAACGTGCCTAGCGAGCGATCCTGGTATAAAAGAGGTATGCCGGTGTAGGCGCGCCAGCCCCAGGTAGTCAAGCCGCTCGTAAGCTGGGCTATCTCCGGCGCCAACGTTTGCTCCAGGTCGCCGATGATGACGCTTTGACCCCGCTCGTGGACGTAAGCGCACAAGCTATCCTCCAGCCCCTGGCGTTGGATAGCCTCCAGTTGCTCGGTGGACAATTCGTACTCGGCAGCCAGGCGAAGCCGCTCAGCCGGCTCGCTCTCGCTGTCGCCGGCCTCGGCCAGGCAGATCAAGCCAGCTTCAAAGTCGAGCATGGAGGTGGCCAGGGACAGGGCATGAGAAAAAATGTCTTCCAACGCGAGCGCTTGGCTGATGGCCTGCGCGATGGCGTACAGGGCGCTCAGGTCGGTGGCGTATTTACGCGCTTCGGCGTACAACTCGGCGTTGGACAGCGTCAAGCCGATGGCCTCGGCCAGCGACGCAGCCAGCAGCTTGTCCTCGTCGTCAAAGTCGCCCACTTGTTCGCTTTCCAGGTCAAGCACGCCCAAGATGCGCTCGCCGTGCCGGATCGGGACGGTCACTTCGCTACGAAGGTCGGCGTGGGCGGCGATGTAATCGGGGTCTGTGCTCACTTCGACCACGTGCTGGATACGCCCACTTCTAAAGGCCCGCCCGATCAGGCCACTTTCGATGCTTGACTGAGTGCCCACCAGCTTGGCTAGCATGCCGCTGCCGGCGCGAACTTCCCAGTGCTGGTGGTCGGGGGTGGGTAAGACGATGGCCACGTGGGGCCAGCCGGCAAACTCGACGATGGCCTCGACGGCCGTCTGCACAGCCGTGTCTGGGTCGAGTTGTTCGCTCACCGTGCGAAGAACCTGGTACAGCGTGGCCTGCCGGGAAGCTTGCCGGCGCTGCATTTCCAGGTTCTGCGCATTGCGCACGGCCAACGCGATCTGATCGGCCGCGGCTTGCACCAGGTAGAGTTGCCTGGCGTTAAAATGCTCGATCTGCGGGTGAAGCAGGGTCAGAACCCCCACCAGGGTTGAAGCGCGCAGGATCGGCGCCGCCAACGCGGACCGCGCCACGTAAGCTTGATTGGGCAAAGTCAGCCAACGCTCGTCTTGAGCCGTGTCGCCAAGCAAGGCGGCTTGCCGGTGACGGGCTACCCAACCGGCCACCCCCTTGTCCATGACGAGTTGAATGACGGCAGCTTGTTGAGCGTCACCTGGCTTGTCCATTTCGCCCGTTGACAGGGCCCACCGGATGACTGCACCGGCGCTGTCGAGCACGAACAGGCTGCCACGCTCGGCGCCGGTGAGAGTGGTGACCACCGCCAGCGTATTGTGCAGCATCGCTTCCAGGCTGGGGTGTTCCGCGATGGCGTGCGCGATCAACATCATGCTCTCGGCGAACTGCTCTTGGGCGCGTAGTCCGGCTTGGGATTGCTCCCAACTGTCCAACAAGCCGTTGATGGCAGATACCAGCTCTGACAGGGGCCGCGCAGTCTCTTCCCCTTCTCCGGCGCTGCTGACGTCCAGGCGTGCTGAAAAATCGCCAAGCTCGCCCAGTCGCTTGATTTGTGCGCTGAGATGAGCCAATTGCTCAGAGCGTGTCCTGGTTTTGTTCTTCATTCGACCCTAAGCGATCTATATCGGCGCCCCACGTGTCGTCCTGCACCCTAGAACTCGCTCGGCGGCGGCGCAAAATCACGCTGGCCAGTGCAACGACCACGAGCAGCACTACGAGGCCGGCTCCAAGCATGATAGGCAGCCTGGATGCCTGGGCCGGCGGCGCTTCAACTGGTTCCGGTGTAGCCGTCAAATCGGGCGTGACGCTGGGTGGGGGTGGACTGGGCGTCACGCTAGGCTCAGGCGTGGGCTCCACGCTCGGCTTGATCCACCAGCTCGCCAGGCCAGGTGCAAAGTCGCGCGGTTCGAGCGAGGCGCCCGACCCTTCAATCTGCGGGCTGTAGCCGTTGATGCGCATATGAGAGTAGAGTGAGATGATGGGCAGATCCTCGTCTATCTGCTTGACGGCCTGGCAGTACAAGCTTTGCCGCTGCCCGGCATCAAGCGCGGCGGCCGCCTCGTCGAGCCAGTTGTCTACCTCGGCGTTGACGTAGCGAGCCAGGTTGTTGCCCACACCCTGGTTGCCGGCGCTTGGGATGCGACTGGAGTGATAATGATCGAGCAGATACTGGCCAGGATCGGCCAGCGACCCGCCTTGAGCCTTGTCGAAGGGCGCGTGGGTGACCATCAGCATATCAAAACGGCCGTGATGAGCCAGGTCATTTGACTCCCACCCCCCTAGGAGGGTCTCCTCTGGCAGTTGCTCGAGCGTAAGTTCCAGGCCCAGGCTCCGCATCATCTCGACCAGCATATCGGCTATGCCCTGGTGCAGCGCGTTGCCTGCCGAGACGTGAAGCTTGAGCTTGAGCCGCTGGCCTGCCTTGGCACGCACCCCATCTGCGCCGGTTTTCCAGCCCGCTTCGTCCAGCAATTGGCCGGCTGTCTCGGGGTCGTATTGGCTGCCTTGCGACGGACAGGCAAACGGCCCAAGCGGCAGCAGCGTCGTCGCCACCGCTAGCCGCCCGTAGCTCAAAAAATCCGCCAAGAGCTGCTTGTCGATGCCCAGTTGAATGGCCTGGCGCACCTTCGCATCGCTCAAAATGGGGTGGGGGGCTGCACCGGGATTGGCGGCATCCACTTGTGGATTGCCCAGGTTGAAGATGATCCCACTGCTTTCCCCTGTCGCATCGGCGGTATAGCGTGTACGAGTATCAAACAACGCCGGCAAATCCGCTTCGGTGAGGCCCCACAGGCTGTCAATCCTCCCGGCCGCCAGCAGTTCCAGGCCGCTGTCACGATCACTTAGCATGCGAACGACGAGACGATCCAGGTAGGGTTTGCCTTTTTCTCGATAGTGTGGATTTCGGACATAAACCAACTCTTGGCCGCCGCGCCACGTTTGCACCATCCAGGGGCCGGTGCCGATGGGGGCGCGGTTGAATCCCCAGTCCTCCATCTCGGCCAGGTTGCCGGCCGCCCGGGGGATGATGGTCTCAAATAACTCCAGGTAAGGTGTGTAGGGGCGGCTGAATGTCACGCTGGCTGTGTGCTCGTCGTCGCATGTGATAGAAGCAATGGCCTGGTGGCCGGATCTGCCAAGCTGAACCGAGCTGGATAAAATGGCCTGGTGGGTGAACAGCACGTCTTGGCAGGTCAACGGGTCGCCGTTAGAGAAGGTGACTTTTTTCAGTTGATAGCTAAGCGTCAGCCCATCGGCGGACAGACTGGGCAGCTTTTCGGCCAGGACGGGGATAGTGTTATTCCCGCGATCCAGGGCTACCAGGCCCTCGACAGAAAGCTTGATCAGCTCTTTTTCGACCGGCGATGAGGCCAATAATGGATTGAGAGTGACTGGTCCTGGGAACACGGCGATGACAAGCTCACCGCCGGGAACCGGCTGCTTGGGATCGATAGTAGGCGCTGGCGTAGGTGAGAGAGCCTGTTCGGTGGGCACGCTGGTCGCAGTCGGTGTGTCGGTGGCGGGGGCGGGTGTGGGAGCTCCGCAAGCAGTGAGCAGCAGCCAGCCAGCAGCGATAGCCGGAAACAGCTTGATTTTTCGCGATATCATGTGTCCCTCCAGGCACTCTAAGAGAGACCCTAAGGGTCTTGCCCCGTTCGCTTGCCCGTTTCCGGCGCTACGCGCCGGCGGGCCGCTGGGCGCGCTCCGGGGTGCTTCGCCGAGACCTTTAGGGTCTTTGCTCCCATGATACCACAAAACCGCAAAAGGCATTAAACGACAAGGCCCTACCTTGCGATAGGGCCTTGCGCTGATTGAAACAGCTTTTAATTAGCTGAGGCCGCTGACGACCGAGCTGAATACGCCGCTGACCTGGTTGCCCAAGATCACCAGGATGGCGATCACGACAACCGCGACCAGAACCAGGATCAACGCATACTCAACGAGGCCTTGGCCCTCTTCACGTGGTAAGTACAACATTTTGTTACTCCTTTTTATGTATACTAAAGAACGGTTTGTAAGATGCTTATATTAAACACTATTTTTGAAAAAAATGCAATAGTACCTTGGTCATAGGGGTTATGGCAACTGGTAGCGATACACGTCTACCAACGTAAAATGATCTTCGTCAGTGCGCCCAGCGTGCGTCTCGAGCCACTGAAACACGTGCAACTGTTCGTCCCACATCCTTTGTTCGGAAGCGATCAGCCACACCCCACGCCGTTTCCCAATCAGCGCTTGCATGTGCTTATCTACTTGCTCGTCCGTCATGCCGGCATTCGTGTAAAGGCCATCGATCCAGTTGAATGTCGGGCCATAGTAATAGTCGAAAGTATAGCGGGCGTGGGGAATTTGGAACACCATCAAGTCGCTAGCTTCCGCGCGCTGCTCGACGAATCGCGCTGTGGCGCGAAAATCGGATTTGATCGGCCCGCTCGTCTGGGCTTGCAGACCGTGCCCGAGAGATATCAGCAGTGGGATGACGACCATCAAGGCCAGTAGATGTGATTGCCGCCACAAAAAGTGCACCCCAAGCGCCACTAATAGGTATACGGCTGGCCCAATCCAGATGAGGTAGCGGTCAGTAAACATCGGACCGCGCAGCCGCGCAATCGCGTACATGGCCAGGATAGGCAGCCCTATCCAGATCGCGAGTGCCCCCCTATGCTGCCAATGAGCCCTGCCAAACAGCAACCCCGCCATCCCCAAGCTGAGCAGGGGAAGGACCAATATCCACCCACGGGGATGCGCTACCGCGCCGGTCGAAAACCCATAGATCAGGATATATACGATCTCTCTGAATGGATAGTCAGGATAGCCTGTCTGACCGACAGGTTGAAGCAGGGCGGGCAATTGCCAGCCTACCAGGGGCAGGTAGGGAAGGGTCAGGCAGGCAAAGGAGATCAGCGCCTCGACCCAGTTACGCCTGGAGCAGGGATGCCACACCAGCAACATGGCAAACTCGACCAGGATCAGTAACGCCGCCAGGATATGGATATAGACGCCCAGGCTGGTGGCGATGACCATCACGATCCACCAGGCGCCACCTTCTTCGATCGCACGACGCAGGGCGTACACCGCCAACACGACTAGCGCCAGAAGCAGGGCATACATTTTGGTTTCCTGGCTGTACCACACTAAATAGGGCGAAAGGGCGGTACACACTGCGCCCCATACTCCGACTGGAATAGTGCCAGGTGAGCCGGCCTTGGTCGTCACAGACAAGCGCAGTCCCAAAACGTAGACGAGTGGAACAGCCAGCACGCCCGACAGTAGCGAGAAAAAACGCAGGGCATATACGCTGTAACCAACCAGTGCGATCCAGGCTCGCAGTAGAAAATAGTAGAGCGGCCCGTTGTGCCGAACTGCAAGCTGCAGTGTTTGCACCAGGCGCCAGAGCCTGGATTGCCCTGACTCGGGCGACAACTCGAGGGGGGGACAAGCCGAGGGAAGCTCTAGTGCCTGGAATGCCCCGGGTGCGATCGCCTGGGCCGTCGCATGGGGAAACTCGAACGCATAACACAGCGCGTCAACTTCATCGCGCCACATACTTTGCCGATCCAACGTCGCTGCACGCAGCCCGAAACTGAGCCATACCAGGCCATAGATCACAAACAGGTGAATACGACGCCATTTCTTCATGGCGCGCCAGGGTGGCATCGGGATCCGCTAGCCCTCAATCGCTGTGCGCACGCAACGACTGCAGCGAGCGCAGCGATAGGGTCAACACAGCACCACTAATTGTCATAGCGCTAAGTAGCCCCCAACTCATCCAAGGCACCAGGGAAGGGGCCTGGAGGAGATCGGTATCTGGGGGAACCATCGCCGTTGTTGCAGAGGCGTTCGCCGGCGATTCAAACAAGGCGTTAGACAGCGGGCCGCCGATGACGAGCAAACACAGAGCCGAAATGATGAGTGATATCACTAGGGAACGTGTTATCATGTTTTGATTATACCATATTCTTACCGTTGGTCAAGCTGATGGGCAGGCTGATGGTAAACGTGCTGCCAGCGTCGACCGCGCTCTGGATGCTGACCTGTCCGCCGTGGGCAGTCGCAATTTCTTTGACCAGTGCCAACCCCAGGCCGGTGCCACCATAGCGGCGGGTGGTGCTGCCGTCGATCTGGTAAAAGCGCTCGAAGATGTGTGCGTGTTCTTCGGGCGGGATGCCAATGCCCTGGTCGGCAACCGAGATGTTTACGACGTTGTTCAGGGGAGACATGTGCGCGGTGATGGTGACTGTGCTGCCAGTAGGGGAAAATTTGCAGGCGTTGTCTAGCAATTGATACAATGCCTGTGCCAGGCGGGTAAAGTCGCCGGGTAAAGGAGAGAAATCGGCCGGGCATACGCTGCGCAGCTTGATGCCGGAGCTGGCGGCGCGCTGACTGGCCATCTGGCAAGCTGTGTGAAGTAGTTCGGAGACAGCGACCTGGCTGATTTGCAGCGCCTGGCTGTTGATGTCCTGCAAAGTGGTGATGGCCTCAACCAGCTCCACCAGCACCATGACTTGTTGGTGCGCCACACCTAGAGCTTTCTTTTGCTCCTCGATGCTCAGTTCGTCTTCTACCAGCACTTCGATATAGCCGCGTACCAACGCCAATGGGGTGCGCAGCTCGTGGGCCACGTTTTGGATGAATTGCTCGCGCAGCGTGTCCAGGTGGCGCAGCTCGGCATTAGCTTGTTGCAAGTCGTGGGTTTGGCGAGCCACCTCGACTTCCAACGAGAGGTTGAGTTGCTCTAGTTCGTGTTGATAGCGGTTGCGCTCGGCCTTTAGCCTGGCCTTGTCGAGCACCCGATCGATGGTCATCACGAGTTCATCCATATCATGGATGGGTTTGGTGACATAATCCCAAGCGCCTCTCCGCATAGCTTCCACCGCGTCGCCCAACAGACCCGCCCCGGAAACGACGACGAGCGGCAGCTCGGGCTGCTCGATACTCATCGCGGCGATGAGGTCCAGGCCGTCCATCCCAGGCATGCGCAGATCGACCAGAACGGCGTCAAAGGCTTTGGCCCGGATCAGGGCCAGGCCCTCCATGCCGTCAGGCGCCGCGGCAGTCTGGTAGCCACATTCGGCCAGGTAATCGGCCATGGCGCGGCGGACAAGCCTCTCGTCATCTATGATAAGGATGTGTTTCTCATCCATCGGCGATTCTTTATTTGATTTGGTCACACTCATTTGATTTTATGACGCTGCTTTACGGCAGCCACGACTGCCTCTACACTCTCTCGCACACGTTCCCGGACACCGTGCTGCAAGCGTGGTTTTTCCCAATCCAATAAATAGCCTTTACCATACTTGCTTTGATAACTCGCCGGCAACGCTTCGGGGAAGGACTGGCCAGACATCACGCCGAAGGCGAGCGTCCACGAACGGGGTACGACGTTGAGATTATAGCCACCGCCGCCCAAGGCCAGCCAGCGAGGCGCGAGCGCCTCCAATGCCTCGAACAACGTGCTGTGTCCGGCTGTGGTCAACCCCAAATGCGCCAGTGGATCTTGGTAATGCGTATCTACGCCCAACTGTGTGACGACGATATCAGCCTGGAAGCGTTTCAGCATGGGAGGGACGACTTGGTGGAAGGCCCATAAATAGCTGTCGTCGTCGGTATAGGGTGGCAGCGGCACGTTGACGCTGTATCCCTTGCCCGCGCCCGTGCCGATTTCATCTACGAAACCGCTGCCCGGGAACAGCGTTTGCCCGTCTTGATGGAGCGAAATGGTCAGGACCTGGTTGCTGGTGTAAAAAGCTGCTTGTACACCGTCGCCGTGATGCACGTCAATGTCGACATAAGCCACCCGCAGCCCCTGACTCAGCAGCCAGTGGATCGCAACCGCCGCGTCGTTGAACACGCAAAAGCCGGAGGCAAAGTTTGGCCTGGCGTGGTGCATCCCGCCGCTAAAACTGAAGGCTACGTCACACTCGCCGCTGGCCACCAAGTGAGCGCCCATCACGGTGCTGCCAACTTTGAGGCTCTCGCTCTCGTACATCCCGGCAAAAATAGGGTTGTCGCCCGGGCCGAAGTGGTACTGGGCAGCCTTCCCTAATGGCCCGCCATTTCCTAATGGCCCGCCATCCCCGGCGCTTAATGCCTGGACCGCTTCGACATAATCGTGGGTGTGAAACAGCTCTAGTTCGTCTTGGGTGGCCGGGCGGGGTTCTAACAGGCGAACATTGGGTGCATTGAAGGCCTCATACTCGCTCAATAATTCGAATGTGCGCTGCAAGCGTTCTGGCTTGAGCGGGTGGTCGTGGTCGTGCCCGTGCTGCCACAGTGCGGGTGATGATAGAAAAATCGCTTTGCGCATACGTGAACCTCGTGAAACAAGCGCTTTCCGGGATAGCGGCGTTCGCCCCTACTGGCACATGGTGTTACGCCAGATACTTCCATGATAACACAAGCTGCCCAAAATGCCACCTGAAACTTGAACCTTAAACCTGAAACCATTTAATATGCTATAATGTCAGTCGAACTATGAACACTAGCGCAAATTTTCCTGACTCTTCAATGACTCCCGCCCACCGGTCGGGCTTTGTAGCCATCATCGGTAGGCCCAACGTCGGCAAGTCGACGCTGCTTAACGCTTACCTGGGGCAAAAAGTTGCCATCGTCTCGGACAAGCCGCAGACCACGCGCGTGCGCCAATTGGGTATCCTCACTCGCCCCGATGTGCAGGTGATTTTTGTTGACACGCCTGGCGTTCATACGCCGCTGCACTTGCTGGGTGAGGGGATGGTCAAGGTGGCCACGGAATGTATAGCCGACGCCGATGTGATCGTGTTCCTCGTTGATGGCTCGGCGCTGCCTGGCGGCGAGGACAGGCAGATTGCAGAACTTATCCGCCAGCACGGAGCTGCTCGGCCGTTAATCCTGGCGCTGAACAAGAGCGACCTGGCCTCGACCGAGGAGATCGAGTCGCACGCACAAGCTTATTTGGCGCTCTTACTCCCCTCTCCCCGCGTTCGCTCTGCGAACGACGGGAGAGGGACCAGGGGTGAGGGCTGGATCGCGCTGTCTGCAAGCTCGGGACGTAACCGGGAGGCACTGCTGGAGATGATCGTGGACCGTCTACCTGAAGGTCCGGCTTATTACGATGACGAGACCATCACCGACCGGACAGAGCGTGAAATCGCTGCCGAGCTGATCCGCGAGCAGGTGTTGAGCCACGTTTATCAAGAAGTCCCACACGCTGTAGCTGTAGTGGTAGATGAATGGAAGGAGCGTCCGGCCGGCAACATTTACGTCCGCGCTACCATTTACGTCGAAAAAGATTCGCAGAAAGGCATTTTGATCGGCCAACGCGGCCAGATGCTCAAGGCCATCAGCGCTGCCGCTCGCCAGGAGATCGAACACATGGCCGGCGCCCCCATCTTTTTGGAAGTGTGGGTCAAGCTCAACAAGAACTGGCGAAAGAAAGACAAGGCTCTGAAACAATTGGGGTATACGGTGGCGAGGCGTAAAACGTAAAACGTCACAAGGAAACGATTCATGATCCGACCGGCATTTCCACTTGAGGCTGAACAGCGCGAGGCGATCGTCGCTCACATCGCCCAGCATTTGCATCGCCTGGACGACCGGGCCTTGCTGCGACTGGTCAATATGCTCCACGAGCCAGATGACTCGCCCGAGGCCGTGGCCGACACGGTCGAGCAGGCTATCTCCAGGCGTTCTTTTGTAGCCACACTGCTGGGTGGCGGCGTGCTGGCTGCCACGACCAGCGCATTGGCGGTGTGGCAATGGGGGCTGATGCACCGCCAGGATTTGACGGACGAGGTGCGGTCGCTCAGCCGCCGGCTAGAAACGACCCGTGAGGATCTGAACCGCCGCTTAGAGGCGAGCAGTGGGGAGCTGAACCGTGTGTGGGGATTGGTCGAGTTGTACCGGCAACTGGACGCACTCCCCATGGAACGTGTCACCTTGGATGGGGTGGCGGCCGTTGGGGCCGCGCTCGTGGTGGCGCTGGCTGCGGCTCGCTCGGTGCGTGATGGCGTGCGCAGTGTGGAGACAATCTTGCAACGATTTGACAACAGCCTGGCCAGGATCCTCGCCAACCTGGACTGGCTAGAGGCGATCTTGGCCAGCCTCACCGAGCGGCTGCACGTGCTCGAAGAGGCCGTCAGCCATGCTTTGCGCGAAGCTAGCTCAATCACCCAGGCGCTCGGCGCATTTTTCGACCAGGTGTTAGCGCTGTTGCCGGCCAGCCTGGGCCAGAGAGCGCGCGAGATTTTTAACCACATTGGCGAGCTTGTCACCGGCCTGCCCGCCCTGATCGAGGGCATCAGTCTGAACATCCTGGTTCTGCTGCGTGAAGAGTGGTTCTCCCCGCAAGCCGACAAGGGCTTGAGAGGCTGGTTCATTGCGCCGCTCAAGGCGCAAGTGCTGGCTCCGATCGAGATTTTGGCCGACAAGCTGGCCAGTCTCGAGGTGCAGTGGCAGCAGAGCCTTGACGAGCCAGTCAAGCGGGTCTCACAGCAGCGATCCGCCCTTCGCCAGCAGATCGCAGATTATGAGACTCGTCACGAATTGCGCAAGTAGGGGCGCACCTGCGTGTGCGCCCCTCTTGTGTGCTGCCTCGGTTGCCTGCCAGGCCAATTTGTGGTATGCTGTAAGAGTTGCTGGGTGAGAGATAGGTTGTCTCTGAGTATAATAGAAGGAAAGGGTTAGAGGTAGGACAATGTCTACTGCAATAGACCATCGGCAACAATTATTGAAAGAGATTGATGGTTTGTCACCGCGCGAATTGGAGAAAATCTACCAGATGGTTGTTTTCCTCAAGGAAGAATTTATCGAACCCGACGAGGCGCGCTACCAAACCCCGACCTGGATTCAGGCCGAGCAAGAAGCGACGGACGCCTATGCCAGGGGAGGATTACCCCGTTTTCATTCTGTGTGTGAGCTGGCTGAATACATCGAATCTGGCATCGAAGAGACGGAGTGATGGCGGTGGAACTGGTCACTTCACCTCAGTTTGACAAGAGCATGCGGAAACTCGACCGTAAGACAAGAGAACTGGTCTATCGGAAGTTGGAGCTGTTCCTCCAGAGCAAAATGCACCCCTCGTTACGCTACAAGGCCGTCAAAACGCTAAAGCATCTGCCTCCGCCGGTCAAAGAAATCTCTATCACAATGAGTATCCGTATCACCTTGCAAGAGTTCGACGATCACATTTACTTGCGCAACGTTGGCGGGCACGACATTTTGCCGTGAGTATATATCGGTGGATGCGCCTGCCTCGGTTGCCTGCCAGGGCAATTTGTGGTATAGTGATTGTGGGGGACGAGTTGCGTTCCGCCTACCAGGATCGTTGTGGCTGAGGCGCATGACGTTTTACGCATGACGTTTTACGTTTCACGCCAAGGAGTCTTCGACATGAAGATCCATACGTCATTCAAAATAACTTTGCTGGTCGGCCTGGTTCTGGCCGCCACGCTATCTCTTAACGGCGCCCCATTTCTTAGTAGAGCCCTAGCTTCGCCCGATCAGGCACGAGCGGGAGCCATGCCGGCCGTGCTAAGAGCAGCCGCTCCGCCTGCCTCGAGCTTGGATGGGGCGCTCAACGGGCCAGGCCTGGCTGTTCCCCCGGCCGCACGCCTGGCGCAGACCTTCAATTGTACCTTGAACACCAGCAGCTACCCCAATCCAGACGGTATTGGCGGCAGCAATTTTGACACGGCTACACCCCTGGCTGCCAGCTACCCTAACCTGGTCCTGGCTCCCGGCACGGTCAACCAAAGCGTCCCGGCCGTGGACGAGTATTTTTACCTGGATGCTGCGATCGGAACGGTCTACAAGATCGAGGCCTTCCCCAACAGCACCACTAACTATAACCTGGGGATCGTCATTTACTCGCCAGCGCGAACGCCGATTCTGAGCGACACCAATTCTCTTGACAACAACTCGGCCTCGCTCCAGTTTACGCCGCTGACCTCGGGGCGTTATTACGTCAAGGTTCACCAGCTCTCGCCTGGCTGCACGGGCGGATCGTATCGCTTGACGACCACGCTGCTTACCCCTACCAATACCCCAACCGTCACTCTTACCCCGACCCCGCAGGGAGGCGTGTTCTTGACCGACACGCTGGAGGGGGCGAGTGGCAACAACTCGTTTGGAACCGCCGCCGGCGTGTCGGTTGGCGGCACGTACAACTACCTGACCTTTTACTGGAATTACGTGCCTTACCACCCGTATGGGGCGGATGTGGACTATTACAAGTTCAACGGCACGGCCGGCCACCATTACCAGGTTGAAGTGCTGGTCGCCGCGGGCCTGAATTCTTACCTGGAGATCTACAATTCCGCTTACCAACTGGTGACCTCTAACGACGACCGGGCCGCCAGCGACTATGGTTCACTAGCCAGTTGGAGCGTAGCCAGTAGTGGCATGTTCTATATCAAGGTGACCAACACGGATCTCTCCGATCCGATCAACAAGACCTACACGCTCAAGATCACGGACATAAGCCCTACGTGGACACCCACCCCGTCGACACCTACCCCGTCCTCGGCTGGCTGCAGCGCGCAAGACGCGTTCGAGCCGAATAATAACTGGGACCAGGCAACGATCCTCCAGATTGGGTTGCAGTACAGTAACTTGAACTTTTGGCCAGATTATCCGGCGGCGAACCCGGCCGTGTACGATGTGGATTATTACCGCGTGTGGTGCAAGACCGAGTGGGGGCGCTACCGGGTAGAAACCAGCGGTTGGGATACCCTGGTCATCGTCTACGCGCCCGACGGTGCAGAGGTGGGTCGGAACGACGACAAAGCCTACAACGACAGTGGCTCACGCGTGGTATGGATGGCCGGCAGCGATGGGTGGTATACCATCCTGGTCGATCGCTCGACTGGCTCGCGCCTTCAACCGAGCTGCGGCACCTATTCGCTGGTGATTGACCCCCTGGATGTCACGCCAACGCCTCAGCCTACCTCGTCGGCGCCCACGCCGGTCACCGGTTACGACAAGTACGAACCCAATCACAATTTCAATAACGCTACAACGATTGGCTTGGGGGTGGAGTACGCGCTGAACTTTGTGCCCTACGCCCCTTGGAATGGCCACATGGAAGACAACGATTTCTTCAAGCTGCGTGTCAAGACCGGCTTGCTGGTGACGTGCGAAACCTATGACCTGTCGACCGGCACGGATACCAACATGATCTTTTACTCCGAGACCCAGGCCGACGCCTGCGGCAGCCGCCCGGCCAACGAGTGCCAGGGCCTGGCCGGCAACGACGACGTGAACACGCCCGCCGGCCAGTTCCAGAGCCGCTTGTCGTACTTTGCCACTTACGAGGGCTGGCTGTACATCCTGGTCGGGCAGGGGCATGCGATCCCATTAACCGAGGCGTCAGGGTATAGCTACAAGCTGCGCTGCTCGGTCGGCGCCCAGAGCACAGCCACGCCAAAGCCCACATCCGTTTCACAAGTGCCTACCCTGGTCTCTTATCCGACGTCGCCGCCAACCTATACCCCCTATCCGACCTTCACGCCCTTGCCTGGAGCGCCGCCCATAGACACACCGCAACCAACTCCTCCTCTACCTGCCACGGCTACCCCTCTGCCGCCTATCGCGGTTCGTCCGCTGGCCACGCCTGTGCCGCCTGGCCTACAACGCCAGGCAGTGAGTATCGAGTTGACCATCTTTTACGATCGTAACGAGAATGGGCAAGTGGAGGCAGGCGAGGGAGTTGTTGGGTTGCAGACTCACGTGTACGACTTGGCCGATGGCGCGCTGCTGGCCCAGGGCTTTACCGACGAAAGCGGCAAAGCCGTGTTGTCGGCGGCTGCCCTGGGATCGGTGCGGGTTGTCGTGCCTTATCTGGGTTTTCAGGCCGTCATTTCGGCCAGCGGCGGAGCGCTCCAGGTGCGAATAAGCCCACGCCAACTGCCTATCGTGATACCGTGAATACACATCGCATCTCGCACATCGCATCTCGCACATCGCAATGGGCTGTGACGCTTGTCGCCGTGGGCCTCGTGTTGGCCGGCTGTATCCAGCGGCCTGTCAGCACCTTGACCCCGGCGCCACTGACCACACCAGGTGCGACGATTGAGCCGCCGGTGATAACGGGCGGGGATACCCAGTTGCCTTTGGCTGCCCCTACCAGCCTGATCATTCAACAGCGCACCTTTGCGGTGACCGCGGTAGAAATTCAACAAGGCCAGTGGAAGCATAGAAGCGGGCAGCCCGATTCAGCCCAATGGGTCTATGGCACACTGATCAATTACGTCCTTGGTCTGGAGGCCAGCCCTGAAAACACGGCCTTGTTTCAAACGCTCAGCGAGGCCGACACGCTTCAATTGGTTCTCGCCAACCAGAGGATCTTGACCTTTCAGTTTTCGGGCCGTCTGTGGGTGGAGCAGAACGCAGCCTCCGAGTTGTTCCAGCAATTCCGGCCTGGCTTGACGCTGGCTTTGCTGGGTGACGAGGGGGCCAAGCGCCTGGTGATCACGGCCAGCTATGTTTCTGGTGCAGAGCCGACGCCCTCAACCGGCGTTGTGGCCACGATAGGGACAGCTGTGCAGGTGGGCGAAGCGCGAGTCTCTGTCCTGAGTGGGGAGTTGATCAAGCAGTCGCCCGCTTTGCCGGTGGGCTTTGCGTATTACCTGGTGGATTTTCGTGTCGAGTGCCTGGGGCCAAACACGCTGGATGCGAGCATGTTTCAGATGGACCTGATCGACGGGGAGAATAGACCCTATGCACTCTCTATTCAGGCCAGCCAGCTTGGTCAACACGGGCCGGCCGGTGGCCAACTGTCGCCCGGCCAGGTGTTGACCGCGACAGCCGGTTATCTGGTGCCCCAAGCGATTAGCGGCCCAGCGGTCGTGTGGAGCTTTAGCTCGCGCCCTGGCCTGCAGGCTCCAGCTCGTTTCCAATTGGCCCTGGTCGAACCTATCCCCACGCCCAACCCGCGCTCGCTGGCGCGTATCCAGATCGATAGCGTGGGATACAGCCACGACACTACCGAGATCTTGATCGCCGGCGGCATCGGCAATCCATCTGATCAGGTGGTCCTGGTAGCTGCCGAGGATGTGGTGCTGGAGAGCGGCGGGGCGCGCATGTCACTGAACGCGGCTGATCCTGTCCTGCCGTGGAACATCGCGCCCGGCGAAAGTCGCGCTTTCACGTTGCGCTACCCACGTATGGCGCCCGGCATAGCTACCCTTCATATTTTGCAGTGGTCGTTCGAGTTGAGTGGACTGCAATAGATGGTCGTTCAATGGCTCTTACGCCTCACCCCCTGGCTGCTGAGCCTGCTTACACTGGGATTCTTTCTGACACTCTGGGCAGCATGGCGGGCTTTTAAGGCCTCGCGTAGCGGTATGTACTATGCCATACGGGAGCAGGCCCGTGTTCGAGGCTTCCGACTGGGCGCTTTGGCTGCCTCGATCTTGTTGACTGGCATCGCCGTTGGCTTGTGCAGTCTGGCGATGAGCCGGCGAGCGAGTGTGCTGCCTGTCGCTTCGTCGCCATCGGTAACCCCTTCGACTGTCCCGATCATCTCTGGTGCTACGCTCCTTCCGGATGGCACACCATCGCCAACACCCACAACCAAACTTTTGCCTACCCAGTCTCCCACCCCGTCCCCGCCCAGCGCTACTCCAACTCCCACGCGTATTCCCCGCTCCGAGCTGCCGCCCACGATCCTCACCCCACTGCCGTCGGCCGCCACGGCCGATCCCAACACCCGGGTCGGGCCAATCACTTTTGCGCTGCCTTCCGCTGACAAAACTTGCTCGCCTACCCAAGCCGGCCCCGCCACAGCGCAGTTCGAAGTGGGAACGTCCAGGATCTGCGCTTATTTCCCCGTGCGTAATATGAAACGCGGTACACCCTGGACGGCCGCCTGGTATAAGGATGGCCAATACGTCGACGGCTCCACCCTGTTGTGGGACGCCCCTTCTGACGTTACAGGCACGGCCTTTTATGCCACGCCCGGCCGCCAGCCGGGACCTTGGGAACTCAGACTGTACGTCGAGGATCGTTTGTTCAGTACGGGCGTGTTCACCGTCGGGCTGCCGGCGCAATGGACGACGCCTACGCCAAGCCCCACGCCGTCACCGTCACGCACGCCAAGTCCCACGCCGGATTGAGTAATATCCCCCAGCCTGTGTAAAAATCCCCACATACAGTTCCAGGTTTCAAGTTAATCGCCCCGTCCTTACTCCCTACTTCCTACTCCTTACTCCATACTGCCTCTCCTGGCACGAAACTTGCACATGTAATGGTAGGAGGTGTTGGCATGTTCGTTACTGCTTCTGACTTGCAACTTGCTATAGCTGGCTTGGTGTTTCTATTAGGCTTTGTAGCTTTTGCCGCTGGCCTGCACACCATGTTGGCGGCTGAGTATCGCGCCACCATGCGCACCCTGTCGGCTCAATCGGGCAAGCTCGGCGCGAAGGGCTTGGGCGACCCGGCTGTGGTGCCCTTGATGGACGCCACATCTCGGCTCATCGAGGCGGTTAGCCAGTTAGTGCGCACGGCCTCTGGGGTGGGGGCGTTCCTGTGCCTGATCGGTGTGGGACTGTGCCTGGCAGCTTTCTGGCTGTTGACGTTGATCGAGGCTGTTTAAGAAACCCTGGTCCTGGAAATCATGACCACGAGACTGAACGACTATCTGGGCCAATTGGCTGCTTATCCTGCGCCTGAGACGCTGCTCTTGCCGCGTCTTCCCATGGCTGAGCCTGACCAGGCGCAGCGCTTGCTGATTAGCGGCTCGCGCGGCTGTGGTAAGACCACGCTGATGCTGTCGCACGCCAGGCTGTTGGCTTATCAGGCTTTGTCTTGCTTGCCCTTATCAGGCGGCACGTGTCATTCCCCGATCGAGGTCTTGAGCTCGTTGGCCGAGATACCGCTTTACCTGGACATGCGTGCCTGGTCGGGGTCGCTGCTCGATCTGGCCGCGGCAGCACTTGCGTCTCCCTCCGGCGAGCGGACAAATGGGCATGAGCTAGCCGAGACGGTTCTGGCCGCCCCGGCCATGCTCTTGCTCGACCATGTGGAGAGCTTGCCGGCCGGCTGTCTCGAAGGGCTGGGCGAGGAACTGGCGCGCTGGCCCGAGCGTACAGGGATATGGGCTGCCTGGCGAGCGGTACCGGGTGGGAGTTTGCCAGCTTGGCTGGCGGATTGGCCACAGCTCAGCCTGGGTGATTGGGATGACACGCAAGTATTGCATGCTTTGAGTGCTAGCCTTGAAGCGCCAGTGGCAGCCGAGGCGGCCCGCCATCTGGTCCAAGACCGGCAGGTGTGGCGTGCTGCCCACCGCCCCTGGTATTTCAAGTTGATCGTCGAAGCGGTGCAGGCGCCATTTCTTAATGGCGCAGCCTTGCCGAATGGCGAATCATTTCCTAATGGCGCCTGGCCGGCCCGAGCTGAATTGGCTATGGAGGTGCTGGGGCGGCTGTTGGATCTGGAGAACCACGAAGCGCTCCAGGAGTGGCTGGATCGGCCTGGCTTTGGCGTGTGCCGGCTGGGGTGGAAGATGTTGGAACAGGATGTAGACGTGTTGTCTGTCGAAGAGGCAGACCGCGTGATGCAGGAATCCGGCGGCGTGACGCTCAATGCGCTCATCTTGGCGGGCGTGTTGAACTGCACCAACGGCGCGCCATTTCTTAATGGCGCCGTGACCTTTGATCAGCCGTTGGTCTCTCGCTTGTGCGCCGCCTGGTACGCCCGCGCTCGACCAGATCGTTTCGGGGGGGGCGAGCAGGCCGCGATCGGCTGCGCTGGTCGGGCGCGGGCGCTGCATCACGCACTTGACGTCAGCGATGATCGCGTGGCCTTGCTGGATGCCGCTCTGGATATCGCTGCGCCTAACGAGATGTTCCGGGCGGCGGCTGGCTGGCTGGTGGCCGTGCCGCCGGAGCAAGCACGTGAAACGCTGAGCGCGCTGGCTCGTCGAGCTACGCCCGATGTCATGATCTTGTTGGCTCACACGCTCAGGGTTTTGGCAGAGGATCATGCACCATTAGGAAATGGGTCCACTTCCCCCCGGTCCGACGCTCGGGATGGCTTGGCTGTCTATGCTGCAGAACTAGCGCGCACGGGGCTGCGCGCGACCAGGCGGACGAATGGCGCCATACCTGGGCCGGCTGCGCCGCAGACGTGGCCGGCCCTGCATCGCGCGTCTTCTAATACGCTGCGGGCAGTCGTCGAAGAAGCGGCCGGCCGGCCGGAAGCAGCGCTTCATTCAGCCCGCTCAGCCTTGCTCGCCAGCACTGCCGCGGCGGCTTGGAGCGCTCACGAGCTGGGCCAAGCCCTGCTGCAGAAAAAAGACCTTGCCGCTGCCTTGCAAGTTTTTGAACTGGCTGTCCAATTGCAGCCCGAGGAGCCGGCGCATCGCCGGTGTGCCGGCCTGGCCTTGCTCGAGCAGCGTGACACAGCCCGGGCGGTGGAGCATTTGCGGCAGGCTTACAAGCTGGCTCCGCAAGACGCCACTACTTGCCTGGCCTTGGCTGAGGCTTGCGCACGGACCGAGGCGGGAGACGAGGCGCGCCGCTGCGCTGAGCAAGCAGCAGCCCTGCTCTCGCTTTCGGCGCGTTCTATGTATCGCACGCTCGAGGCCCAGGCCTACTACCGCCTGGCTCAGGTCTGGCTTGCGCTCCAGCCCCTCCAGGCTGAGATCGAAGCTAAAAGGCTGGAGCTCGATGAGTCTAAATCCGTTTCTCCCTTGAACGGTGTTTTAGGACAGGCTGGCAAACAGCTTGGAGAAATCCGAGCTCCCATTCTCCCCGCTCATCACGCTATTGAAGCTTTACAATGCGGCGTCCAAAGGGCGCCTGCCCAGGTCGCCTGGCAAGTCGAGTTGGCTCGCCTTCACCTACAACTGGGGCAAGTGCCTCAGGCCATCGATGCTTGCCGCCGGGCGCTCGTCTTTTGTCCGGATGATACGCAGGCCCATCGCTGGCTGGGTCAGGCGCTTCTCTCTGCTGCTGCTCTTGTCCCCAACTCACTTGAAGCGGATCGCCACCTGGCTGTAGCCTTGCGCGAGCAGCCCGACGATGTGGAGCTGCTTTTGCTGCAGGCCGAGTCGCTGGCGCAAAGAGGACAGGTAGAGGCCGCCCTTTCATCGTTTGAACGTGTGCTCACCTTGCGCCCGGGTGATTTGCACGCGGCGGCTAACCTGGCCCGATTGTATGCTGAGCATGGCCAGCCGGCTGATGCCCAAGTTGTGCTGGATTGGACGCTTGCGCGCTGCCCTGCGCATCCCCCTTCTTTGGCCGTCAGGGGGCTGCTCAGCGAACAGCAGGGCGAGTTGGCCCAGGCTGTTGACTATTATGCGCAGGCGCTGGAACTTGCGGACGACAGCTCGCTTCCGCCGGTTTTTACTCAAGAACTGCACGAGCGGCGCGCCCGGCTGTACCGGCAGATGGGCCAGTTGAACGAAGCGCGGGCCGAAATTGAGGAGCGCTGGGTGCCGGCCTGTGGCGAGAGCCAGGAGGCTTGGCACGAGTTGGCGCGTGTTCACCTGGCGCGAGGGCGGCCGCAAGCCGCGCTCGAATGTCTGAAGCGCCTTGTAGCCCTTGACTCCAATCCGCGCACCTCGACTCGCTCGACTCACCCCTTACACGGGTTCGAGGCGTGGCCGAATCCCGAAACGTTATGCTTGTGGGGACAGGTTTACCTGGATAAAGCTGAGCCGCGTACGGCACTCCGTATCTTTGCCCAAGCCATTCGCCTGGCTCGTGTCCCCTCTGATCTGGATGGCCCAAGTCTCCTGGCCTGGCAGGCTGAAGCGTTCGAGGGTCTGGGACACGCGCTTGACCAACTAGGCGAGCGCTCGCAAGCTGTGCCAGCTTACAAGCAGGCCATTTCGCTTGCGCCCGACCACCCGGCGGCCTACTATGCCCTCGGCCGCCTGTACCGCCAGATGGGATGTATGGAAGAGAGCGTGGCGGTTTTGACCGACGCGGCCCGCGTGTTGCCTGGCGATGTGACATGTTGCGTGGAATTGGGCCAGTCTTTTGCCCACCTGGGTTGGTGGCGCGAGGCCGAGGAACAGTTCGCCCGGGCTGTCTCGCTCGCGCCGGGCACGGCGACCTACCTGCGTTGGCAGGGGCGGGCGCTGCGCCAACTCAAGCACTTTGAGGCAGCCAAGACGGCACTCGAACACGCGTGCGAGCTGGGTGGGGATGTGGCCGCTACTTGGGTTGAATTGGCTTGGCTGCACCGCGATGCAGGCGACATGCCGGCCGCGCTGGCGGCTTTGGAGCAGGCCGCTCAATACGCTGCCGATACGACCACGCTCGTTGAGATTTGCCGCACGCTGCGCGAGTTTGGCAAAGCTGAGCAAGCCGAGGATCTGCTCGTGGCAGCCGAGCGGGATGGCCTGCAGGGCGAGCTTATCCCACCCAGACAGGTGGCTATGCTGCAAGCCGAGCTGGGACAGGCGCGCCTGGCGCGCGGCCGGCTGGATGCGGCTCTGAGCGCGTTCGAGCAAGCGGTCGAACGCGATCCTCAACGCGGTGAATACCAGGCCGCCTTGGCACACGCGCTGGCTGGCACTGGCCAGTTGGACAAAGCGGTCCAGCACTGGTTCCAGGCGCGCGCCCTGGGCTATGAAACGATCGAGCTGCTCCAGACACAGGGACAGGCACTAGAGAGCCTGGCGCGTTACGCCGAGGCGCTGGATACGTATGAACGTTGGATCGAGCTGCGGCCTCGAGATGCCCAGGCTTATCTGGCGGCTGCCCAGGCCGCGCGCAGACTGGGCCGGGTCGAGCGCGCTGTCGAACTAGCCGGCTGGGCAACGTCGCTCGAACCTGGCTTGACGGCAGCCTACGTGCTTGTCGGCGAAGTGTGCATGGAAAACGGTCGATCAGACCAGGCCCTGACGGCGCTCAAGCGCGCTTCCAGTCTGTCGCCTGGCGACCGGCCAGTGTGGCTGGGACTGGCCAAGGCCGCGCTCGATAGTGGCCAGGCCGAGACAGCTTTGCAAGCCGCCCAGGCCTTGCTGTTGCGTGACCAGACGGACGCCGATGCTTTCCTGGTGTTGGGAACGGCGCACCTGACACTCGGTCAGTGGCAGCCGGCGGCCCAGGCCTTTGGAAACGCACTCGCGCGGCGGCCAGAAGACCCTGACGCAGCCTGGGGATTGGGCCGTGCAGTCGCCGCGCTGGGCATCCGAGCTGAAATTGCCCGGCGCGAAGGCTGCCCGCCAGCAGGCTCTGGCCTGTCAGGTGAGGAGCTAAATGCGGCTGTCACTGCCCTCCGGTCGTCGGCCTTGAGGAGCCAGGTCAGCTCTTGCGCCGCCCGTGGCGTGTTGGAAGCGCTGTTGATGAGCTTGCGAGGTGAAAAGAACCAAGCCGCCCAGTGCTTGAAAGCCAGCCTGCCTGGACCTGGCTTGGAGGCTGAGGCTTTGACTTGGATGAGTCTGGTCTGGCGCTGGGCTGGATTGCCGCAAATGGGATTGGGTGTAGCGCGGTCTGCCGCGCGGCTGGCGCCCCGCGATCCGTTGTTGTTGTATGAACTCGGCGCTGTTTTAGAAGAACTCGCCTTGGCCCCGGCGAGCTCGTCTCCGGCTGGCCTGGGCCGGGCTCGTTCGGCTTATCGGCGCGCGGCCGAGCTAGAACCTGACAATGGTTTGTATTGGCATGCCCTGGCGCGCGTTTGTGTGCGCCTGGACCAGATCGGACTCGCGCGCCAGGCATTCGAGTCCGCCTTGACGGCTTGTCCCCAGTCGCCAACCTGGCTGGCCGAATTGGGCCTGGCGTGCGCCGAGCAAGACGACCTGGAACCGGCCGCTCTCGCTTTCGAGCAAGCCTGCCATCTCGTCGCAGAGGGGGCAGAGCGTAAATGCTATAGCGAGGCCGTGCAGGCTGGCTGGCATCGCCAATTGGGGCTGATTTACGCTCGCTTGGGACGGCACGCGGCCGCCGTGTCGGAGCTGGAAAGCGCCATCCGCCAGGCACCTGGCCAGGCCGAGTGGTGGGTCGAATTGGGGATGCTGCACGACGACGCCGGCGCGGGCGCGCGGGCGCTGTTGTGCTATAAACAGGCCATCACGCACGCGCCTGACGACGTGAACCTGATCCTGAGCACGGCCCAGTTGGCCGGAGAGTTGAACCGCTGGAACGATGCGCTCGACATCGTCACCGCCGCGCTGGCACGCCAACCGCGCTGCGCGTCGCTTCACGCCCGCCTGGCTATCTTGCACGAACAGGCGGGACGCCTCGAGCAGGCTATGGAAGCGTGCCGGCAAGCCACGCGCCTGGCGCCAGATGTGCCTGTTCATTACCTCGAAGCCGGACGCCTGGCCTTGCAGCTCGACCGGCCAGAAGAGGCCGCCCATTATCTCGAAAGGGCGCTCAGCGTGGGTGGGAGAGGCGGCGCCCAGATGGCCTACCCGGACGCTGCATCGCCGGCGTCTCAAGCTAGAGCGCACTGCAAGGCCACCAGCCGGCAAGCAGATCGTGCCTGCCGCGAGGCGTATGGCTTGCTGGGCGACGCTTACCTGGCGTTGGGACGCCAGGATGAAGCCCTGCAGGTGTACCAGCACGCAAGTACCTTGGAACCAGGCAACGTCGCGCATCGCTTGCGCCTGGGCCGCGTGTACCGCCAACGCAACGCACTCGATCAGGCCCTGGCTCACCTGGAGGTGGCCCTGTCCCTGGCTCCAGACAGCACGGCGGCGTTGGAAGAAATGGCGGCGGCGTATGAAGAGCAGGGCGAGTACCGCCATGCTCTTCAAGTGTGCCTGGACTTGATCGAACGACTGTCCGGCTCGGGGGCGAACCGGCAGGCTGAAGCTGATGCTTGCTTCCGGGCCGGAATGTTGTACAAGCAGCTCAAAGCTTTTCCTGAAGCCTTGGCTATGTTCAAACGAGCGGCCCGCTTGTTGCCCGATCACGCCGAAGCCGGTAGACAAGGCGACGTTGTCAAGGCGATGGGTTTCTTTGCGATAGGCCATTCCGATGGCCCTGTATAGGAGTTTTGAAGATGGATAGAAAGAACACGCCTGCTTCGCTGGCCGTGCGTTGGGAGCGCAGCCAGGCTCTGCGCCAGGCCGGCCAAGCCGCCGATGCGGCCCGCGCGCTGACAGCAATCCTCGAGTGCGACCCTGAGCGGGCTGAAGCCTGGCAAAGCCTGGCCGAACTGTACCAGGAACGTGGCCTGGAGCGCGCAGCGCACGATTGCTTGTTCAATGCCCACCTGTTGTCAGGTGCTAAAAGCGCGCCCGAGCCTGCTTTAGCCCACGCGTATGGCCTGCTCCAGCAAGGCCTGCCTGAAGAAGCCTTGGCGCTGGCCCAAAGCGCGTTGGCGGCCGGAGAAGGTAGCCGGCTCAGCGCCGCACTGACAGCTCGCGCCGCCTGGCAAGCCGGCCAACTCGCGCTGGCAGAGTCCCTGTGCCGCTCTGCTCTCTATTACTGGCCGGCATGTGTCCAGTTGCATCTCGTCCTGGCCGCGTGCCTGACAGATCAAGGCCATGACGAGCTGGCCGTGGAACACTTGCGCTTGGCGCGTACCTTCGATCCAGGCGGCGAGGTGAGCGCCAGGTGGGAGAAGATGGGCGGGGATACAGACAGAGATACGGATAGAGATAGAGACTGGGCGGCTCAGTTGGCCGGGAGTGAGAGTGGGCCGGGCGAGGAGATGACCCCAGGTGTGTTGGCTAAGGTGGGGGAGGACCTAGGGGATGCCATGGACGACCGAGTGATTCGCATAGTCACCGGCGATGGTCGCCTGGTGCAGCCCGCTTCGAATGATGGCGGCCAACAGCCGGCTGACAACTCGCCAACGCCGCTTGTGCCCTCTTACAAGACTGAGCCGAGCCCCGTGGCTGTTGTGCCATTAAGAAACGCTGAGGCTGTCGATGCCGTGCAGTTGGCTGGCCCTGAACCCTCGCCTCCCTCGCCAGTCTCGCATGCACTCTCCATAACAGAAAGCGCGCAGGCTGTCCAGTCGCCTGAACCCTCGCCTGCCGATGACGTCATCCGCACGATGCAAGAGGCTTTTGAGCAACTGGTTCACCGGCTGGATACACCAGCGCGAAATCGCACATCGCACATCACACATCGCAAATCCTACCGTCCTTTCCACGCCATCATCAGCGCCCGCCAGGGGCTAGCGCGCGTGTGTGGCTCGCGTGCCTCGATCGTCGAGCGCGCCATGGCCGACCTGGCGATCACCGTCAGCCGTTATGAACGGGTGGCCGCCGAGGCGTTGTTTGTGGATGATGCGGCATCGCTCGTGCCGTTTGGCCTGGCACCGGTGCGGGCGGCGGACGCCGGGTGTATCAAGCAACTGCTGGATGAATTGGATGACGTACTGAACCAGCGCGGCTTGCAACTGGCCTCGATCTTGATCGTTGGCGGTGATGAGATCATTCCCTTTTGCCGCTTGCCCAATCCCGCCGATGACCCGGATACCGATGTGCCGACCGATGTGCCATATGGGTGCCGCTCCGAGGACGAGTTGTTGCCGCAGCGGCTGGTAGGTCGTATGCCACACGGCGCGCCAGGGTCTGATCAGGCTGCCACGGTCAACCTGCTTTTGTTACAATTGGGTGCTGCCCTGCGAGCGCGTATCGAGCAAAAACACTCGAGTGCCAAGGGCCTCGGTGATTTACTCCGCCGGCTGCCGGCGGTCTTGGGATGGACTGGGCGCCAGCCTGTGGAGCAAGCGCTCAGCAGTTTTGGTTACGCGGCCAGCATATGGCGCCGGGCTGCCCAGGAGGTGTTTAGCACCATCGGCCCGGCCCGGGCGCTGCGCTTGTCGCCTCCCATGGATAGCGCGGATATGGGCACTCTGCTCGGCCAGGTTTGCCCGCAGTTGGCTTATTTCAACTTGCACGGTTTGCCCGACTCACCCCACTGGTACGGCCAGCGCGATCCCGAGTTTATCGCCGACTATTCGACCTTCCCGGTAGCCTTGTCGCCGGACGACATCAAGCGAGCGGTAAAAGTCGTGTTCACGGCGGCTTGTTATGGCGCTCATCTCTTTGGCCGTGACACGCAGTCATCTATCGCGCTGCGTTTTATGCAGGCTGGAACGTTGGCCCTGGTCGGTTCGACCACGGTCGCTTATGGCGGGTTGAGTGTGCCCTTGGTTGGGGTTGATTTGCTTGGCCAATTGTTCTGGCAACACATGGTGAGTGGTTATTCGTCGGGCGAGGCGCTGCGCCAGGCCAAGCTGGGTTTTGCCAGCCAGGTGCAACGCCGGCAGGGCTACCTGGATGGCGAAGACCAGAAAACGCTGACCAGCTTTATCCTGCTAGGCGACCCGCTGCTCACGCCGTTACCGCTGCAAACCTCCGCGCCGGCTTACTGGGAAGCCCACTCCGGCCGCCGCAAGACGGCCGCTGCCGCTGAAGCACTGGTGCTTGGCCGGGGCACGTGCCGGCAGGCGGACACGGATGTGCCTTGCGAACAGCTCGAGCGGGTACAGGCGTTTGTCGCACACACACTGCCCGAGATGGCTGATGCGAGCGTGCACTTTTCACATCCTGGAACGTGCCAACGCGCCGGCTTGGGGGGATCGTGCAAGGCATCCAAGCGAGCCGTTTCTTCCCAGCTCGATTCGCCCCTGCTGGTCTCGCTGTCGAAAACACTGCCCTACGATGGACGCCAGGGCGTGCAGGTCGTTCGGGTGACGGTGGATAGCGAAGGCAAGATTCTCAAGCTGGCGGTGTCCAAGTAGCGAATCGCAATGGGAAACTTTACGTTTTACGCATGACGTTTCACATTTCACGTTTAGGAGGAACAGGCTGTGGAATTACGGGACTTCCCTCGCCCAAAGGACGACACTGGGGTCGGTTTCCATTATTACCCGGATGTGTATCATTATCGTCGTGATGACATGCGCCGCTGGATACCGGCATTGAAGGAGATGGGCACGAGTTGGCTGACGGTGCTGTCTGATTTGACCGAGCGTATCCCGGAGGCGTTCGTTCGCGAGCTGATTGCCAACCATATCGAGCCGGTGGTGCGCATCTATACCCCGGTCGTTTACCCGGTGGATCAACCGGCTCTACACCGCCTGGTGGAAGATTACCAGCGCTGGGGTGTCCATTACCTTCACATCTTTAACGAGCCTAACCTGGACTATGAATGGAGTCCAGACGAGTGGAGCAAGCCAGGCCTGGTCGAGCGCTTTATGGACATCCAGCTCCCGGCCCTGAACATCATGGCCGAGATTGGCGTGATACCCTTGTTCGCGCCGCTGGCCCCAGGTGGGGCGTATTGGGACCTGACTTTTTTCAAGACGGCGATGGCTATCCTGGCTGCGCGCGCCAAGCCAAGCTTGATCGAGCGGATGGGCATTTGTGTACACAACTATGCGCTCAATCGCCCTCTGACGTGGGGCAAAGGGGGGGCGGCCCGCTGGCCCCAAGCCCGCCCCTATCACACCCCGCCAGGCGGCGAGGATCACCAGGGCTTTTACCTGTTCGAGTGGTACGATGAGGTCGTCCGCTCTCATTTCAACCGCTCACTGCCCCAGGTGTGCGGTGAAAACGGCAGCCGGATGGGCGACGCGCAACAGGCTGGCTTCCCGCCCATCACGCCCGAACGGCACGCCCAGATTCACGTGGCGATGAGCCAGGCCGTGATGGACGCCCAGGTGCCCGAATATTATTTCAACAACGCCTTCTGGTTGCTGGCCAATGGCGATCAGTCCGCGCAGGACGGCAATCCCTTCGAGGATCACGCCTGGTTCAAGGCGGACGGCAGCCGGCTGCCGGCGATCGAGGCGATGAAGGCGATGCGCAAGCACCCGCGTGAACGAAGCCAGCCGGCGCCGTCCAAGCCAGCGCCCGCGCCCGATGCAGACAAGCCGCTTTACCATTACGTATTGCTGCCCGTGTTCGAAGCCGGCGTATCGGAGTGGTATTGGGGATTGGTGGTCGACTATGTCAAGGCCTTTCGCCCAAGCTGTGGCTTCGATACGGCCGAGGCACAATTGGCCGCTTACGTGACGATTGTCGGCAATTCGCGCGGCATATCGGAGCAGGCGGAAAATGAGCTGCGGGAGGCCGGCTGCCTGGTCGAGCGGATCGCCGGCCGTGACGGCAAAGAGACGCACGCGATGCTGCTTGACTTGGCTCAACGCCAGCAGCGCTTTTTGAGTTATGATGACTCGCGCCTGTCCGGTGAAACGCCCAAGCGCGCGCTGGTTAGCCCCGACAGGTCCCGTGCAAACCCGCCAGATGTGATTCAGGAGTGGGTCTGGTGAAGGAGCGGGCTGTTGAGTTGGGTGGGGATGGTCGCTTGATCCTGCATGGCCAACATACCGTGTCGGCTGACACGGCCAGGCAGTGGGCCGTGCCGGAAGCGTTCGTGGCCGCTTTGGCACAAGGCGGGGTGGTGACCGCCGGCCTGGATGGCTGCCTGTGGATGTACCCTGCCGCCGGCTGGAAGGTCTTTGTCGAGCGCGCATCGCCGCGCCTGCCCCTGACGCAGGCCGCCGCGCGCGAGTTTGCCCGGCACGTGTTTGGGCAAGCGCATGCCGTGTCATTCGACGACGGAAGCCTGTCGAAGGAAGGCAAGCTGGTTTTGCCCGAGCATCTGTGCCGCATGGCCGGCATTGACGGCGAGCTGGTCTGGGTGGGCCTGCTCGATCATTTCGAGCTGTGGTCGCCCGAGCGCTGGCAAGCCCAGCTCTCGCGCGTTAGCCTGTCTGGCATGGCTGACCTGGCTGTGCTGGGGATATAGCGGTGAAGACAGATTTCAAATCGCAAATCGCAAATTTCAAATCAAGCCTGATCGCGACGATCACGCTTGGCGCGCTGGTGAGCGGCTGCGCTTGCCCACCGGCGGCCCCAGCGGCGCTTCAGCCTAAGGGCTTGCCGTCAAGTGGACAATGGCACTTGGATCGAGAAGAGTTCGAGCGCGGCGAGCTAGCTGGCTTGGTCGTCGGCGACGGCGCACCATTAGGAAATGGCCTGCGCCTGGCAGACGGTGCGCTGCAAGGCACCTTCACTTCGAGAGCGTTCGATAGCGGCGGCGCCTTTGACGCCCTGACGTTTTCGATGGACTTGGACGCTTCGGACACCTCCCAGTGCACCCTCCAGGCACGCACCAGCCTGGAAGGCTCAAGCTGGACTCCGTGGCTCCTTTTAGAGCCTGATGAATCGGATGACGCCAAAGACGGTGACCAGGCCAGCTATGGACAAATCGTGCCCGTGACCAGCGGGCGCTATGCGCAGTTTCGCCTGATCCTGGAACGGAACATCGCCGCACAGCAAGCCGGTGGAGGGGGTGGCGCTTCTCCAACGCTGCGTGGCATCCTGGTGGATTATGTGTACGCGGCGGATGGGCCAGATGTGTACCAGGCCAAGGCGGCTGCGCTGCCCGCCCAGCCGGAGCCAGGCGCCCCCCGCCCAGTCATCATCCCACGCGCCGGCTGGGGGGCTCAAGAGCAGAGGATGACGTGGAAGCCGACCTATCGTCACCCCGCGCGCATCATCATCCACCATACGGTCACGCCCAACCACGAAGACAACCCGGCCGCCACGGTGCGCGCGATTTATTATTTCCACGCCATCACGCGCAAGTGGGGCGACATCGGCTACAATTACTTGATCGATTGGCATGGCAACATTTACGAGGGACGCGCCGGCGGAGAAAAGGTGGTGGGAGGACACGCACGAGGCTATAACGAGGGCAGTGTGGGAGTGGCGTTGATGGGCACCTATACCCGCGACGATATCTCGCCGGCCATGCACGACTCGCTGGTCGCGCTGCTGGCCTGGCTGTCGGCTCGCTATGGCATCGACCCCCAGGGCCAGGCGACTGTCTATGGGCGCCGCTTGCCCAATATCATGGGCCACCGCGCGGTGGCCAAAACCACCTGCCCAGGTGACCCAGTGTTGGCCCAACTGGACGCGTTGCGCGCCCAGGTGGCGGCCGTGGTCGAACGACACGGCGGTATCGCCGCCGTCACGGCTACACCGCTCCCAACGCGTGCCCAGCCGCGCGCCACGTCGACTCCGACGGCGACGCCGCGTGTCACTGGAACGCCACGAGCCACCCCCACCGCGACCCCGCTGGCGTTGGCGCAGTTGACCGAGACGACGCAGCCAACTTTGTCACCAAGTGCCACCTCGCAGCCTGAAACGACCGCGACGCCTCAACCCGAAATCCGCAAGCCCGAAATCATCATCACCGGCTTGGAAGTATGGCCGTATCCGCCGGCGGCCAACCGGCCCGTCACGTTGGCGGTACACCTGGTGAACGTTGGCCCGGCTGACCTGGCCCAGGTGAGTGTGCAGGTGATGATTGACGTCGAGCAAGCCGAGGGTGGGCAAATGGGGCTGGCCTGGCAGTTGGACCGCCTGCGAGCGGGGCAAGAGCTGCGGCTGGATTTGTCCACGCACGACCGGCTGGCCATCAGCGCCGGCCGGCACCGTCTGTCCGTGCGCGCTGCCGGGCGTGACGAGAGCGGCCAGGTGATCGCGAGCGAATGGGGACCGCTGGCGGTGTCGGTTGAGGCGGGCAGCGGCGAGACGCCTCCGGCTGAGGGATGGCGCATGGTGGTGCAGCGTTGGGGCCTTGGGCTAAGCCAGGCCTGGGAGACCGTGCAGAAAGTTGTGAATTCTGCCGGTCCGTAGGGCAGGTTTCCATACCTGCCTTTATCGGCTTTCGCAGAACATAGAGCAGGCTGGGTATTCTCCGTGCCCGCCAATCCTCGCAGGGGATTGGATGTGTCTCTGTGGCTGTTTTGATCTCAGGAGGTAAGGCACGTGATTGAGAGAGAAGCGTTTCACCCAACCCGGATTGTCGTGGTAGGCGTGGGGGGAGGGGGGGGCAATGCCGTGGATCGCATGATCCATGTCGGCATTCCCGGTGTCGATTATGTGGCGTGCAACACCGATCGCCAGGCCTTGGCGAGAAGCGAGGCCGGCGCCAAGGTCCAAATCGGGCCTGCCTGCACGCACGGCATGGGCGCCGGTGGGCGGCTGGAAGTGGGACAGCAAGCGGCTGAAGAAAGCCGCGACGACATCGCGCGCGTGCTGCAGGGCAGCGATATGGTGTTCATCACCAGCGGCATGGGAGGCGGCACCGGCAGTGGGGCCGCGCCGGTGGTGGCCGAGATCGCTCGTCAGGCCGGGGCGGTCACGGTGGGCGTCGTCACCATGCCGTTTACGTTTGAGGGCAGCCGCCGCCAGACCAACGCCCAAACCGGCTTGGAACGCCTGCGCGCTGCCGTAGATACCCTCATCGTCGTCCCCAACGACCGCTTGCTCAGGCTGGTCAATGCCAACGTCAGCCTTGACCTGGCCTTCCGGATCGCCGATGACGTGCTGCGCCAGGGAGTGCAGGGCGTGGCCGAGCTGGTCACCCGCTCGGGCCTGATCAACTTGAGCTTTGCCAACCTCAGGGCCATCCTGGGACTGCGCGGCGGGGCCTTCTTTTCGGTCGGTTACGGGCGCGGGCCGGAGCGCGTTGACCAGGCCGTGCGCACGGCACTTAGCCACCCGCTGCTGGACATTGACACGCTCGACGCCGCCAGCGGCGTGCTGGTTCACATCACGGTGGGACCGCAGACCACCTTGTCGGAGGTCACCCAAATCGTCAGCCAGGTCACGCACAGCGCCAGCCCCGAGGCTGAAATCGCCTTCGGGGCGACGATCGACCCCCAAATGGAACCCGATTCCGTTCAGGTTATCGTGGTGATGACCGGCGTGGGAGGGACGCCGGCCCCGGTCGCTGCCCCACTATCCATCGCTGCGCCAGCGATCAGGACGCTCCCGATACCCGAAGTGCCGCCGGAATTGCCGCGAGAGCCAAGACGCGAGTTGGTACCTGTCCCAAGCCCGCCATTTCTTAATGGCCCGCCACTGCCGGAGCCAGCTTACGAAGGGCCGGCGCGAGTGCGCGATGCCCTGGACATCCCGGCTTTCCTGCGGCGGCGCAGGCGGGCAGCGGGATGATATGAAACGTAAAACGTGAAAGCGACGAGTGAGGAAAAGCGATGCTAGCTGACGAGATACTTGAAAAAATTAACCGGCAAGTGTATGCCAGGTTCCCGGAGATGGACGGAGCGCAGCCTGGGCAGAAGCGGGCGCCGTCGGGGCCGAACGTGATCTTGACCTATCGCCGCAAGTGCACGACCGAAGACGGCTTTCGCATCGAGCGCGTGGTGCGCGCCACGGTCGCACCCGATGGCCAGGTGGTCAAGATGTCCACCTCGCGCTAGCAGGCTGTCGGAGAGAGCGTTTTGTAGGGCGGCTTTCCACGCCGAAGGCGTCCTGTGGATAGCCGCCGCGCCTGTGGCAGGTA
>JAFGFO010000422.1 GCA_016931085.1 Thermoflexales bacterium
CGGAGAGAGCGCCTTTCCACCTTCCCGAAAGCTCAGAGCTTTCGGGAAGGTAAGCTCAGCGGGCTGCCTCTCCGACAGCCTGCTAGCATCTATGAAAGGGAAAGCCTTATGGCCTGGTATCTCTATCTAGCCGTCATCGCCGCCGGCTTTGCCGCCGGTTTCATCAACACATTGGCCGGCAGCGGCTCGCTGATCACGCTTCCCTTGCTCATCTACCTGGGACTGCCGGCCAACATCGCCAATGGCACTAACCGGGTGGCCATCTTGCTGCAAAATGTGGTGGGGGTCAGCAGCTTTCACCGCCAGAAAGTGCTCGATTGGCGCGGGGGGCTGGTGTTGAGCCTGCCGGCCATCGTCGGATCCGTCATCGGGGCGCAGATCGCCGTGAACCTGGACGAGACCATGATGGAGCGAAGCATCGGCGCGTTGATGGTTGTTATGCTAGTCGTCATCCTGATCCGCCCCCAACGCTGGCTCGAGGGGCAGCCGGAGGCCAGGCGCTCGGGCTGGAAGCAGTGGCTGATCTTTTTTGGCATCGGCCTGTACGGTGGCTTTATCCAGGCCGGGGTCGGCATCTTTCTGCTGGCCGGGCTGGTGTTGAGCGCCGGCTACGACCTGGTGCGCGCCAACGCGGTCAAGGTGCTCATCGTCTTGTACTTTACCGTGTCCGCCCTGGCGGTGTTCGTGATCAATGGCCAGGTCGAATGGGGTGTGGGGATCATCATGGCCATCGGCAGCATGCTGGGCGCCTGGGTCGGCGCACGGGTGGCAGTGGAGCGCGGGGCGGTTTTCGTGCGCTGGCTGCTGGTCGCCGTCGTGCTCGTGTCGGCGGCCGATCTGCTGGGCGTGTTCGAGCTGTTAAGAAACCGAGTTTTTTTCTCCCCCTGAGAGCTGCTTTGCAAAAACTCGGTTTCTGGTAGGGAAGACCCAATTTCTGGCTTCTGTCCCACAATGAAGAAAACTGTAGTATAATTGTGGTCATATCTTGCAATCCATGAGACCTTAAACCTGAAACGATCTTCGGGGTAAACAACATGCCTGATGACAATCGCGACATCGCCAATGCCCCCCTGGCCGAGCAGCCTGGCGGCGAAGCGGGGCACATCAGAGACGACCAGGGCGAGAGCGCCGAGTCGGCCGCGCGGCGCTACGAAAACGCCGGCAAGCTCGAGCAAGCGCTGCAAGCCTACAAGCTGGCCGCCGACAAGGCGCGCCAGGCCTACCTCAACGAAGCCGCCGTCCAAAGTTACAGCCGCGCCCTCACACTCGTAGGCGAGCACGCCGAGCTGGCTGAGCCTTCCGTCGAGTACGAGCTGCTGGCTGGCCGGGAAGACTGCCATCGCCGGCTGGGAGATCGGCGCGCCCAACAAGCCGACCTGGACGCGATGGCGCGCATCGCGCAGCAGACAAATGACGCGGCACGCCAGGCACAGGCGACCATACGGCAAGCCGCGTTGGCCAACTTGCTGGGCCAGCACGCCGAGGCGCTGCAGGCAGCCGAGGCAGCCCTGGCCCTGGCAGGGACAGCCGGCGACCGCAAACTGGAAGCCGATAGCCTGACGGCCCTCGGCGAGGCCAGCTACCGCTTGGGCAACCACGAGCGGACGGTCGAGTGTCACGAGCGAGCGCTGGACTTGTACCGCGAACGCGGTGACCGCGCCGGTGAAGCCAACAGCCTGCACCTGCTTGGACGGGTGGCTTATCGAGCCGGCCAACTGGCCCAGGTGCAAGACTATTATACCCAGGCGCTGGCGATCTATCGCAACTTGCGCGACCGCGAGGGCGAAGCGACCGTCCTGAATGCCTTGGGAGTGGCAGCGGCCGACCGCGCCCAGGCGCGCAATTATTACGAGCAATCGCTGTCCATCGCGCGCTCCATCGGCGATCGCGCCGGCCAGAGCCGCGCCTACAACAACCTGGCGCTCATCTACTGGAACCTGGGCCTATACGGCAAGGCGCGCGACTACCTGGAACAAGCCGTGCAAATCGAGCGCGAGATGGGAGGCCGTTCCAGCCTGGCCTATTTCCTGGAAAGCCTGGGACGCGTCTACCTTGAGCTGGAAGCTTACGGGAAAGCTCGCCAGGTCTTGCATGAAGGCCTGGCGTTGTCCATCGAAAGCGGCGACCGCTGGAGCGAGTCAGGCTACTGGCTGGGGCTGGGGCGCGAGGCGCTGGCGAAAGGACACTTGGACGAGGCGCGCGAGTCCATTCAGAAAGCGTGCGACATGCAGCGCGCGTTGGGCACACTGGGCGACCTGGCCAGCTCGCTGGCATGGCTGGGCGCTGCCTACCTGGCAGCCGGTAAATGGGAACAAGCTCAACGCTGCACAGCCGAGGCGGTGACTCAACTGGAAGCCGCGGGCAGCAGTGGCGACTATGCGCCCCAAGATGTCTGGTGGATGCGCTACCAGGTGCTCAAGTTTGCTCCAGGCGATGGTGACACACGCGACGAGGAAAGCTGGGCCTGCCTGCAGCGCGCGCGGGATAGCATGTTGGCCTCGATCAGCACCTTGAGCGACGACGGCCTGCGGCGCAGTTGCCTCAATAAGGTCAAAACAAACGCCAGTATCACCGTCGAGTGGGCGCGGCTGATGGCCGCTCGCCAGCGCAGCGAGGGCCACCCTCTGCTGGACAGCCTGGTACTGCCGCCTCTCCAACGCGACGCGGCGACAGCCGTCAAGGATCAACTGAGGCGTGTGCTCGACATCAGCCTGCAAATGAACGAAACGCGCAACGCCGAGTCACTCCACGAGTACGTGCTGGACCAGGTCATCGAGCTAAGCGGCGCTGAACGAGGCTTTCTCATCTTGATCAAGCCAGACGGCCGAATGAACTTTGAAGCGACACGCGGTTTCGAGCCAGACGAGATCAAGCGGGCCCGGGCGCAAAGCAGCTACACAGTCATCAGCACAGTCGCTCAATCCAGGCTACCCATCTTGTTACAAGATATCCCAACCGACCTGCTCTCCGGCCGCCATAGCAGCGTGCTGGAGCTGAATCTGCGCTCGGTCATGTGCGTGCCATTGCTGGCGCGCTCCGCGCTGGTCGGCCTCATCTATGCCGACAATCGCTCGGTCAGCGGGCGCTTCCTGCCGTCTGACTTGGACTTGTTGACCATGTTCGCCAATCAGGCCGCCACCGCCATCGAAAACGCCCGCTTGTACGAAGAGACCGTGGCCTGGACGCGCACGCTGGAGCAGCGGGTGGCCGAGCGGACAGCCGAGCTGCAGCGGGCTAACAAAATACTCGTGCGGCGCGCGGCACAACTGGAAACCAGCCGCGAGGTGGCCCAACAAGTCACCCTCATCCTCGATCTGGACAAGCTGCTCAGGCAGGTGGTCAAGTTGATCCAGACACGCTTTGGCTATTACTGCGTCAGCGCCTGGTTGGTGACAGATAAAAGAGACGCGGTCAGCGTGTGCGCCGTCGCCCGCCGCGACATCGATCCAGGCCAGACTATGGAATCCAGCATCCCTATGACCAGCTCCAGCATCATCGTCAGCGTGTGCAAGACAGGCCAGTACCGCCTGGTCAACGATGTCAAAAACGAACCCGACTATATGGCCGTGGACACGTTGCCGGACACGCGGGCCGAGCTGGCAGTCCCCTTGCAAATAGGCCAGACGGTCACAGGCGTGCTCGATATCCAAAGCGACCAGACAGACTCTTTCGAGCCTGACGATGTGGTAGCCTTGCAGACACTGGCCAATCAAATCGCCATCAGCATTCGCAACGTGCAGTTGTACGAAGGCGAGCAGCGCCGCCGCCGGCTGGCCGAATCACTCGAACAAGCCGGGCGCGAGCTGTCCAGCAGCCTGGACGTGACGGAGGTGCTGGGCCATATCTTGGACCAATTGGCGACCGTCGTGCCCTACGAGCGCTGCGGCGTCGTCCTGGAGCAAGGCGCCACCATGAAGTTTTCCGCCCATCGCGGCTTCCCAGACGACGAGCGGGTCAAGGATCTGCGCATCGTCATCCGCGAAGGCGATGTGTATCAGCAAATGATCGAAACCCACAGCCACGTCCTGATCGATGACGTGACCCGAGAAGCCGCTTGGAAGCAGGTCGAGTGGCTGCCGTTGAACAAATCGTGGCTGGGCATCCCACTCATCGCCAAGGATCGCGTCGTGGCCATGATCTCGATGACGCGGCGTGAGGCGGGGGCGTTTAGCGCCGAAGATGCCCTGCTGGCCTCGACCTTCGCCGGCCAGGCCGCCATCGCCTTGGAAAACGCCAAGCTGTACAGCGAGCTAAACCAGGCCTATCGAAACCTGGAGCGCCTGGACAAAACCAAGTCGGATTTCATCAACGTGGCGGCCCACGAGCTGCGCACGCCTCTGACCGTCATCAAGGGCTACACGCAAGTGCTCCAGGTGCTCCCCATCGGCCAAGACCCTCAAAGCAAGCCCATGCTGGATGGCATCCTGACCGGCATGGCTCGCATGCACGAAGTCGTCAACAGTATCCTGGACATAACCAAGATCGACGCCCAGGCGCTCAGACTGAGCAAGGACATGGTCGTGCTGGCGAATACTCTTCAGCGCATCCAGGCCGAACTGACAGACGCGCTGCAAGAACGCCATCTGACGTTGAGCACACAGGGGCTGAACAGCCTGCCGTTTATCCATGCCGACCCAGCTTTGCTGTACAAAGCCTTCCACCAACTGGTGATCAATGCCATCAAGTACACGCCCGATGGCGGCGCGATCACGGTGAGCGGCACGGCCGTCGATGATGAGACCTTCGGCGAGGGAGTCGAGCTCATCGTTCAAGACACCGGCATTGGGATCGATCCAGCCCACCACGAATTGATCTTTGAAAAGTTTTACCAGACAGGTGAAGTGGCCGTCCATTCCTCCGGGCGCACCAAGTTCAAAGGCGGCGGGCCGGGCCTGGGGCTGGCGATCGTCAAAGGTATCGTCGTAGCGCACGGAGGACGAGTCTGGGTTGAAAGCGAATATCACGACGAGAAGCGCTGCCCCGGCAGCCGTTTTTACGTGCGGCTGCCGGTCAAGTAGGGGCGGGGTAACCCCGCCCCTACAACGAGGCATACAAATGCCCAAGATTTACGACGTGACGCTAACGATTTCAGAATCACTCATCGTCTGGCCCGGCGATCCAGCCGTGCACTTTAGCCAACCCTCTCACCTGGATCGAGGCCACCTGGCCACTGTCACCCGCCTGGACATGGGCGCTCACACCGGCACTCACGTCGACGCGCCTTGCCACTTTATCCGGGGCGGCGCCAGCGTGGACAGTCTCGACATGGACGTGCTAGTAGGCCCAGCCTTGCTCGTTCACGCCCCTGCAGCCGATGTCCTCTCGGCTGCCGTTCTGGAGCAGTTGTCGATCCCACCCGGGGTGCAGCGCGTCCTCTTCCGCACGCGCAACTCGGACCGCTGGGTACGCAATGAACGCGAGTTTGACCAGGACTTTGTCGCTGTCGCGGAAGATGGCGCGCGTTGGTTGATCGAGCGCGGCATCCGCCTGGTGGGCATAGATTATCTGTCCATCGCGCCCTTCGATGCACTCACCCCCACACATCAGGCACTGCTGGGCGCCGGCGTCATCGTGATCGAGAGCCTGGCTCTAGGCGCTGTCTCGCCAGGCCTTTACCAACTGGTGTGTCTCCCGCTCAAGATCGCCGGCTGCGACGGCGCGCCGGCACGGGTCATCCTTATTGAAGGCTAGTGGGCTATCGGATAGTAAACTTTTAGAAAATGTAGTATAATCCAGCCCGGTAAAAACATCAGGCTATCGGAATAGGGGCTATAAGAATAGCTTGTCAACGGAGTCAATAATGCTACTTGCTGGCGACATCGGTGGGACTAAAACAGAGTTAGCGCTTTTTTCACCCGAGCAGAGTGTCCATCACATCTTGCGAAAAAAGACTTTCTCCAGCCGCGCTTATCTGTCGCTCGAAGCGATCGTGAGCGAATTTCTGAGCGGGAAGGATATCGCGGTGACCGGCGCCAGCTTTGGCGTCGCCGGACCGGTGGTGGGCGAGCGGGCACAAATCACCAACTTGCCCTGGGTGGTGGACACCAGGATCCTAAGCGACACCTTGGGCGGGGTTCCTGTCCACCTGTTGAATGACCTGGAAGCCATCGCGTATGCCCTGCCCTTTCTGCAACCAACTGACCTGGATGTGCTGAATCCAGGTCAGCCAGAGGAACATGGCACTCTGAGTGTTGTGGCGCCCGGCACAGGCTTGGGCGAGGCCTTCCTGGTGTGGAATGGCCAACAGTATCGCGCCTACCCGTCAGAGGGAGGACATTCCAATTTTGGCCCCAACACGCCCCTCGAACTCGAGCTGCTAGGCTACCTGCAAAAACGCTTCGATCACGTCAGCTACGAACGCGTCTGCTCCGGGCAAGCCGTACCCAACCTGTACGCCTTCTTCAAAGACAGCGGTCGATGGAGCGAGCCTGACTGGCTGCGCGAGCAATTGGCGACTGCCACCGACCTCACCCCGATCATCGTGCAAGCCGCCCTGGCCAAACAGGCCGAAATCTGCGTGGCAACGCTCGAGCTGTTCGTATCCATCCTGGCCAGCGAAGCCAGTGACGTGGCGCTCAAGGTGCTGGCTACCGGTGGGCTTTACCTGGGCGGCGGTATCCCACCCCGCATCTTGCCCCGCCTCAAAGACAAAACATTCATGGAAGCCTTCACCCGCAAAGGGCGCTTTAGCCAAATGCTCTCGCGCATCCCGGTCTATGTCATCCTGAATCCCAACGCGGCACTCATCGGGGCGGCCTGTCACAGCCTGGGACTGAAATAAATGAGCCGCATCATATACGCCGACGGCACACCCGCTCAAAAACGCAACAGCTTACGGCGCGCCATCGCTGAAATCTTGCGCCGGCTGAGCGCCAAGTCCAGCCTGGACGCTGAAAGCATGGACATGCTAGCCTTCATCAGCCTGGCCCTGCGCGAGATCGCAGACGGGGTCGACCAATCGGCCCAAGCCTGGGAAAAGCGTGACTATTACCTCAAGGCCGACCAGTTCCGCCGCGAATGGGAATGGGCCGAGGCAGCCGCCACCCGGCTGCATACGGCACTCTGCGAAGAACGCTGGAACGACGTGCTGGCCGAGCTGGCCCAGTTGGCGCCCCGCTTTAGCGACGTGCGCATCAAGCAGTTGACACGCCCGGCTTCGCTGTGGCACGGCTGCTACGCCAGGCTGGCACGCACTTCAGCCAAGTAAGTGGACGTACTCTTGCAGCCGCCTCTGCGAAATCTTGATGTACTCTTCTTTGACAATCTCGCCCATCTCTTCTTCGCTCAGACGAGTGCGCAAGATGTCTAAAGCATCCTCAGGCGATTGCCCGTAGGCCAGCTTCTTTTTCCCGTTCTTCATCGAAAACAGGTACATAAAGTGTGGGTTGCTAAAACTGCTCATGGTGCAAATCGGCAAAAGGCTCAGGCCTTGGACAAGGCGCTAGAGTAGTCGGCCAACTGCCGGCGGGCTGAAGCGGGCAGGCCGCGCTCAATCTCGCCGTCGTACTTGCCGGCCAGCATGTCACGATAAAACTGGTAATCCACCCCCTTGACCTTTTCGTCGTCAGGAAAGCGGTGATAGTTCTCCTTGCTCATCAAGCTCTTGCCCTCGGCGATGAGCTGGTAGCCCAGGGCCGAGCCTGGATAAGGCGCGTAAAAGGCGATCGAGGGCAGCACCCGGCGCGTATACCTGAGCATGCGCATCGTCTTGAAGGCGTCCTCGCGCGTCTCACCGGGAATGCCCAGCATGATGTTCGACCAGAACACCGGGGGCTGCCTCCCCTGCCGTTCGAGGTCGTCGGCGATCCTGTGCAACAAGTCGATGGTAAAGTAATTGTCCTCTTCGCTACATTCTTTGTTCAAGAGCCTCAAGACACGATCGCTGCCAGACTCGAAGCCGATCGAGATCGTCGTCCAGTTGGTCTCGCGAATGAGCGCTTCAAAAAGCTCTGGCCACTGGCGCACAGTATCGGCGCGGCCGGCTGCCCAGTACGGCCAGACCGAGTTAGCCTTGCGAGGATACTTTTCGATCCATTCCTCCAGCCAGGTGGGATTCTGGAAAAACATCGAATCGTGGATGACCACCGAGCCGAGCGGCCCATGTTTTTCATCCAGGAAGTTGAGCTCTTCGATGACCATCTCCACCGGGCGGCGGCCCATGTTGGGGATATAGGAATTCTCGTTGCAAAACACGCACTGCCACGGGCAGACCCGGCTGGTCAGCATCGTCGCCACGGGCGGCGGCCCCCAGCCACATTCGGGTTCCAGCGGCCAGTTGAATTTTCGCTTCAGCTTCCAACTGGCCGGCTTGGGCCACAGCCGCCTGTCTATCGCCGGCCACTCGGCCATGGATTTGGCGCCAACGCCCTGGATGACACGTGGGAATGCAGCCGGGTCGCTAACGAGCGCGGTGATGATTTTCTCGCCCGGCCCCTGGCAAATCTTGTCGAACGCCTCGACCGCCACCATTTCATCCAACGCGACCGTGGCGTGCATGCCGCCGGCAATCACCAAACCCTGGGGGTTCAGTTCCTTAAAGATCTGGGCCGCTCGGTAAGCGACGGGGAAGGTATAGCTCCTGACGTTCATCAAGAGCACGTCATAGCCCACCAGCTTGCGACGCAGCTCCCCCCACGAGCGACAGGCACGCGTGGAGGCTAACTCGGTTTCGACGCCGTCTTGGTGGAGAATCGTGCGCAAGAGCCCCAGCCCGTGGTCCTGCCACTGCTCGTGCGGGCCAGCCGGATTGACCAGGTCACCCAGGTCGCCCAGGTCGAGCCAGAGCCGCCGGGGGCCATCTGTTTTGCCTTTCGGGGCCCACAGCCTTTTTAGGGTGTGTGAAAATATCTTCTCCGACATTAGCCGCAGCCACGACAACTCGATCCACAGCTCACCGGAGGCGCGTTGGGGTTATCGATGCTGAAAGCGCCCCCCTGCGGCGTCTCGACGAAATCGATGCTGGCGCCCCACATGTACTGTGAGCTGGCCTGATCGAGGTACAGCTTGATGCCGTGGCTCTCGACGACAATGTCTGTGTCGTCGGGCGCGTCATCCAATGCCAGCCCATATTGCAAGCCCGAACACCCCATCCCACTGATGAACACGCGCAGCCCGTGATCGGGCTTGGCTCGCTCTTGCAGCAAGGCACTCAACTTGCCGGCTGCCTGTTCACTGATGCTAAGGGCAGGCTCCTGCCCCAAATCCGTCAACGAATCCTGCACAATTTCCATCACCATTCCAACTACTCCCTACTTCAAAGATAGCCATGACGTAGGGGCGCTTCGCGAAGCGCCCCTACAGACATTTCCGTCAAGACAAACTAACCCGAAACACGCACGCGCCATCTTCGCTCGTCACACGCGACACGCGTTCCGGCGCGACACTCAATAGGTGAGCGAACAAATTCACATCGATCTGGCAAATCTGCTCGTGGTTTTGTACCACGTCACGGTACGGGCAGTTCGTCACGTACAACGTATAACCCGCCCCTCCGCTCTCGTAACGCACCATGTAGCCTTTACCGTCGAGAAAACTCACCACCCGCCCAAGCCGGGCACTCATCGTTTCGCCAGGCGGGCCAGGCGGAAACTCGCCGGCAATCCGGCCAGCTATGTTTTTCATCACAGCAAGCTGTTCTAGCGGCGACAGGCGCTCTTCAACCTCACTAAAAATCATGTCGGCCAGGCCAGCATAGTTTTGAGGAAAGTGATCCGACGCCGCTTCAGTCAGGCTGTAGACATACTGAGGGCGGCCAGGTATAGACCGCCGCCGAATCTCGGGCGACTCGACCAATCCATCTCCACGTAAAATGTCCAGGTGATGGCGTATAGTCGCCGAGGTCAAGCGCAACTCACCGCTCAGCTCTTCAACCGTCGCCTGCCCACGCTCCCTCAATATTTTCAGGATTTGCTGACGAGTATCTTGCATCACGCCCACCTCCTTGTGCAAATATGGTTCCATTGTAGCATGCTAAGCGCAATTTGTCAAATTAATATCTTGATAATCAGGCAATTCCGCTTTGGACAAGACCCAACACGTGAAACGTGAATGACGCAAGTCAGTGTTGCCATATAGCTCTAGCTATGCTATAATCAACCCGCACGTTTCGTGAAATTTGTGTGTTCGTGTCATTCGTGATTTATTTTCGGAGTAGCGGGCCATAAACATGGCCTGCACACGGAGGTCGATTCTGTATGGAACAAACGCTTCAAAACCCGCCTGTCCCCGGTGAGCTGAAAAGCAATATCCTTATCACCACGATCGACAAGTTGTACAACTGGGGGCGTAAACGCAGCACGTGGCCAATGGGCTTTGGCCTAGCGTGCTGCGCCTTTGAGATGATCGCCACAGCCGCCGCACGCTATGACATCGCGCGCTTCGGCATGGAGTTGTTCCGCGCCAGCCCGCGCCAGGCCGATCTGATGGTTGTCGCCGGCACAGTGACCAAAAAAATGCTGCCGCAAATCGTGCGCCTGTACAATCAAATCGCCGAGCCTAAATACATCATCGCGATGGGGGCGTGTGCCATTTCGGGCGGGCCGTTTAAAGAAGGCTACGGCGTGGTGTCTGGCATTGACAAATACATCCCCGTCGACGTCTATATCCCCGGCTGTCCGCCCAAGCCCGAGTCGCTGCTGCAAGGCTTTCTCAAATTGTTCGAGACGATGGATAGCCAATCGATCCGCAGCGTGCCGTGGTATCAAAAGACCGGAAGCGTTGGGGTGCCGGTGCCCATTTTGGGTCCCGATGTGTTTGACTGGCGGCGCTTGGAAGAACTCAAGGCGCATAGTGCGACAGCGCCGGCTGGTGAAGCGGCGCTTGCAGAGTCAGTCGGCGCTTTGGAACAGGACACAGGCACGCTAGACATGCGTGAAAACTTGTCCTGAGCCAAGTCGAAGGATTCGTATAGTCGTGTCATTCGTGATTCAAGTCTGAGCGGCAGGTATGGGAACCTGCCCAACCTAAACCCGAAACTCTCTTCGAAGAGGAACACATATGGCAGAACAAGACACATCATCAGCCCCAGCGATTGAACTGAGCCAGGAGCAACCGCACCTGCAGGATTTGCAGCACCTGGTGGAACGCTTTGGCGAGGCCGTACAACCGGCCCAACATCAAGGCGTAGTGATAGACGCCGGCACGTTGAAGGAGGTAGCCACCTATATCCGCGACGAGATGGGCTATCGTTATCTGGCGAGCCTGACTGCCGTAGACTATATCGACGAAGGCTACCTGGAAATCGTCTATCACGCCTCTCGCCTGATAGGTGGCTCACCGCTGGTCTTTAAGGCGCGGGCACCACGCGAGGCCGATCCCCCCAGCCTGCCATCGTTGACGTCCGTGTGGCGCGGGGCAGATTTCCAGGAACGCGAAGCGTGGGATTTGATGGGCGTCCGTTTCGAGGGCCACCCCGACCTGCGCCGCATTCTGATGTGGGAAGGCTTTGCCGGCCACCCGCTGCGCAAGGATTGGAAAGAAGTCTATTACGAGCAAGACACCAAGCCCTACGACTCGCGTTGGCCAGAGGGTCACTACGCCCGTGCCGAGGACACGACGGCCTGGCACGACAATGTCAGGTACCCGGCCGGGTGGGTGCCGGGGGAAGATTTTACCTGCGAGGCCGAGACGCTGCTCTACAGCGGCCTAGCCGGCGGCGCGGGGGGAGACAACGGGCAGGGTGAACTGTACACCGACACCGTGATCGTCAACATGGGGCCGCAGCACCCCAGCACACACGGGGTATTTCGCATGGTGCTCAGGCTGAGGGGTGAAGCCGTGGTCGATCTGAAGCCGGTGTTGGGCTACCTGCACCGCAACCACGAAAAGATCGGTGAGCGTTGCACCTACCTTCAAAACATGCCTTTCACCGACCGCCTGGATTACATCACCTCGATGTCGAACAATTTCGGCTATGCCCTGGCCGTGGAGCAGTTGCTGGGCGTCAAGCCGCCGGAGCGAGCCGAGTACATCCGCGTGATCATGGCCGAGTTCACGCGCATCGTCAGCCACTTTATCGGGATCGGCTTTCTCTTCAACGAATTGGGGGTGTCGGCCATGACGCCGGCCGTCTATGGCCTGGCCGAGCGCGAGCGCATCATGGACTTGTTCGAAATGGCCTCTGGCTCGCGCATGATGTGTAACTATTTTCGCTTTGGCGGCGTGGCCAACGATGTGGACGACGAGTTCATGCGCGTGGCGCGCGAGCTGGCCTTTGAGCGCTTGCCCAGGATCTACGCCGAGTTTGAGACCTACCTGACCGGCAGCGAAATCTTTCAAGAGCGCTCGATCGGCGTAGGCGTGCTGCCCACCGAGGCAGCCATCAATTTCAGCGCATCCGGCCCGGTCCTGCGCGCCTCGAACGTCGCTTACGACGTACGCCGCGCCGACCCCTACGGCATTTACGAGCGCTTTGACTTTGACGTGGTCACCTTTCCCAACGGCGACACCTACGACCGTTACCGTGTACGCATGGGGGAAATCTACCAGTCGATTCGCATCCTGCAGCAGGCCCTGAAGGAGATACCGGGCGGCGAGGTGATGAGCGGCAAGCCCAAATACCAAATGCGCGTTCCGCCCGGCGAAGCCTACGGCCGGGTCGAGGGCCCCAAGGGTGAGCTGGGTTTTTACGTCGTCAGCGACGGGGGCGGCAATCCGTATCGCTATCACGTGCGCTCCCCTTCTTTCATCAATCTTACCGCCCTGGGCGAGATGTGCCGGGGCACCAAGGTGGCCGATACCATCGCGATCGCCGGCAGCATTGACATCGTTATGGGCGAAGTAGACCGTTAAACCTGGAAGCTGAAACCCAAATAGGAGAACACGCATGTACGGTTGGGGCTTGGTCAAAGGCTTGGGCGTTACCCTCAAGCATTTCATAGCAACTTATGTGGACGATGCGCGCTACCTGCTGCGCGGCGGACGCTATCGCCAAGAACACGTTCGAGAAAGGCAAGCGCCCAAGTCAAGCGGCGTTTACACCGTGCAATATCCTTACGAGCGCGTCCCCGTGCCGGAAAAATTTCGCTACATTCCATTCCTGGTCGTGGATTCAGACACAGGCCAAGAACGCTGCACAGCCTGCGGTATTTGCGCCAAGGTTTGCCCACCTCAATGCATCTGGATCGTGCGCGCCAAGGATCCGGACACAGGCCGCCCCAAGTCGGACGCGGCCGAGTTCACGATTGACGCCACGCTCTGCATGAACTGTGGCCTGTGCGCCGAGTTTTGCCCATTCGATTCGATCAAGATGGATCACAATTACGAGCTGGCCGTCTACGATCGCTTTGACGCGCTCGTATTCAGGCAAGACAAACTGGACAAGCCCGACACGTATCATTACCAAATCCATCCTTCAGCCCAAGCCCTCGAAGTCTCGAGGAAGAAGAAAAAGAGTTAAGAGGGAATTGCATGGCAGACAAAAATAGTCCGACCAGGCTGGTCGGAGTGAGATTTTACCCAATTGGTAAAACTTATCACTTTGACGCCAGCGGCTGGCCCAACTTGAAACAGGGCGATTTCGTCATCGTCGAAACCGCGCGCGGCCGGCAGATGGGCCAGGTGACTGTGCTCGACCCACCGAGCAGCGACAATACACCCGGCAGCGTCAAGCCCATCGAGAGTATAGCGACCGGGCGTGACATGGCCATCCGCTGCCATTGGCAAGGCAAAGAAGCCGAGGCGCTGGAAATCTGCCAGCAAGCCGCGCGCCACCTCAACTTGCCGATCAAGGTGATCAAGGCCGAATACAGTTTTGACGGCACGCGCCTGCTCTTTTTATACACCGCTGAGAACAAGATCGATACGCACAAGCTCAAGCAAGAAATCACGCCTTCCTTTCGCGCTCGGATAGAGTTCAAGCTGGTGGGGCCAAGGGATGCGGCCAAGTCGCTAGGCGGCTACGGCGCGTGCGGCGAGCTGCGCTGCTGCCAGCGCTTTCTGACCAGCTTCAGCTCGATTAGCATCAAGATGGCTAAAGAGCAAGAGATCAATCTCAATCCCCAAGAAATCACCGGGGTGTGCGGCCGCTTACGCTGCTGCCTGGCCTACGAATATGAACAATATGTCGAAGCACGCAAAGGGCTACCCAAGCGAGGCAAAGAAATTGGCACCTCCAAGGGACGCGGCGTGGTCACCGAGGTGCTGCCACTCAAAGGCGCTGTGATGGTGCGAGTGGACGAACTGCACTTCGAGGTGGCGCGCGAGGACATCCTTCCACTGGAAGGGTCCACTCAGACAGCCCCACAAGCAGCCACTCCACAACCCAGCAGCACCCTCGCCAGCCGCCGCGGACGCAAACGACGCAGAAAGAAAACAGGCGGCTCCAGCCGTATGGACGCTCACCATGAACAAAAAAAAGTCAACCAGGGACGCCAAGCCTCCAAGCCCAAGACTCATGCAAGTCCTACTGATTCTCGCTCATCCTGATGACCCAGAGTTCTTCTGCGGCGCTACACTGGCCAAGTGGGCGCGCGAGGGCAAGAACATCACCTATCTGCTGGCAAGCTGCGGCGACAAGGGCAGCGACGATCCAACGATGACGCCCGAGGTGTTATGCGCCGATCGCCAGGTAGAACAGCACGCCGCGGCCGCCATCATCGGCGCTCGCCAGCTCATCTTTTTGCGCTACGCGGACGGCGAGTTGTTCAACACACTCGAGTTGCGCCGCGAACTGGTGCGCGCCATTCGCCGCTACAAGCCCGACATCATCGTGACGTGCGATCCGACCACCTATTTTCGCGCCAATGCCTACATCAACCACAGCGACCACCGCACCATCGGCGCGGCCGCGCTGGACGCCGTGTTCCCGGCCGCCGGCAACCGCATGTACTTTCCAGAGCTGCTGGCCGAAGGCTTGGAACCCCATTCGCCACGCGAGATATGGTTTTCGCTCACCAACGAGCCCAACACCTGGGTCGACGTCACCGACACCATCGACGTCAAGCTGGCGGCCCTGCGCGAGCACAAAAGCCAAATTAAAGACCCGCTCGCCTTGGAACAGCGTGTGCGCGAGCGGCTGCGGCAAAGCAGTGACGACGGGCGCGAATGCTACGAGGAATCCTTTCGCGTGATCAAGCTGTAACACGGAGAGACACGGAAAACACGGATTTAACGGATTGACACAGATAATTGGATCGATCAGCAAAAATCTCGATCTAAAAATCCGTGTCATCCGTGCGCTTTGCGTCCGTGTCCTATAATATTACCCGCGAAAAACTATCACAATCGCGAAGATTTTCGCTTGCGCGCCGAGCACTCAGGGTGCGCCGAGAAGATTTTTAAAAACTCTGCGTTCTCGGCGCTCTCGGCGGTAAAATCTTTGGTTGCGGCGCGAAGCGTGCCGCGCTA
>JAFGFO010000423.1 GCA_016931085.1 Thermoflexales bacterium
CGGAGAGAGCGATTGTCTACCTTCCCGAAAGCTCCGAGCTTTCGGGAAGGTAAGCGCGACATGTCGTCTCTCCGACAAGCTCCTAGGCAGGCAGGATACGAGCTAACGCGTCCTAAGCGGCTTCCAGGACACCCAACAAAGTTTCTTCCACTGGTTGAGGTAACGCTACTGGAAGAAAACGATTTGACGAGTAAGCATAATCCTCGCCGCTTTCGTCAATCACCCGGATATAACCGTGCGCGCTGGCTTCATCATCGGATATTACGCGATACAGCTTCCCTATCTCCAGTGAAGCTTTGTAACCAGCATTGTTGATGCAAATCGCAAAATGTTGTTTTTCCATAGCTAATCTATCAGGGGGAATTTGAGCTTGAACTCTTTTCTCCCTAACCCATGCGCTTCATACCAATGTATCTCGGCTGTGTGTATTGTACCATCTTCGAGGCGCACCGTGGCAATTCCCTCGAGCTTTCTCCAGCGCCCTTTGCCGTATTGCTTGTACAGCCGAGCAAGACCACGAATTCCACGGCCAATGGCAATTGTTTCCATACCTGTGATCTGGCCAATGATTTCAAAGTCCATCTGGCTTCCCCTTGTCCCATAAGTAATTATATCAGCCCTGGCGAGCTTGGTCAAGCGATACTTGCATGTCCCCGCCAGGTGTGATAAACTGGTAACTATAATGTGTTGGTTTGCGCCCTTTGACTGGAGGTTAGTTATGAATACCATTAACCGCATCATCGTCGTGTTGGCCATTTTGCTGACGATCATCATCCTCACCCTCTTGCTGATCCTGCCGCAGGAGACTTTGACCACGTTCGGGCAGACGGCTAAAAACCTGGCAGAGCAAATCGGCAGCATCCCGCAGCCGGGCTATCTCGTGCTTCGAGCGTGCTTGATCCTGGTTGCTGTCGCGGTGAACTTTGCGCTCGTCGTGCTGCTGCTAACCGAGTTCCGTGGATCGGGCCGGCGGTGGATCCGTGTGCCCAGCGTGAGCGGCGGCCAGGTCAGCATGAGGGTAGACTCGATCGCCGACCGGCTCAAATTCCACATCGACCCACTCCCCGACGTGCTGACGGTCAAGCCGCGCGTGAGTGGGCGGCGAAACGGTGTGGCCGTTTCGTTGGAGATCGAGACGGCCTCCGAGATCAACGTGCCGCACAAAGCCGAGGAGGTTCTCGAAGTCGCCCGCGACGTCATCCAGAACAAGCTGGGGCTTAAACTGGCCGGCAAGCCGGAGGTCATGATCCGCACCGTCTACCCTTCCGACAGCGCCAGGCCGGTAGCGACGCCAGCCAGCCGGCCCACACTGCCAGTCGAGGCGCCACCGGCTCGCTTGGGAGAGCCGGGCCCAACCGACAGCAGCCAGGCGCAGAACGAATAAGGCCACATTCGAATCCAGGCGCACCTCCAAGGTCAGACGTAGAATGAACGAGGCTGAACTCGCATCCTCCACGCAGGAGCTGGCTTTACCTGCCTTGATCGAAAGTTTATTGTTCGTTGCCGACGAGCCGGTGAGCGTGGCGCGCCTGGCGCAGGCGACCGAGGCCAGCCTCGACCAGGTCGAGGCGGCGCTGGCAATTCTGGCCACACAAGGGATGTCCAACGTGCCCAACGCGGCGGGCAACGGCAGCGGCGAGCGCGGGCTGCGCCTGCAGCGCAAGGGCGAGCGGGTCCAACTGGCCACCCATCCGAGCGCGGCGCCGGCCATCACGCGTTTCCTGGGGCTTGAGTTGAGCAGCAAGTTGTCGGCGGCGGCCTTGGAGACACTCGCCATCGTCGCTTACCGGCAGCCGTGTACGCGCTCTCAAATCGAGGCGGTGCGCGGCGTGAACTGCGACAGCGTGCTCAAGAACCTGCTGAGCAAGGGACTGGTCGAAGAGGTGGGGCGGCTGGAAACGGTCGGGCATCCCATCCTGTACGGCACCACCTTCGAGTTTTTGCAACATTTTGGCTTGTCTAACCTGTCCGAGCTGCCGCCGCTGCTGCCCGAGGAAGCCGAAAAAATCCAAGAGATGGCCAGGCCGAGAGCCGAGGCGGACCAGCCGGCCGGGGAAGCCGGAACCCAATCATTCTTCCCCGCTAACGAGAATTAGGACAAGCAAAAATGAATAGCCCAAGCTCAAACGTTGAAAACATCCCGGTCGATTCGGTCAGCCGGAGCTATATCCGCCTGGCCTTTCACATCAATCGCCTGGCGCCTGGTTATATCGATGCGTACTTTGGCCCGCCCGAGTGGCAAGCTGAAGCTGAGGCTGAGGGAGAAATTCCACCTCACGACTTGCGCCAACAGGCGCAAGCAGTTCTCCATGATCTGCCTTCAGTGCCACAAGAGAATCGCCGCGAATGGCTGAGCAAGCAGCTCACGGCCATGATGGCTACGCTGCGCCGCCTGGAAGGCGAGAGCCTGCCTTTCGAGGAAGAACTGCAACTCGTCTACGACATCACCCCTCATTGGACCAACGAGCACGAGTTCGAAGATGCGCTGTGCATGATGAGTGATTTGCTGCCTGGCTCTCAACCGCTGCCCGAACGCTTGGAGGCCTGGAATGAGCAATTCCGCTTGTCGCCCGAGACAATCCTGCCTTTGGCGCTCTGCTGCCGTGACGAGATCCGGCGGCGGACGAGACAAGTGTGTGATTTGCCCGAGACTGAACAGGTCAGCCTACACCTCGTCGAAAACAAACCATGGGCGGCCTATAACTGGTACCAGGGCGATTACCACTCGCGCATAGAGATCAACACCGATTTGCCCATGCGCGCCAACCAACTGCCCTTTCTCTTGACCCACGAGGCCTACGCCGGCCACCACACTGAGCACGTCGTCAAAGAGCGACGCCTGTATCGCCAGTTGGGTTATGCCGAAACGTGCGTCCAGTTGCTCAACGCGCCAGAATGTGTGATCAGCGAGGGGATTGCCGAGTTGGCCTGGCAAATCATCTTCAGCGAGCACGAGCTCAAGACCTGGCTGCGTGAGGAGCTGTATCCGAGGGCCGGCCTCGACCCCAGCCTGGTGGTGCGCGACCGGGCCATCGCTCACGCCCAGCGCAAGCTGAAGCCCGTCGATGGCAACGCCGCCTTCATGGTGCACCGCGATGGCGCGACTGAACAAGACGTCGTGGCGTATATCCAGCGTTACAGCGCGATCACCGAGCAGCGCGCCCGCCGATCCTATCGCTTCATCGCCGACCCGCTGCTGCGGGGCTACGTGTTCAGTTATCATTATGGACGTGACTTGCTCGATCGATACCTGGACGCCGGCGACCCGCTCGTGCGTTTCCAGACGCTGCTCGAGCAGCCACTCACGCCGTCACGGGTTGAACAATGGGTGGGTGTGGTCTGATCACGTTTTACGCTTTACGTTTTACATCTTCCGGAGGCAACTATGAGCGAAGAACGCATCATTTATCACGTCGTGCCGGCCGAGTATTACGACCAGCAGCCCACCGGTCAGCCCTATCGTCCGCCCCGCTTTGAAGAAGAAGGCTTTATCCACTGCACCAAGGGCGACGAGCGCACGCTGCTGGTGGCCAACACAGTATACCGCAAAACGCCGGGCAAGTTCTGGCTGCTCGTCATCGACGAGCGCCAGGTCGAGGCTGAGATCCGTTACGAAATCGTGGGCGAGATCTTGTTCCCACACATTCACGGGCCGCTCAACCGCGACGCCATCGTGCGCGTGCAGGAAATGGGACGCGCCGAGGACGGCACTTTTCTCAGCATCGTGTCATTGAGAAATGGCGCCGCGCCCGCGCCGCCGGACGAGCTGAGCGTGAACCCGGCCGCGCTGGCAGCCGAGGCCAGCATCGAGGACGTGCTGCTCGAGACGCGCCGCCTGCGCCAGTTGGCTACCGAGCGCATCAGCGTGTTGGAGCAAGAAATCCAGGCTTACCTGGAAGGCCGGCCTGCGCCACTCGCCGCACCGGCCAAGCCCGCGCCGCCCCAAGCGATCAAGATCCCAGTCAGCGCCGAGCCGGGCGAGCGCGAACGCTTGGCCAGGCTCGAAGCGCACGTGGTCGACCTGCGCTCGCTGCTCGTCGACCGCATGGACAAACTCGAAACACGGGTGGCAGCGTTAGAAAAGAAAGCGGCGCGCGCCAGGCCCCCAGCGAGCAAGGTGACGGCGTCCAAGGCGACGGCTAAAAAACCGGTCAAAAAAGGAATCAGCGGATGACTATTTCGACGTGCTGAGATTTGCCATGCCTGGGATCAGCCTGGCCGGCTGATCCCGATCTTCAAGGAGCACATTGTGCAAGTACAAGGACAAAGCTATCAAGTCATTTACGAGCCGGCAGTAGCAACAGTCTTTTTTCGAGGCCTAATGCGCCTGCACAGCGCCCAAGAATACACCCAAATCCAAGAAGTGATGGATCAAGCGAGCGCCTCCGCATCTCCAACGATCACACTCGATCTGTCCGAACTAGAATACTTGAACAGCTTGGGACTGGGGAGATTACACGGATTCACAGCCCAATTGTGTGAAGATGAGAACAGGCACATCGTCGTGCGGGGCAACTCGGGTATTCTGTGGCAAGAGAGAGCTCTTAAAAACCTGTTAAAGTCAAAGCCAAGCATCCAGCTAGACTGGGTGAGTACTCTCGAAAGGCCCTTCGGGAGATGATTTTATCAACTGCGAATAGCCACGATTCTCCGGCGTGCTGAGATTCGTCTTGTTGGGGACCGCTCGGCCGGTGGTTGACCGTGTACTCAACTGGCGCTCGCGAAGGCTCTCAGGAAAGCGTATTTGTGGTATAATGGCGCTATTGGGAGTCCCATCAGGTGGACTCGTTTCATGGACTAGATAAGGAGATCAAAATGGAATTTGAAGGTTATTGTGTCAAGTGTCGCAAGAAGCAAACGATCAAGAACGGCGTTGTCGAAAAGACAGCCAAGGGCCGGGAGATGGCCAAGGGAACCTGCCCCGTGTGCGGGACGAAAGTCAATCGCTTCCTGTCTAGCAAGAAAGCGGAATAGCGAGAGTCAGGTGACCGGCACCTCGTGAAGCGGGTGCCGGTCACTTGCGTTTTTAACGGCGACAGCACGCCAGCAGGATCGCCGCCGAGCGCGCTTCGAGCCGGTATTTATGTTGTTTAACCGGGGGAGCTGTTTCGCTGTCCGAGAAATCATCCGGCGACGGCAGGGCCGTGTTTACGATCCGGTGCCACTGCTGCCCGGCCGGCAGTGGCGGCAGCTCGAAGCTGAGCGGCTCCCAATAGGCGTTGAGCATCACGTGCAGGTGTTCGTCCCGCCCTGTGCCTGGATGGTGCAGCTCAAAGGCCAGGCTGTGCGAGTCATAGCTCCAATCGGGCTGCCCAAGGCGCACGCCGTGCCAGGTGAGATGGGCCTCCTGGCCGGTGCTTACCCAGAAGCGCTCCTCTCGGAAGATCTCGCGCGCCTGCGTAAAGCGAATCAAGCCGCGCACAAAGCGCAGCAGGCTGGCGCGCGTCCCTAGCTCGCTCCAGTCAAACCAGCTCAGCTCGTTGTCCTGGCAGTAGGCGTTGTTGTTGCCCTGCTGGCTGCGCCGCAGCTCGTCCCCCATCAACAGCATGGGCGTCCCCTGCGACACGAACAAGATCGTCAGGAAATTCTTCACCTGCCGTAAGCGCAGCGCCTCCACCTGCGGGTCGTCGCTCGGACCTTCCTCGCCGCAGTTCCAGCTCAAGTTAAAGTCTGTCCCGCCATAGTCGGCAGGGGCGTTGGTCTCGTTGTGCTTGGCGTTGTAGGAAACGAGGTCGTTCAGCGTAAAGCCGTCGTGGCAGCTCACGAAATTGATGCTGCGGTTCGGCTCGCGGTCCACTTGCGGGTAGAGATCGGGGCTGCCCGTCAGGCGCGCCGCCAGGCGGCCCACGCTGCCCAGGTCACTCTTGACAAAACGCCGCACGTCGTCGCGGAATTGGCCGTTCCACTCGGCCCAGCGGTGGCCGACGAACGAGCCGACCTGGTACAGCCCGGCCGCGTCCCAGGCTTCGGCGATGATCTTGGTGCCGGCCAGCACCGGGTCCGAATCAATATCCCACAACAGCGGCGGGCTTTTGAGCGGCTGGCCCCACTCGTCGCGAGCCAGCACTGAGGCCAGGTCAAAACGAAAGCCATCCACGTGCATCACCGCGACCCAATGGTGCAGGCAGTCCATGATCATGCGGCGCACGATCGATTGGTTGCCGTTGACGGTATTGCCGCAGCCGCTGTAATTAGCGTACAAGGCCCGGTCTGCCTCCAGGATATAATAGGCGCGGTTCTCCAGCCCGCGAAAAGACAGCGTGGGGCCGCTGTGGTCTCCCTCGGCGGTGTGGTTGAACACCACGTCCAGGATCACCTCGATGCCGGCGCGGTGAAAGGCCTTCACCATGTCGCGGAACTCGTTCACCGGCCCCAGGGGATCGCGGCGCGAGCTGTAGCCGCAGTGTGGCGCAAAGAAAGCGACCGAGTTGTAGCCCCAATAGTTCTTGAGTGGGCGGGGGACGTCCTGCTCGTCAAACTGCTGCACAGGCATCAGCTCGACGGCGGTGATGCCGAGCGATTTCAGGTAGGGGATCTTGTCCACCAGGCCGGCGTAGGTGCCGCGCTTGGCTGGTGAGACAGCCGAGCTGGGATGGCGGGTAAAGCCGCCCACGTGCAGCTCGTAAATCACCGCGTGGGCGAAGGGCAAGAGCAGGGGAATATCCCCTTCCCAATCGTAGGCGCTGGGGTCCAGCACGACGCCCCGCATCGCCTGGGCGCAGTTGTCGCCGGCCCCGATAGCCGCTTCACGGCAGTATTTGTCCCCCACCACCACCACTCGCGCGTAGGGGTCCAGCAGCACCTTGTCGCCGTCAAAGCGGTGGCCCTGGGCCGGGTCGAAGGGACCGTAGGCGCGATACGCATAGACCTGCCCTGCGTCAATGCCCGGCACAAAAACGTGCCAGTAGTAAAAGGTCTTGTTCCGCTTGGGATCGAGCCGGATGACGCGCGCCGCTTGGGGGGCGTCGGGGGCATCAAACAGCAGCAGTTCCAACGCCTGGCAGTTTTTGGAAAAGATGCAAAAGTTGACCCCGCCGGGGCGAACGGTCGCCCCGAGCGGAAAGCTCTGGCCGGGTGAGATGTCAGGGGTCACGGGATCCTCCTGCCTAAAATGGTTCCAGGTTTAAGGTTTCAGGTCTAAGGTTTGTCGTCTACTCCCAGGGCGGTTTGTTCGCCCTGGCGGCGAGCCGGTAGTACAGCCGGCGGGGCAAGAAGCCTAGCAGGCCAACGATGAGCTGGTTCCAAAAACCCGGCACGCACACGACCGTGCCCCTTTCCAGCCCACGCAGCGATGCGTCCACCACCTGCTCCGGCGACATCCACTTGATGGGGCCTTGATCCCGGCGTTGGGCGTCCTCGACGCCCAGCCTGGCGTGAAAATCCGTCCGGGTAAAGCCCGGGCACAGGGCTTGCACGCGCACGCCGCTGCCGGCCAGCTCCATGTGCAGCGCTTCAGAGAAAAAGGTCAGGAAGGCTTTGGTCGCGCCGTACAGCGTGTTCCGGGCCAGCGGCGTCCATGCGCTGATCGAAGAAACGTTGATGACAGCCCCCTTCCCTCTTGCCAGCATGGCGGGCAAAGCCGCGTGGGTCAACCTGACCGTGGCCAGCACGTGGACGTCGATCATGGCCACCTGTTCCTCGATGCGCCCCTCGGCAAAGTCGCCCAGCACGCCAAAGCCGGCGTTGTTGACCAGCACATCCAGCTCGGGCGTGGCCTTGATTTTCTGTACAAGCTCCTGCACCTGCTCGGGCGCCGCCAACTCGGCGATGACGAGCTCGACGGCGGTGCCGTAGGTGTTTTCCAGCTCGCCGGCCAGGGCCTCGATCTTGTCTTTGCGCCGGCCGGTGATGATCAAATCATAGCCCTGGCTGGCCAGTCTCCTGGCAAAAGCCGCGCCGATCCCGCTGCTAGCGCCTGTGATGAGAGCGATCCGTTTCACGTGTCCTCCATATTCGACAATGTAGAGACCTAGCAGTGCTAGGTCTCTACATTTTAACCCCAAAAGCGCCAAGACGCAAAATGGGGGAGTCTGCGGGATTGACAATTTGAGCTAAACGATTATACTTGTGAGCGTTGGCCCCCATAGTTCAAAGGATAGAACGGGAACCTCCTAAGTTCTAAATCTGGGTTCGACTCCCGGTGGGGGCACTTGCAATTTTTGCGATTTCGGTTATAATCGGTTCTCAACTCTATAGATGTGAGAGCCCCCGCTCTCGCTTTGTTTAAAAGACACGTCTAGGTGTCCTTTTTTTGTTTGAAGGGGAAGATGACCAAGCAACCAACTTACGTCACCCGCGAGGGTCTAAAAAAGCTGGAAGACGAGCTCAATTTCTTGTGCACCGTCAAGCGGGCCGAGATCGCCCAACGCCTGCACGAGGCGATGGAAGAAGGCGACATTGACGAAAACGCCGAATACGACGACGCCAAG
>JAFGFO010000424.1 GCA_016931085.1 Thermoflexales bacterium
CGGAGAGAGCGATTGTCCACCTTCCCGAAAGCTCGGAGCTTTCGGGAAGGTAAGCGCGACATGTCGTCTCTCCGACAAGCTCCTAGAGGCCAATATTGGCGCCGTGTACTATCATCGCGGCAACTATGACGAGGCGCTCGCCGCCTACGAACGCGCCGGTGAATCCTTTGCGGCAGCGGGTGATACAATCCAGGCAGCACGTATGAACGTGAATCGCGCCGCCACGCTGGAGAATCTCGATCGCTTCAGTGAGGCTGAACATTTGCTGGCTGGAGCGCGTGCGGCCTTGCTAGCAAGCGGGATATCACAAGAAGTAGCACAGGTGGACCTCAACCTGGGGGCCTTGACCTCCAGGCAGAGCCGTTACCAGGAAGCGCTTGGCCATTTGGAGAGGGCGCGCGATGGCTTCGCCACATTGGGCAACCGCCTAGAAGCAGCCGTCGTAGACCTGTACCGCGCTCGCGTCTACCTGGCGTTGAATTTACTACCCGAAACTATGGCGCTGGCCGAAGAATGTGAGGATGAGTTTGCGCGGCGCGGGATGAAACGGCAGCTAGCTCTATCCAGGCTGGCTCAGGGAGTCGCGCAGCAGAGAATGGGGAACACGGCCGCCGCGCTGCGTCTGTTCGACCGCGCACGGCGGATTTTCTCACGCCGGAGGGCACTCGTCGAGGCCGCCCTGGTTGACGTGGAACGGGCGGACGCGCTCCGCTTGATCGGCGCGCCGGCCAGCGCTCGCCGGCTGGCCCGCCGGGCAGCCAGGCTCCTGGGAGAGCGCGGGCTGGGCGTGCGCGCGGCACAGGCGCAGATCGTGCAGGCGTGGTGCGCGTTGGATCTGGAGCAGCCGGTCGAAGCAGAAGGATTGGCCCAAGTGGCGCGCCATGTGGCCGAGCAGTTAGGGTTATCAGCGCTGGCTTACCGCGCCCACCACGTCATGGGGCGGGCAGTTGAGGCACAAGACCAGGCCGGGCCAGCATTTGCCCATTACCTGGCCGCTGTAGAGGCCATCGAGCGCCTGGAGAGCGATTTGTGGGTAGACGAGTTCCGCGCCACCTTCCTGGAGGATAAAATGGCCGTGTACGAGGACGCCGTGCGCCTGGCTTTGGCACTCGATCAGCCGGAACAAGCCTTCGAATTGGCCGGGCGCGCCAACGAGCTGGCGCAAGTGGGGCCGGCCTACGCAGAGATGGAAGAAGCACCCAGCGAAGCGGAACAGGCGCTGTTGGACAAGCTGCGGGCGCTGCGCCGCGCGTGGTACTGGGAACACGGACGCCTGGACAGCCCAGGCGATGTGCAATCCGACAGCGACCCCCAACGTTCGCCCGTCGTCGAAGCCGCGGCGTGGGGAAAACTGCGCGGGTTGGAAGAACAAATCGCTGAATTGGGCCGGCGTTGGCAAATGCACTACGGGCGCTTTTATCCTCAGCCCGGCCAGTACACGGCCGCCGCAGCTCGGCGCAGCCTCCCATCCGGTGCAGCGTTGGTGCAGTATTATGTGTTGCGCGGGCAAGTGATAGCCTTTGTCGTAAGCCGCGAGGGCATCGAGCGGGTTGTGGAGCTGGGGCCGGCCCGGCAAGTCGAGGAATTGGCAAACAATTGGCGCTTTGGACTGGAGGGACTCAAGCTGTACCCGCCCGATGTGATCGCCGCCGGGCTGGAGTCGCTGTGCGCCGACGCGCAAGCGCACTTGCGCCGCCTGTACGATTTTCTCATCGCTCCCCTGGACCTCACCCCCCGGCCCCCTCTCCTGGGAGGAGAGGGGGAGACCACCCAAGCAGATGCTCCGTGTCTATACGTCAGCCTGCCCCCAGCCTTGAGCGGTGTGCCCCTGGCTGGCCTGTTCGACGGCGCGCATTATCTGCTCGAACGCTGTGAGATCGCCTACCTGACCGGCGAGCTGGGTGTATGGGAGTTTCGGCCAAGCATGACTTCACCGTTGGCGATTGGATATTCGGACGGCGGGCGGCTGCCTTTTGCCATCGAGGAGGCCAGGCAGGTGGCCCAAGTTTTCACCGCCGGCGGCCACTTGTTGGCCGAGCAAGCCGCCACCGAGGCTGAATTTGGCCAGCGCGCCTGCCAGGCCGGCCTGATCCATCTGGCCACCCACGCTGCCTTTCGGGCCGACAATCCCTTCTTTTCGTGGCTCCAATTGGCCGACGCGCGCCCCACCGTGGCGGATATGTACCGCTTGAGACTGGCAAACCACCCATTGGTGACCTTGAGTGCGTGCGAGACGGGCTTGAGCGGCCGGCGCGGCGGCGGGCTGATCGGCTTTAGCCGCGCCTTGCTGGCGACCGGCGCCGGGGCCGTGGTCGCCAGCTTGTGGAAGGTGGACGACGCCTCGACTTCTGGATTGATGGCGCGTTTTTACCGGTGGCTGGCGGAAGGGCAAACGGCCAGGGCCGCCCTGCGCACGGCTCAATTGGACACCTTGCAAGAATGGCGCCACCCGCTCTATTGGGCCGGCTTTGTCCTCGTCGAAAACACGGATTCGGCGCGTGAGTACACGCGGACACGGATACACGGATTGGCCCGCGAGCATTCCGTGTAATCTGTGTTCATCCGTGTAATCCGTGAAGAATCCGTGTTTCATGTCGGAAATCGCTCGCTTCCGACGTTGATTGAGATAAATGTATTTGTATCATCATGAGGAGGTCACTGTGTCCATTCAAAATCTTGTCCATCGCTTGAACAACCCGAGCCTGTTTCGCCTGGCCATCCTTGCCGGCCTGGTGTGTGCCGTGCTCGTCATCCCGGCCGCCACGGCCGTCGGCCAGGTCCAAGATCCCCCACCTGTCCCGCTGCCGCGCCTCTGCGGGGTTGTGACGCCGCCCGGTCATGAGCCGCCGCCCTGCTGCATGTTTGGCTACGTCTATTACCAGGACAAAGCGGTGACCGGGGCCAGCGTCCGCATCGATGGCCCTTCAGGCGTCCTGACTGCCACCACGGCTGTTGGCATATCCAGCGCTGACCCGCACTATGGCGTGGACCTCAGCTCGGCCCCGCTGCTCGTCTCGGTGGGTGACACGATCACACTCACCGCCGTGTACAGCGACATGCTCAGCGCCCGCACCTGGACGGTGCAGAGCAATGGCCAGCAGGTGGACGTGGGGCTGATCGCCGGCTATCACTCCCCGGCGCCCGTGCATATCCCATAATCCGTGTCCGCGTGTACTCACGCGCTTTATCCGTGTAATCCGTGAAAAATCCGTGTGGTGCAATCCGTGTTGGGGGAGAGAAACAATGAGCAAGAACATACAAAATCACACGGAACCCATCCGTGCAATCCGTGTCAGAATCCGTGTCGTGCCCTTGCTGACCCTGGGGCTGCTGTTGTTGCTCGTCCCCACGCTGCTGGCCCAAAGCGGCGGCTACGACCTGTCCTGGTGGACGGCCGACGGCGGGGGAGGCACGCTGCAAGACGGCGAGGGCCGCTACAGCCTGGACGGCACGGCCGGCCAGCCGGACGCCCGCGTGTGGGGAGGCGCGGGTTACGCGCTGACGGGCGGCTTTTGGAGCGGCACGGCGAGCGAGGAGCACCCGGCCCCCACGGCGGCCTTTAGCGCCTCACCCGTCACGGGCACGGCCCCACTGGAGGTGCAGTTCACGGACCACTCCAGTGGGAACATTGTAGTCTGGGCATGGGACTTTGGCGACGACTCGGCCAGCGGCGCGCGCCACCCGGCTCACGAATACACCCAGCCGGGCGTCTACACCGTCACACTGGCCGTCTCCGGCCCCGGCGGGTCAGACACGGAGATCAAGACTGGCTACATCACCGTCTACGCAGCCGTAGAAGCCGCCTTCAGCGCCACGCCCGTCACCGGCACGGCCCCACTGGAAGTGCAGTTCACCGACTACTCCGCCGGCAGCATCGTCGCCTGGGCCTGGGACTTTGGCGACGGCGGCGTGAGCGGTGGGCGCCACCCGGCCCACGAATATGTCGACCCCGGCGTCTACACCGTCACGCTGAGCGTGGCCGGGCCGGGCGGGACAGACCGCGAGACCAGGGCCAGGTACATTACCGTTTACGCGCCAGTGGAGGCAATGTTCGCCGCCTCACCTATCAGCGGCACCGCCCCACTGGAAGTGCAGTTCACCGACTACTCCGCCGGCAGCATCGTCGCCTGGGCCTGGGACTTTGGCGACGGCGGCATGAGCGGCGCGCGCCACCCCGCCCACGAGTACACCCAGCCAGGCGTCTACACCGTCACGCTGACCGCCGCCGGACCCGATGGGACAGATACGCTGGTGCGCGCCAATTACATCACCGTCCTGCCCGATGACTACAAGACGTGGACCTTTATGCTCTACCTGGCCGGCGACAACAACCTCCATCAATCCCTGAAGGACGCCATCGACCGCATGGAGCGCATGGAGAACAAGCCTAACCTCGACGTCCTGGTGCTGTGGGACGGCCTGGTCCGCGGCGACACCCGCCTGTACCACGTCCAGTACGACACCCGGCTCGGCATCGTCTCTTCCCCCATCGCGGCCGGCTGGAATTTGGGCGAGCTGAACATGGGCAATGCCCAAACGCTGGTGGACTTTGTGACCTGGGCGCGGAAAAATTACCCGGCCGACCATTACCTGCTGTCCATCGCCAACCACGGGCGCGGCACCAGCGGCATCGCTTGGGACGACGCCAGCAGCGGCGACCGGCTGTCAGCCTACTCTGAGCTGGAGAGGGCGATGAACGACATCACCAGCGGCGGCGACAAGATCGACGTGCTGTACCTGGACGCCTGCTTGATGGGGATGATCGAGGACGCCTACGAGGTGAAGGACGCCGTGGACTATATCGTGGCCTCGGAGAACCTGGGCTGGAGCGTGTTTGCCTACGACGCCTACATCTCCGGCCTGGCCGAGAACACCACGCCGCGCCAGTTGGCGCAGAATATCGCCAAGACGTATATGGCTGCTCTGCGCGGCTATCCTGGCACCATCTCGGTCCTGGATATGGCCAGCATCGGGCAGGTGGGGAACGCGGTAGACAAGCTTGCCCAGGCGGCGACAATCTACCTAAGCCCCACCACGATCTCGCGCATCATCAATGCTCGCAATCTCGTGCAGACCTTTGACTCGCGCAACTACCTGGTGCTCGACAGCAGCGACGAATACGTCGACCTGTACCACCTGGCCGAGTTGGTCAAGGTAAGCGTCGACGACGCGGCGGTGCGAGACGCGGCGCAGGCGGTGATGGATGCGGTCGAGGCCAGCGTGGTGGTCGAGTATCACCGCTCGGCCGTGGACGTGTGGTCGAGGAATTATTGGGACCTGGACGACGCGCACGGGCTGGCGATCTACTTCCCGCCCCGCAGCGGCGGGTGGGATTATGCCAATTACGTCACGGGCGGCAGTTGGGCGTTCGGCAGCCAGACAGCTTGGGACGAGTTCCTGGTGGCCTACTTTGGGATATCCGGCTTGCCAGGAGAAGACCCGGTCGATCCGGGCACGCCGCCGATGCAGGCGGTCAAGGAGTACGTTTTCCTGCCGGTGGTGCTCAGGAATCGATAGGGTGTGACTAATTTTGGTTGAGGCGTAGGGGCAACCCTTAATCCGAGCTATGTCGTGGGCGGGTGCCGATTTATGCTGACCCAAACTGCACGAGCAGCCACCGCAAGTGGACGATTCAATTTCAAGGCCAAGACTGTCGCTCGACCGCAAGGCGTCAGGCCGGCGACACGGGTACCATCGTCACTCCAGGCAAAGTGCTCGCGCCATTGCTGTTGACGCGGGTTGAATAACGCCACCGGCTGGTTAGACTGGGGGTCCAGCGCCTCCACATGGTCGAGCTTGAACCCATTGCAAGCAGCGCAAGCCAGGCACAAATTATCTGATGTCGTCGCGCCACCGCGAGCGCAGGGGATAATGTGATCTATATGACAAGGTTGCCCGCTCACCCACTCCGACGACTGGCAATATTCGCAACGATAGTTGGCTCGCCGGCGCACCTGCTCAGCCAATGCCTGGGGAATCTGCATCATTGTCCCTCGGCCCCGGCAGGCTGGCCCTCCGAGATCTCGAAGCCACGATGGATCAAGATGGCCATCGCCCTGGCGCGGCGTAAGACAGCGCGATCTCGCAGATCTAGCAAATCAGCGAGTTCAGCCGACTCGGTGGTTGTCAATGCACGTGACCCGCCGGCATGCGCGAGTTGGTCCAGGCGAAGCTGTTGAGCAGGCGAGAGCGAAGATTCAGTGGTGGCCCACAGCGCTTCGTCGTTAAACATCGTCATAGCAGCCAGTTCATCCGCCAGATCAGCCGGTATATCGGACGCCGGCGGCAAGGCGACATCCACAGTCGTTGCCAGCACCTCTTCGACCGAACGATGCGTGACTTGCGCCATTCGCTGGAGCCTGTTAAATATGGACTTGGGTAATTGTACACTAACAGTTGGATATGGGGTGCTCATCTTCAACCTCTATTTGAAACGGGTGTGTTTCATCTCAGTTGGGAAAAACCTGGTTTCTTGGCCGCTGGTTCAACTCATTTGAAATGCGCCCATTTGATACGCCTCTACTCTTATTGTACCATACCTTGAGGAAAAAGGCGCGCGAGGCAAAAAGCCCCACCACGATGTGGTGGGGCTTCGAGCTTGGCTTGCTACGTACTCCAACGCAGAAGGCCCTCCTTTACGTCTGTCTTGACCTTCACCGTGTTCTCACCCCTCTCATTTCCAAGTAAACTGGCCTCTACTCAACATTCTAGACACAGCCAGCAGCTAAAATATAGCTTTATTGTACCCCCCCTAAAAAGTCAAGTGTCGCAACCCGGAAGTTCGCACGCTCGGAGGTCGCGAATAGCACGGATAGAGCGAGCAGCCAGCCCATGTATCACCACTCGGCCGTGGACGTGTGGTCGAGGAATTATTGGGACCTGGACGA
>JAFGFO010000425.1 GCA_016931085.1 Thermoflexales bacterium
CGGAGAGAGCGATTGTCCACCTTCCCGAAAGCTCGGAGCTTTCGGGAAGGTAAGCGCGACATGTCGTCTCTCCGACAAGCTCCTAGAATCCGGGATTTAGACCTTTGGCCTAAATCAAGAGAAAACGGGCTGTCGGAATAGCCTGCCGGTTTCTCTATAATCCTGTTTTTGTGGTAAACTTACTCTATCTGCAAAGGAATCAGCAAGCGTGGAGTGGACAGTCGATCAGGTCTTACAATTGGCGCCAGACCCCGCTTCGGCCAAGGCCGGCAAGACCCTGGCCTTGGCGCGCAAGTGGTCTTCTTTGGGCCGCACCGAGCGCGCCGCCTGGGGCGAATGTCAGGGCAGCGGCAAGGCCGCTTACCAGACACGCATTGATCTGAATGAGCCGGCCTTTAAATGCTCGTGCCCCAGCCGCAAGTTCCCCTGCAAGCACGCCTTGGGGCTGTTCCTCCTGCTCGTCAACCAGCCGGAGCTTTTCGCGCAGCTTGCCCCACCAGCTTGGGTGAGCGACTGGCTGGAAGGCCGCCAAAAGCGGGCCGAGCAGCGCGCCGGGCGCAAGCCGCGCGCCGAAGGCGTGAGCGACGAAAAAGCCCAGGCTAAACGCGCCGCCGAGCGCGAGTCCAAGGTGTCGCTTGGCCTGGACGATCTGGACTTGTGGCTGCGCGACCTGGTGCGCCAGGGCCTGGCCTGGGCGCAGACCCAGCGGCCCAAGTTTTGGGAGACGGCCGCCGCGCGCATGGAGGATGCCCAGGCCCCTGGCCTGGCGCGCATGCTGCAAGAACTGCCCGGCGTTTACTCTTCGGGCGAGGGCTGGCAAGATCGCTTGCTGGAGCGGCTTGGCCGGCTGCATCTGCTGGTGGAGGCTTACAAGCGCCTGGACAGGCTGCCAGAAGCCGTGCAAGCGGACCTTCGCAGCGCCATCGGTTGGACGCAGAGCCAGGATGACCTGCTGGCCGGGCCAGGCGTGAGCGACTGTTGGCTGGTGCTGGGGCAGCGGGTCGAGATAGAGAAAAAACTGCAAGCGCAGCGCACCTGGCTGTGGGGCCAATTGGGCGGGCGCGCCGCGCTTGTCTGGCAGTTCGCCTACGGCAAACAAGCGCTCGATACCAGCCTGGTGCCCGGCACGGCGCTGGAGGCCGAGCTGGCTTTTTACCCCAGCGCATATCCCTTGCGTGCGCTAGTCAAGGCGCGCCAGGCGGTGATCAGCCAGATGGACGTGACGGGCGGCTATGAGACGATTGCCGCCGCCGTCGAGGCCTATACCGTGGCCCTGTCGCACAATCCGTGGATCAGGCAGTTTCCCTGGCTGTTGCAGAACGTGGTGGTCACGCAACAGCCTGGAGACCGCTATGGCGCGTGCGATCGAGCCGGCCACCTGGTGGATCTGTCGCCGCAGTTTACGCACACCTATTTTGATTATGGCCGGGGGGGCTGGGTGCTGCTAGCCTTGAGTGGAGGGCAGCCGCTTAGCTTGTTTGGCGAGTGGGATGGCAGCTCCTTGCTGCCGCTTAGCGCCTGGGCCGACGGCCGGTTTGTAAATTTTTAGCGTAAACTTTGGTCACAGAGATGCACGGAGTGAGTAGAGTTTCACAGAGAAGATTAGGCTTTTGGTTTCTCTGTGCCTCTCTGTGTCCTCTGTGAAGCTCTGTGTAGAAGCATTGAGGTGATGGTGGAAGCGTGGCAAGAGCTGGTTACGACGGCCCTGGTGGGCACCGAGCGGCAGCCATTTAAAGTGCCGCAGGTGAGCGGGCCGCTGGATCATCTACTGAGTCAACTGGATGGCGCTGACCAAGAGCGCGCTCTGCTGTCGGCCTCGGCCGCGGTGGCCTCGTATCAGTTGGCTGGCCGGGCCTTGGATGCAGCCCCAGCCGAGCGGCAGAAGCCCTGCGAGCCAGACGACGTGCCGCGCTGCAGCGCGCGCGCCGCCCAGCACTTGCGCCTGATGCTGCACAAGCAGCACAAGGAGCTTTTGCCCGAGTGGCTGGCGGCGCTGGCTGCCAGGCAGCAGCGCTTGCCGGAGGAATGGCTGCCAGCCCTCTTGGACGTGGGCCGCTCCCAGGCCGATCTGCGCCTGGCAATCGTGCGCGTGATCGGCCGCCGCGGCCAGTGGCTGGCGGCGCAGAACCCCACGTGGGATTATGCCTGCCCCGGCGATGCCGACGGCGCCGGCGACAGCGCCGCGACGCTTTGGCAGACGGGCAAAGCGGCGGCACGGCTGCTGCTGCTGCAAGCCTTGCGTGCCAGCGCGCCGGACCGCGCCCGCGAGCTGCTGGCTGCCACCTGGAAGCAGGAATCGGCCGAGGATCGGGCTGCTTTTATAGCCACCTTCGAGGCTGGCCTCGGTCTGGCCGACGAGCCTTTCCTCGAAGCGGCCTTGGACGATCGCCGCAAGGAGGTGCGCGGCGTGGCAGCCGAGCTGTTGGCGCGCTTGCCCTCCTCTCGCTTGTGCCAGCGCATGACCGAGCGGGTACGGGGACTGCTGAGACTTGAGAAAGATAAACGCAAGGAGCGCATTGAGGTCACCTGGCCTAAAGCGTGCGACAAGCCGATGAGGCGCGACGGGATCGACCCCAAGCCACTGCCTGGCAAAGGCGAAAAGGCCTGGTGGCTCTCGCAGATGCTCGGGGCAGTCCCGCTGGCTTTTTGGACCGACAGTTGGGGCCTGCCGCCGGCCGCCATCGTAGAGGCCAGCCGGGGCGAGTGGCGCTCTCCCTTGCTGGAGGGCTGGGCGTTGGCGGCGCAGCGCCAGCGCCAGTCCGATTGGATCGAGGCCCTGTTGTGGGCAATGCTGGACACAAAGGAAGCAGTGGACATGCCGCGCTTGTTTGGCGCGCTCACCCCTGGGCGGCGGGAGGCGTTCGTCTTGTCTCTGTTGTACGCCGATCCCTCGCTGGAATCCACTCAGCCCGTGTATTGGTTGCTGCCGGCCTGCCGGCATCCGTGGAGCAAGAACCTGAGCGCTGTCTTTCTAGACAGCCTGTATCGGTACTTGGAGAAACACAATGTCGGGCAGGCGTGGCGCTTGAAGGCGTTCCTGGTAGAGATCGCCCACACCATCGACCCGGCGCTGAGCGGCGAGGTCGTCGCGCGCCTGGCAAAGCCGGCCCGCGACTATGGCTACGTGGCCCAGGCGCTGGATGAATTTTTGAGCATCGTGCAGTTTCGCCACGATATGCTGGAGGCATTAGTTCATTATCTGTGTTCATCTGTGTGAATCTGTGTCCTAAAGAGGTGTTATATGACAACCATTCTGCGTGAACATGCCGAGCAACAATTTGCACACGAGCTGCGCGAGCTGGCCAAGGTGGATAAGCGCAAGCGCCCTCCTAACTGGCTGCTGTCGCCCTGGGCGGTGACCAGCTATATTCTCGGTGCCAAGCTTGACAACGGCTTTGTCGTCTCGCCCAAGTACCTGGGCAACCGGCGCTTGATCGAGATCGCGGTGGCCACGCTGACCACCGACCGGGCGCTGCTGCTGCTGGGCGTGCCGGGCACGGCCAAGACCTGGGTCTCGGAGCATCTGTCGGCGGCGATCTCGGGCAGCTCGACGCTGCTGGTGCAGGGAACTGCCGGCACCAGCGAAGAGGTGATCCGCTACGGATGGAATTACGCGCTGTTGTTGGCCGAGGGCCCCTCGCAGCGCGCCCTGGTCTCCAGCCCCGTCATGCGCGCTATGCAGGAAGGTAAAATCGCCCGCGTCGAAGAGTTGACCCGCATCCCGGCCGACGTGCAGGACTCGCTCATCACCGTCTTGTCTGAAAAGACCCTGCCCATCCACGAGCTGAACGAAGAAGTACAGGCCGTCCGGGGCTTTAACGTGATCGCCACCGCCAACAACCGCGACCGCGGCGTGAACGAGCTGTCCAGCGCGCTCAAGCGCCGCTTCAACACCGTCGTCCTGCCCTTGCCGGCCACGGTTGACGAGGAGGTGGAAATCGTGCGCATGCGCGTCGAGAGCCTGGGGCGGGCTTTGGAGCTGCCGGCCGAAACGCCCGCGCTGCAAGAAATTCGCCGGGTCGTTACAGTGTTTCGCGAGCTGCGCGACGGCGCGACCGAGGACGGCAAGACCAAGCTCAAATCACCCAGCGGCACTCTCAGCACGGCCGAGGCCATCTCGGTGGTGAACAGCGGCATGGCCCTGGCCGGCCACTTTGGCGATGGCCAACTGAAGGCCAATGACCTGGCAGCCGGGCTGGTGGGCGCGGTTGTCAAGGACCCCGTGCAGGACCGGCTGGTGTGGCTGGAATACCTGGAAACCGTCGTCAAAGAGCGCGACGGCTGGAAAGACCTGTACCGCGCCTGCCGGGACATCTCTGGGTAATTTGGAGGACACAGATGAACACGGATGAACACAGACTTAAGACTTGAAATCAGCGTCAATCTGTGTTGATCCGTGTCCAATTTAGAGAATTTATGAGTGTTCACGTTTTTGGCATACGGCACCACGGCCCCGGCTCGGCGCGGAGTTTGCGCCGGGCGCTGGAGGCCCTGCAGCCCGACGTCATCCTGGTGGAAGGGCCGCCCGACGCGGCTGACGTGCTGCCACTGCTGCCACATCCCCAGATGCGGCCGCCGGTGGCGCTGCTCATCTACGTGCCCGACGAGCCACGACGCGCCGTCTACTATCCGTTTGCCATCTTTTCCCCGGAATGGCAGGCGCTTCATTATGGACTGACCCAGGCCATCCCCGTTCGCTTCATGGACTTGTCCCAGGCGCATCGCCTGGCGTTGGACGCCGAGCGGCCGCCGGTCAGGGACCGTTTGCCCTCTCCCTCTGACCAGCCTCCCGAAATCGCAAATCGCAAATCGCAAATCAAAAATGATCCTTTGCGCTTTCTGGCCGAGGCCGCCGGCTACAGCGACGGCGAGCGATGGTGGGAGCACATGGTCGAGCAGCGCCGCGACAGCGCCGAGTTGTTTGCCGCGATCCTGGAAGCGATGACGGCCCTGCGCCAGGAGGTCGATCAGGAGGACGAGGTTGAGGCGTCAGAAGAAGCGTTGACCGAGGCGCAGCGCGAGGCCACCATGCGCACGACCATCCGCCAGGCGCAGCGCGAGGGCTTGCAGCGCATCGCCGTGGTGTGCGGCGCGTGGCACGCCCCCGCCTTGGTAGAGGCCGACCAGGCGACGGCCAGGGACGACGCGGCCTTGCTCAAAGGCTTGCCCAAGGTCCAGGTGCAGGCCACCTGGGTGCCGTGGACGAACGGGCGCCTGTCGTGGGCCAGCGGCTACGGCGCGGGGATCGAGTCGCCGGGCTGGTATCACTATCTATGGACGAGCAGCGAGGCCGGGCTGGATTCGACCAGCGTGGCGGTGGGCTGGCTGACACACGTGGCCCAACTCCTGCGCGAACAGGACCTGGACGCCTCTTCGGCTCACGTCATCGAGGCGGTGCGGCTGGCCGAATCGCTGGCAGCCTTGCGCGACCGTCCCTTGCCCGGCTTGCCCGAGTTGAGCGATGCGGTGCAAACGGTGTTTTGCTTTGGCAGTGATGTGCCCATGCGCTTGATTGGCGCCAAGCTCATCATCGGCGAAAGCCTGGGCGGCGTGCCCGACGAAACGCCCGCGGTGCCCTTGCAGCAAGACCTGGCTGCCCAGCAAAAGCGGCTGCGCTTCCCACCCAGCGCGGAGCAGAAACGACACGATTTCGATTTGCGCAAGCCTACTGAGCTGGCACGCAGCCACTTGCTGCATCGCTTGAACTTGCTCGGCGTGCCGTGGGGCAAGCTGCAGGGTGTTGACAAGCGCAAAAAGGGTACCTTTCACGAGCCTTGGCTGGTGCAGTGGCAGGGAGAGTTTGCCGTCTCCGTCATCGAGGCAGCTCTATGGGGCAACACGGTCGAGGATGCGGCCACGGCTCGCGCTGGCCGTGCGGCCAAGGATGCGAAGCTACCAGCCTTGACCAGGCTGGTGAACCAGGCGCTGCTGGCCGATTTGCCGGCTGCCATTGGGCGGCTGATGGAGCGCCTGCAGACTGAAGCGGCGCTGGCCAATGACGTGGGCCACCTGATGGACGCCCTGCCGCCGCTGGCTGACGTGCTGCGCTATGGCAGCGTGCGCAAGACCGACGCCAGCATCGTCAGCCACGTCATTGATGGCTTGGTGGCACGCATCTGCGTGGGGCTGCCCGTGGCGTGCGCCTCGCTCAACGACGATGCCGCGGCGGCCATGTTTGAGCGCCTGGTGCGGGTGCACGGCGCGATCACGCTCGTGCAAGACGAGGCTCAGCTTGGCGCTTGGCAGCAGGTGCTCGTGCAGTTGACTGACCAGGAGGGGATGCACGGCTTGCTGGCCGGGCGCTGCTGCCGGCTGCTGCTCGACGCTGGCAGGCTGCCGCTCGACGAGGTGGCCCGCCGGATGGAGCTGGCGCTTTCCGTGGGAAGCGAGCCTGCCCAGGCAGCCGCCTGGGTCGATGGCTTGCTCAAGGGCAGTGGGCTGTTGCTGCTGCACCACGATGATTTGTGGCAGGTGATCGACCGCTGGGTGACAGCGCTCAAGGGCGAGGCTTTCGTGGCGGCGCTGCCACTGCTGCGCCGCACCTTTGCCACCTTTGCCGCGCCAGAGCGCCGCCAGATGGGCGAGCGTGCCAGGCACGGCCTGGCAAGGCCGGCCGATGACGCACAGGCCCAGGCCGGCTTTGATACTGCGCGCGCCGAGCAAGTGCTGCCCATGCTGGCGCAATTGTTGGGTCTTGAAAATGCCTGAAACATTAAACCTGAAACCTGAGACCCCCTTGACAGACGAACGCTTACGACGCTGGCGGCTGATCCTGGGTGGTCACGAGGCCGATGGTACCGGCTTTAGCCTGGGCGGCGCTGACGTGGGCCTGGACCAGGCACTGGGGGCATTGTACGATGCTGAGGGTGGCGATCGCGGCGAGGGCGGCGAGGGCAGCGGTCGCAGCGGCGGATTGGGCAGATCGGCGCCTAACGTGGCGCGCTGGCTGGGCGATATTCGCAGCTACTTTCCCTCTTCGGTGGTGCGCGTGATGCAGCAGGACGCGCTCGAGCGGCTCAACTTGCGCCAGATGCTGTTGGAGCCGGAACTGTTGGAAGCCGTCGAGCCGGATGTGCACCTGGTGGCCACTTTGCTGGCGCTCAAGAGCGTGATCCCCGAAAAAACCAAGGAGACCGCCCGGCTGGTGGTGCGGCAGGTGGTGGAGGAGCTGGAACGCAAGCTGGCTAACCCCTTGCGCCAGGCGATCACTGGCAGCCTGAACCGGGCCGCCCGCAACCGCCGCCCGCGCTACAACGAGATCGATTGGCAGCGTACGATCCGCGCCAACCTGAAGCACTACCAGGCGGAGTATCGCACCATCATCCCCGAAACGCGCATCGGCTTTGGCCGCAAGCGCTCCGAGCTGCGTGACGTGATCTTGTGCATCGACCAGAGCGGCTCGATGGCCAGCTCGGTGGTGTACGCCGGCGTGTTGGGCGCGGTGATGGCCAGCCTGCCCGTGGTCAAGACGCACGTGATCGTGTTCGACACGGCGGTGGTCGACCTGACGGAGGAGTTGCACGATCCGGTCGAGTTGTTGTTCGGCGTGCGATTGGGTGGCGGCACCGATATCAACCGCGCGCTGAGCTATTGCCAGGAGTTGGTGAGCCGGCCTCAAGACACCATCCTGGTGCTCATCAGCGACTTGTACGAAGGCGGCCGGCGCGCCGAGATGCTCAGGCGAGCGGCGGCGCTGGTGGGGGCGGGGGTCCAAGTGATCGCCTTGCTGGCGCTCAGCGACGACGGCGCACCCAGCTACGATCACGGTGTAGCGGCTTCCCTGGCCGAGTTGGGCATCTCAGCTTTTGCATGCACGCCAGATGCCTTCCCGGACCTGATGGCAGCCGCCATCAACCGCCACGACATCGCCCAGTGGGCCGCGCTGCGGGGCATCGCAACCACGCGTCCTCCGGCCCTGTAAGCCCTAGTGCTGGGTGACAAAGTTCTCCACCACGCGCGCGAACACTTTAGGCTGTAAAGCACTCCATTCGTGGTAAGCGCGAGGCAAAACCAGCAAACTTGCACCCGGAATTTTGCTCGTCAGTTGCTGCCCCATGGAGAGTGGTACCAGGCAGTCGTTCTCTCCCCACACGGCCAAGGTTGGCACGCGCACCAAGGGTAAATAGCCACTGATGTCGGCGTACAAAGGCAGTTGCATGCAATGGTAAGCATTGGCGGCTCGAAAAACGAAATTGAACAGCGCCGTCGACGCGAGCTTGAGGTGGATGCGTACGTTGGGCATCGCGACGAACTGGGCCGGGATTTCTAGCAACTTGCGCCAAAGAACCCGCCAGAAACTCTTGAGGGGGATGCCTGCGCTGTCGATGAGCGTCAAGCTGCGCACATTATCTGGGCAGCGTGTTGCTAGCACGATCGCTATGGCGCCACCCGTCGAATGCCCAACCAAGTGGTAGGGTGCCAATCCTAACTGATCGACATAGGCTTCTATCGCCTGGGCATAATCCTCGTACTGCCAGTTGGCTACCGAAGCGGATGAGCCATTAAAGCCCGGCCAGTCCAAGCCGATGACGTGCCTGTGCGCAGACAAGCACGCCAGGCTGTCCGAAAAAAGGGCCGATGAGAGCGCCCAGCCATGCAGGAAAAGCACGGCTGGCGCGCCGTGTGTGGCGCCACCATCCAAGAAATGCAGCCAGCCCGTGGGCAAGAGCAGTTTTCTATGAAGCAACATCTGTTCGCTCAATTCGCGCCAGGCGGGGCGTGTTCCACAGCCGCACGGCGCAGCGCTGGCACATGGCCGGCGGCGCGGCGGACTGGAGCGCGCGCCGAAAGGCTTGCATGCGCTCGCCGTGCCAGACGGCCTGCATACCCTCGGCCGCGTTGCCGAACTCGTGCAAGCCATCCCAGTCGTAGCAGCACGGCGTTACCTGACCGTCCCAATTGACGACCAGGCGGTGCCAGGGATGATCGCAGACGTAGCCAGATGGCTTGCTGTGCGCCAGCTCTAGTCGCCCGTCCCGTTCTTCGTAGCGGCGCAGCGCGGGCTGGGCCGGCAGCCACTGCTCTTGTGCGGCCTTGGCTGCTTTGCCCAAACCGACAGTTTTGATCCGCAGCAGCGCGCCCAACTCGTGCGCGATTTGCCGCACCGCGTCCAGCTCGTGCTCGTTGTGGCGCATGACGATGAACTGCAGCTCCACCACCGGGCGGCGCAGTCCCCACTGGCGCTTGCGCTGTTGCAAAAGCCGCGCCCCCTCCAGCAGGCGCTCGAACTGCCCACCTTGGCGATACAGGGCGTAGGTCTCAGGCGTGGCGCCATCCAGGCTGATGCGGAGGTAATCCAGTTGGCTGGCGATCAACTCGTCAACCTGCGCCGCGCGCATCAAGACCAGGCCATTGGTGCTGATGCGGGTGTGGATTTCGGCCTGCCGCGCCAGCGCGATCATGTCGAATATCTGGGGATGCAGGAACGGTTCGCCGTAGTTGTAGAGCATCAGGCGCTCCAGCGCCCCATCCAATTCGGCCAGGATACGCTGGTACAGGTCGAAGGACATCCGCCCCTTGGCTCGCTTGAGCGTGCCGTTGCCGGTGGGGCACAGGGGACAGTGCAGGTTGCATTCGTTGGTCGGCTCAATCATCACGATGCGCGGCAGGCCAGGCGGGCGGGGCAAGCGCAGCCGCCAGCCCATGTGCAGCGTGATTTGGTTGGCCCGGCGCCTGAGCCAACGTCCTTTATCGCGCACAGCCCAGATTGGTTTCATTTAATAGTTTTTATCCGCGAATGAGGATTCGAAGCGAATTCTTGCGCGAATTTTCACTAATCTAAATTATTCGTGTAGATTAGCGTAGATTAGCGGATACAATTTGGTGCAAGATGCGATTCTCGGCTAGAAAGACGTTGCAGTCGGCGCAGTGGCGCAGCGGCGAACCGTCGCGCATGGACTGGCGCAGGCGGCGGTATGGGCTGCCATGCCAGATTTCCGCAAAGGACTGCTGCGCCAAGTTGCCCAGCACGACGCGCGGCGCGGAGCAGCAGGGGGCCACGTGTCCATCGGCGGCAATCAGCGCGTGCGTCCACGGCGCGTAACACGGCTGGCCGGCAAACAGCCCGCGCGCGTAATGGCCGTCGCGGCTGGCGGCCAGCTCCTGGTGCGTGACGCCAAACGGAAAAGCTTCGCGCGCCGTGCGCATCAGGCCCCATGCCAGCGCACGCTCCGCCAGGGCGGGCGCTATGCGCTGGTTGTAGTCAAGCAGACGGCGCTTGTTCAGCAGCAGCTCGCCGCTGGGATCGCACACCGGCAGCAGCAGGATGCTCTTGCCGTTCAGCGAGTGAATCAGCTCGGGCAGCCCCGCCAGCGTGTCATAATTGTGACGGCAGACGACGGTGTTGATGCGAATGGGCAGTGATACCTCGCGCTCTTTGGCCGCGCGGCGCAGTTCGCGCACCCCGGCCACCGTCTGCTTGAACGCGCCGCGCACGCCCCGCATCTGATCGTGCACCGAGCGCACCGGCGAGTCGATCGAGACGCACACGCTGTTCAGCCCAGCCTTGACCAACTGCTTGGATAGCTCTTTGTCAAGCAGCGTGCCGTTGGTCGTCAGCGTGACCCGCAGCTTGAGCCGCCTCGCGTGCGCCACGATATCGGGCAGGTCGGCGCGCAGGGTCGGCTCGCCGCCGGAAAAGTGAACCTTGCGGCAGCCCAGGCTGGCCAGCTCGTCCAGCGCGCGCGTGACCAGCTCAAAATCGAGCGGGGGCGTGCTGCCGTGCCGCCAGTAATCGCACATGCGGCAATCCAAGTTGCACTGCCACAGCAGCTTGATCTTGACCATCAGCGGGCGGAAGGGCTCCGCCTGCGCCACCGCCGCGCGAAACGCTTCCGCCTCAGCCTGCACCTGCGTAACCTGATACATGCATCCCTCGGCTGGCACGGGAATGCCAGCCCTACGGTTTGGGGACCGCCCCTTAGCTCAGATCGGCAAAGGCGTCCGTCACCGTATCGCGCGCGCCGATGGTGGAAAACAAGGCGATGTCGTCCTCCGTGTAATCTTGGGCCACTTGCGGCACCAGCACCGGCTGTTCCAGCCCTTGCTGGCAGGCCAGGCACAGCAGGCCGCTTTGCTGGATCGAGACGTGCTCGTCACAAAAGGCTCGCCCACACTTGATGCACGTTGCCAAAGCCTTGTTGGGGCAACGGTGCGGAACCAGATACCCCACTACCATTGAACACTGAGCCATAGTTGTCTCCTGTGCTAGGTCAAAACCGTTTGCCCGCAGTACTCGCAGCGGTCGGTGCCCAGTTCCAGCTTGCCGCCGCAGTGCGGGCAGGTGATCGTTTCAGCTTGCAGCGGCACACCCAGCTTGATCAGCCTCGCTTCCGAGTCCGCCAGTTGCTCGCGCAAATCTTTCAGGCGCGCCAGGTAGGCTTGGGACGGCACCTCGCCGGCTTGCTGCATGCGCTTGAGGTCGTTGATCGACTCGTGCAGCATGATGCGGCGCGCTTTTTGCGCCTCGACCGTCATCTGCTCGGCGCTGATTTGCAGCGTGGGGGCGGGCTTCATGGAGCCGATGACGAAGGCGGCCACGGCGATCGCCACGCACGCCAGCAGCCCGCCCAGCAGCGGCGTGTACCAGAAGGGCGCGATCTCTTTGCTCAGTTTCAAAGCGCGCACCTGGCTGGCGTCGGCCACGATGTACTGCCGCTCGTTGCCGATTTTGCCGGTGGCGATCCGGTTGATGGGCGCGCTGTAACTCTTGCCAAGCAGCTTGTGGCCGTCGGCGTCGAAAAAGGATACCTCGCCATACTCGTCGCCGATGGCCACGACGTGGCGCCCGCCTGTCCCTTCGGCGTCCATCGACACGATCTCCGTGATCTTGGTCTTTTCGCCGGGCACCGAGGCTGAAAACAGGCGCTTGCCGTTTTGGTCGTAGGCCCACACGCCGTTGCGCGTGCCACCCAGCACCAACTCGCGCGTGCCGGCGTCGCCGTCCAGCTCGGCCAGGCGAATCTCGGCGACGGGCTGGCCCAGGTTAGCTGTCCACGTGGCCTGGCCGGTGCCGCCATTCAACACGTGCAGCGTGCCGCTCTCCGAGCCAAGCAGGGCGGCGCTCTGGCCGGGGCCAAGCACTTCCTCGGTGCGCAGACGGCGCAGCCCACCCGGCACGTTAAACGTCCAGGCCACCTTGCCTGCGCCGTCGAGCGCCACCACCTTGCCGTTCAGGTCCGCCGCGGCCACCAACTGAGACTGGCCGGCCTTGACGTTGTCCAGCCCGCGCAGATCTGACGCGAAGGCCGCGTCGTAGCGCCATAACTCTTCGCCCGTGGGCGAAAGCGCCACCAGCTTGCCCCGCATATCGCCGATGACCATGCCTACCTGGCCGGCGCCGGAAAAATCCACCACCGCCGCGCGGCCCGCCGCCCCCAGGCCCTCGACGTTGGTTTGCCAGATCGTCTCGCCGTCGGCCGCGTTGATGGCCTCCACGAACGAGGCCGATTGCGTGGCATAGTAGGCGAGGACGTCTTGGACCTCGTCGCCATCTACGTCACCCATCGAGGAGGCCAGCGTGCCTGGAAACGATTTCTCGAAAATCTTTTTGCCTCTGTCATCGAAAATCAAGATACTGTTGCCGGCCTGGACAAAAAGCTCGGACGTGCTGCGGCCGGTCAGGTTGGTCATCTTCATGCTCATCACGCTGGGCGCGGCGTACGTCCACCCCTCGCTGAGCGTCCATTTGTTTTGGCCGGCCATGCCGGTGAAGGTGAGCGCAGCCGCCACCCCCATCACGATGATCATCAATACCACCGCCAGAACGATCGTTGTAACAGTCCGCGAATTCATACCTGCCTCCTGGTTTCTACTTCGAAAATAAACCACGAAGGACACCAAGGACACTAAGAAAAAATCCTTTGTGCTCTTTGTGTCCTTTGTGGTAGAAAATTTTCGTCGTTGGTGTAGAACGTATGTTCATGAAATCTACTTCGAAAATAGCTTTGCAGAACAAAAATCTAAAAACCTCCGTGCCCTTCGTGGAAAAAACCTCTTTCTCGTTGGGATCACGATTGTACCGCCTCGCCGCGCGGCTTGAGGTGCTCGTAGGCGAAGCGCAGCACCTGGAGAATATCACCCGCTCCAATCGCTTCGTTGGTGGCACCCGACAGCACGATGCGCCCGCTGCCGGTCTGGGTCGCATCCAGTGCGAATTTGCCCACCTGCTCATTTTGGATGGGCAGCAGCTCGTACGCCTCTGGGTTGATCGTCAGTGCCAGCTTGAGTTCTCGCCGGCCCCAGACTGTGGAGCCGGCTTTCCACTTGCGCTTGTGGCTGATGCGCCCGACCTTCCACTTGCCCAGCCTGGCTTTGACACGTTCGACCACCGCCAGCCGCATCACGTTGCCGTCGTACAGCGGCATTTTCATCCGCAGCCACTCGTCTCGATAAAACGCCACCGGCATGCCGGACGAGCTGGTCTGCTGCCGCACCACCTTGCCGGTCTGCTGGGTGCCGCTGAGGTCGAGCCAGCCAATCAGCGTGCGCTTGGGCGCGATGTCGTCTCGCAGCGTTTCAAAGATCGTGCGGGCGATGTCGTACTGCGGGCCAAACTCTTTGCCGCTGGGCCGGTTACGCATGAGGGTGATAAAGCCCACCAACGCCGCCACCCACAGCGCCAACCCCACCAGGCTAAAAGTACACATATTGTAGCCCATGGCCACGTCGGCGCAGACAAACGGCAGGCCGAGCGGCAAAAGCAGCGCGATGATCCACAGCCGCCGGGTACGTTCCTTGGCAAACTCGCTTTGCTTTTGCCTGGTCTCGTCCATCACCCGCACGATATTGGCCGGTTTTTCGTTAAAGTTCAACAGCAGCGCGCGCCTGGCTTTGCCGGTCTGTGGCTGGGATGGAAGGCGCGGGGCGGGCGCCGAGACCGTGGCGGACGAAGGTGTGGCGTACTCTGGCCGGTATGGCTGGGAAACGGCACCCGTTGAGGCAGCGGCGGCTGCCATCACGCTTGCAATCTTGGTCGCGGGCGAGCTAGCTTCCGACTGTTCGACGAGAAAAGTGATATAGCTTTCCAGTTGCTTGCGATCGTTTACCGGCGTGACCCTGAGCGCCTCGTTAAAGGCCGTGCGGGCGGTCGACTGATCGCCCAGTTTCATGGAATTCCACGCCAGCGCAAGCTGGTAGGCGACGTGGTGTGAATAGGGCCGCTTGCAGGCCGGGCAAGCCGTCCGCGCGTCTTTCATGTCGTTTTGGCAAAAAGGGCACTTCATGGAGCACCTCCCTCGCACAGCTTGGCTATTACACTTTTTGAGTTATAATTGAGTCCAGTGAAAAAAGGCTTTTTCACCGCCAAGGCGCAAAGAGCGCCAAGATTTTTAAGTTTGAGTTCAATAATTTTCATTCGAGCAGGCATTTTCCTAAATATTCTTTGGCCCAACCTTAATTTTCTTAGCGTCCTTCGCGTCTTTGCGGTAAAATTAGAGTTATTTCAGTAGAGTCATAATTATACTAGTGAATACCCAGTCTGCTGTGCTTTATTCTGCTTTTGATGTGGTGCCCAGTCCCAAGGGGGCCAGCACGCACATCACCTACTTCACGCGCGGCCTGGTCGAGGCCGGCTATCATGTTCAGCTCGTCACGGCCGGCGACCCGGCGCTGCCTGAGCGCGACAGCTACTGCGGCGCGCAAGTCTTGCGCGTGCCGGTGGGCGACGACCTCAACTATCTCCGGCGTGCCCTCGCGTTTGGCCAGGCCGTCCTGCGCCACGTCGAATCGTCACTGCCGTATAGTATAGCACATTTCCGCTCGATTTGGGAAGGCTGGGCGCTGGTGCAGGCCCAGCCCCGCTGGGGGTACAAGACGCTGTTTGAAGTCAATGGCCTGCCCGGTATCGAGCTGAAATATCACTACCCCGAGCTGAAGGACGATCCCCTGCTGGCCAAGATCAAGCGGCAAGAGATCGTCACGCTCTTGTTGGCCGATCGCATCATTTGTCCCTCGGCGGTCACGCGCGCGTACATCGCCAGCCTGGGCGTGCCGCGCGAAAAAATCAGCGTCATTCAAAATGGCGTAGATACCAGGCTCTTTACGCCCCAGCCGATCAAGGAGGCTGCTCGGTCTCCCACCTTGCTCTACATCGGCACGCTGGCCGATTGGCAAGGGCTGGACGTGCTCGTCGAAGCCACGCGCATCCTTGCGGCGAGGCGCACGGTACGGCTGCGTATCGTGGGGCACGGGCGCGGGCGGCAGCGCAAAGAGCTGCTCAAGCGCGTCCGTAAGCTGGGGCTGGCGGAGCTCGTTTCAGTCGAGGCCGCCGTGCCGCACCACGCCATGCCCGCCTTGTTGGCGCAGGCCGACGTGTGCATCGCGCCGCTCAGCTACAACGACCGCAACGTGACACAGGGCTGCTGCCCGCTCAAGCTCATCGAGTACATGGCGTGTGGGCGGCCGATCGTGGCCTCTAACCTGCCGGTGGTGCGCGAGCTGGCCCGCGAAGACGTGGACGCGCTGCTGTTTACGCCGGACGATCCGGCCGATTTGGCGCGCTGCATCCAGGCGATCCTGGACAACCCCGCCCTGGCTCAAGGCTTGGCCGCCTCGGCGGCGGGGCGCGCCCACACGGCCTTCAGCTGGCACGCGGCGCAGAAAAAGCTCCTCAAGGTGTACTCGGAACTACTCCGCTAGTTTCAGGTTACAGGTTTCAGGTCTCAGGTGTGAGACTCGCGATACTGCGGTTTTGATTCTTGGACCTGATGCTCTCGCGCCAGGGCCTGTCCAAGCCGCCGATTGAGCAGCGCCAGGTTATAGCAGCACCGGGCACATTCCGCAAATCGCGGCGGCGTGCAGGCGGCGCGAAATTGCCGAAAGGCGTCCGAGAACCAGATTTCCTCCACGCTCTTGCGGCGGACGTTGCCCAGGCGGCCCAGCGGATGCTTGACGGTGTTGCACCCCAGCACATCGCCATTTTCCCGAATGACCATGTAATACCATGGCTTGAAACAACGCTCGATCTGTAGCCGTTCCACGTAGCGGCATTGAGCGGCGTTGTCGACATCCTCGTCGCGGGTGCCGTAAATGTACAAGAAAGCCGGGTCAACTGACCAGCGATAGGGCGTATCTTGCTTGAGGATCGCGGGAGCGACCTCGTCGTTGTAGCGAAGGATGTCTTGTCGCGTCAGGACGTACGAAGCGGCTGGGCCGCGCGCGTTATCGCGTTGGGGAATAGCCGGGTTGAAGACGACTTGATCGACGCCCAGCGATACAGCCTGGCTTACCAGCCTGGGCAGGTCCAGGACATTTTGCCGCATGACGACGGCATTCACGCGCACCGTCACGCGCCGGCCAAGCCGTCCGGCGGCCGACTGCACGGCCTGCAGCCCATCTACGGCGCGCTGCCACGTGCCCGGAACGCCGCGAATGGCGTCGTGCAGGCTGGCGCTGCCCGCGTCAAGCGAGAGATCGAGCTGGGCCAGCCCGGCCCTCACCAGCGCCTCCGCGCGCTGGCCGGTGAGGAGCGAGCCGTTGGTGATCAACGTGCACCTGACGCCCAGCCCGGCGGCATGCTCGACGATGGCATCCAGGTCTTGGCGCAGCATCGGCTCGCCGCCAAAGAGCTTGAGATGAGCCAGTCCCAATGACCTGGCCTGCTCGAGGAGGCGCGCTACCTCGTCCGTGCTCAACTCGTCCTGCGCGTCTCGTTCTTGCCAGGCCGTGCACATGGCGCAGCGCAAGTTGCAACGGCGGGTCAGGTACAGCTTGAGGTCGAGCAGGCGAAAGGGCCGCTTGCTTTCGACACACTGCGCCAACTCGCGCGCCAGTTCCGGATCGCGTTGGATGCTTTTGAGTAAGCTCATCGTTACCCATACGCCCATTTCTTGTGATTGACTTTAGGTGTGCTTTATGATACCATAGCTCGACCCATCGAGTCAAGCTACACCCACCAAGGAGGTAAAAATGGACACACCCAGTCTCGTAAACGAACCGAACCTGGAACAAAAACTGCAAGCCCTGGGTCACTTCAAGCGGCTGGAGCCGGCGCTCGTGCAGCGCTTTGGCGAGTGGCTGCGCCCGCTGGACGATTGGCAGCTCTTTCGCATCAACCCGCTCCGCTTTGCACGGGAGCACGAGCTTGATACGGCCACCAGCCTCGACCTGTTCCTGCACGGTGCCAAGGTGGGACTGTTCGATCTGGCCTATAACATGGTCTGCCCTTATTGCGGGGCGGTCGAGTATTCCCACGCGGCGCTCGACCAAATCGAGGCAGATCATTTCTTTTGCACCGTCTGCAAAGTGCCCATCCCCAGCACGCTTGACCAACAAGTACAGGTTTCTTTCGCGCTCAACCCGGCCGTGCACGCGCTGAACGTGGATCCCTACGCCGACGTGTGGGCTTATCTGCGCTACTATTTTTCCGAGGATTACGAACGCCAGCCGGCCATCCGCACACGGATGGCGCAAAATGTGCGCGGCTTTGCTGCCGGCGCTCCTGATAGCGATTTACGTATCACATTCCAGGCTGAAGCCGGCCAAAGCTATCGCGCCACTTGCCTGGACTATCACACCTCGCTTTACCTGCACGTCGCCGACGAGACGACCACGCTGCAGCAAATCGTCGATGTCGATTTGCTGCCGGGCGGCCTGGCCCCCAACGCCTTGACGCTCTCCGCTGGCGAAGTGACCTTGCTCATCCATAACCGGACGAAAAGCTTGGCCGGGGTGGATTTGTTCTTGCTTGACCCTGTCGTTAGCGAGGCCATGATGGCCGGCGAAGGCGCGAGTTGGCGCCCGTATCTCACCGGCAAAATGCTGCTCAACAACCAAACCTTCCGCGACCTCTTCCGCATCCAAACCTTGGCCCCCGATCTCAAGCTTAATATTCGCAGCCTGACCATCATGTTTACCGACCTGAAAAACTCGACCGAGATCTACAAGCAAGTTGGTGATGTCGCCGCTTATAGCCTGGTGCAGGAACATTTCGATCACCTGACCGACGTCGTCCGCCGCCATGCCGGCTCGATCGTCAAGACCATGGGTGACGCGATCATGGCGACTTTTTCCGACCCGCAGGCCGGTCTCCTGGCGGCTTTGGAGATGGTGCAAGCCATGGAGCACATGCGTCAACGTTTGCAAAGCGAAGGACGCGACTGGGGCATCAAGATTGGCCTGAACGAAGGCTCGGTCCTGGCCGTCAATGCCGACGATCGGCTCGACTACTTTGGGCAGAATGTCAACATCGCCGCGCGGGTGCAGGGGCTGGCGCAGGCTGGCGAAATCTGGTTGACCGAGCCGGTCTATGAGGCTCCGACCATTGCCGAGACCTTGGTGCAACACGGTTACCGCGCCCGCCAGCAATCCGCCCTGCTCAAGGGGATCGGCGAGCAGACGCTCGTTTACCAATGCCAGGGGGTGTAATCCGAAAATAAATCACGAATGACACGACTAGACGAATTTCACGAAAGCCGGCTTTTAGCCTCATTCGTGTCATTCGTCCAGTCGGTGACATTCGTAACTAAATTCTCGTCTATGTGGCACGGGGTGCTTGACCACTTGCGAACGCTCACGTGTATGCCGTGTCCCGGCTGGTTGTCGATGGCAAATTCGTCGCCCAGTTGGCACACAGAGAGTATCTGTTGCAGGTTGACGCTCCCCAATGAATCGCCCCTACCGGCTAATACCTTCGCCAGGTCGATCACTCCTGAGCGATGATTCCCAACGCTAATCTCCAGGCCCAATTGGGTTTCGCCTGGCTCGCTGCCGGCAAGAGCAGCTGGGGATGAGCTTGGATTCAGCGTGGGAAACGCGGAATCGATTGGGGTAGCAACGCGCTCCAAGCAGCTCAAGCTAAGCGTGCCTTCGCTGCCATGCCGTAGAGCATTAAAGCTCAACTCGATAATGATTGTTTCCAATTGGAGACGGTCGACATGTTTAAACCCGACTTTGTCCACCATCACTCGTCCTAAACCGACGGCGGCATAAATGTCGGCTTCGGTGTGGAGCGGCAAAGTCGCTGTTTCTTTGATCTTGAGGGTAGGCGACATGTCGACGTTGTTCACACGCGAGTAGGGAGAGCGGCCCCACCGGCCATGAACGGGCAGGGCATCTGCCCTCACGTTTTGAGACGAGTCCTTACTCCGCCAGGCACAACTCGTGCAAAATCCGCAACTCGCGCCGCAAGCGGCTGTTTTCAGCCTCGAGTGACCTGACTCGCTCTTCGAGCGACTGGTCTTCACCTTGTGGGTGGGCCAGACTGGCCTGCCCAGCTTCGATGAACTGATCTTGCCATTGGCGATAACGTACCGGCGAAATGCCGGCCTCGCGACAGAGTTCTGTAACTGGGCGACGCCCGCTTAGTCCATCCAAGATGAGGTTAACCTTGCGGTCGATGGGCCAATGTCCTGAGCTTGTTGAAAGTTGAGTGGCAGTGTGCATTGAGATGTGTCCTTTCTACGCTGTAGCTTGTCAAACGGGCTTGGCCGGCACGTTGGCGGGCGCTTTGTGCGCCGCAGCCGTGCGGTCGCGGGCAACTGCGATGTTTGTGCTTGACCACGCTGCCGCTGTGGCCTGATCTTTTATCGGATGAGAGGCTTGTGCATTGGCCGCGAGCAGCGCGCGCGCTACACGGCATTGGCAGTCCAGGTATCCTGGTATGTAGTATTGCTTACAGCGACTACATTTGAGCATGATCACCTCCCCAATTTTGCTGTATGGCTTCAACCCAGCCAGTATTCCGCCTGCCGCCCATAATCGATGCGGCCGATCTTGCGGTTGGGCACTGTTTCCTGCTCCAAGCCGGTGGTTTTGTCGGCCTTGATTGTCAGCGCTGGAGGCTCTTTGACTTTCCCGTGCAAGATTTCTTTGACTTTGTCGCAAAATGCATCGATGTCGAAGGGGAAATCCAGGTGGTGGACGACCCGGTTGGCTGGCACTTGGCGCTCTGAGCTATCCGAAATAATGAGGATAGGGACAGATTTGAGCCGTCCGGTCAGCGACAGTTGGGATAGGGTTGTGATGGGGTCATTGCTTGGCGAGCTCATCGCCACAACGATCAGATCCAAGTCGTCATCTTTGGCCTGGTTTTGCAGTTGCCAGTTGGCACTCGAGACGAGTCTCACGACCTTCATAGGACCTGTCAAGGTCAACTCTATGACCCTGGATAAGCCATTATGATCGCTCAACACAAGAACGCGTTTTCCGCTCAGACTTGCTGTCATCGCTGCCCTCTACTGTCAACATTGGATAGGTGCAAACTTCCCCATATATACTATACTCACCTCACCTTCCAGGCGCCTTGTGCAGCACTGGTCCAGCTTTCAGAAACCTTCCAATTTTGGATCGTGAACACATAACAGGCTATTGGGGCAGAACACGCGGCCAGAACCGAGTTTTTGCAAAGCACCTCCAAGCGAAGCGTAGGAGGTTTGCCTTGCACCCCACAGGCGGAGGAAAAAACTCAGTTTCTAAAAGTGTCTGCCCTGGGCGATCGCTTTTACAGTTCCTGGGGATAAGCGAGGATATAGCCTATGCCAGGCCTGGTATGGAGGTACTGCGGGTGGCGGGGATTGGGTTCTATCTTTTGGCGGAGGCGATGGACGACTTGCCACAACAGATGGTTATCTTGCTCGCCGCCGCCGCCCCATATTTTTTCCAGCAAATAACTGGGTATCACGACATGCCCGGCGTGCTTGGCCAACTCGCACAGTAGGCGATATTCGGTCGGGGTCAACTGGATCTCTTGATCGCGGACGAACACGCGCCGCTGTGCGAAATCAACGTGCAGCTCACCGGCCTGGAAAACGGCTGGCTCGCCTGGCTGTTCTTGTTCAGAATACTCCTCGGCTCGCCGCAGAGCAGCCCGTACCCTGGCCAACAGCTCGTCAACGCTAAAGGGCTTGATCACGTAATCGTCCGCTCCCAGGTCCAGCCCCTTGACCTTGTTGGCGGTTTCTGCCAGGGCGGTGAGCATGATGATGGGTACGGTGGAGAACTCGCGAATGCGTTGGCATGCCTCGTAACCGTTCATATCGGGCATTTTGATGTCCAGCAGGATCAGGTCAGGCTCTTCGCGGGCGGCACACTCGACAGCCTGTCGCCCATTCGCTGCGGTCACGACCTGGTATCCACTGGCGTTCAAATTGATCTGTATGGCGCGCATGTACCTGGACTCGTCGTCTACAATCAGAATGCGAGTTTTGTTTTCACTCATGATAGCATCTCCTGTGTAGAGTTGGCTTCGGCATCGACTGATTGAGGGGAGATGGCCGAGTCTTGATCTGTCACCGACGAGAGGGGCAAGGTGAAGCAGAACCTGCTTCCCTGTTGGGGAGTGCTCTCGACCCAAATGCGCCCCCCATGAGCTTCCAGGATGCTTTTACACACAGCCAATCCCAGGCCTACCCCGCCGACCTGCTGAGTGCTTTCGTTGTTAATGCGGTAAAAGCGCTCGAAAATTCTGTCGACATCTTCGGGTGGAATGCCTATGCCGTGATCGCTCACCTGGATAAGCAAGTCTTGGGCTTCTCTGTGACCTTGAACGGTGATGGCGCCTCCTTCGGGCGAGTATTTAATGGCGTTGTTCAATAGATTGCGCAAGACTTCTTCGAGCCGCTTGGAATCGGCGGCCGTCACTAAGGGCTCGACGGGAAAATCGTGGACAAAATAGTGCTTGGGAGAGAGTTGGACTTCCAAGGCACGCATAACCTTGTCGACCAGTTGACCGAGATCGAGCGCTTGCTGGTCCAGGTGCAGCCGCCCGCTCTGAAGCCTGGACAAATCCAACAGGTTGTCGACGAGTGCTTGCAGCGTATCTGTTTCCCGATTGATGTCGTGCAGGAATTCTAGCTGGGTCTCTTCGTCAAAGCGCACGTCCTGCCTCAACAAAGTTGTGCCAAAGAGCTTGATCAGGCCCAAGGGCGTTCTCAGCTCGTGGGAGACATTGGCGAGCCATTCTGAGCGCATGCGATCCAATTCGCGCAGCGCCTCGATCTCGGCCGCCTTTTCGGCCAGGCGCACGTTTTCGATGGCAATGCCGATTTGCTGGCCGATGGTGCGCAGCAGTTGCATCTCGTGAGGGCTAGACTCGCACGGGTTGTAGCTGCACGCACCCAGGACGCCCAGCACGCTCTCTTTGGCCTTGATTGGAATGCCGATGAGCGCCTGTATACCGGTCTGTCCGGCGGCGCATTGGTTCAAACAGGGCGTGGCCGTGGCGTCGCTCGTCACGACCGGCTCGCCAGAGCGTATCACCTGGGCCGTTACACAGTCGCTTAGCTTGAGCGCTTCTGGCTTGCAATTCATGTCGCTGGCCAGGCCACGCTGAGCGATCTGCTCGAGCTGGCCCTCTGTGCCGGCGAGCTGAATCCAGCCGGCCTCCATCCCGATAAGCTCCAGGACTGTGTCGAGGGTGATGTTCAGGATGTAGGCCAGGTCGTGTGACTGGCCTATGATCCTGGCGATCTCGTTGTAGGCCGTCAATTCTTTGTTGCGCCGCCTGAGTGTTTCCTCGGCCTGCGTGCGCTCGACGAGCTCTTTCTGGGCTTGTTCGAACAAGCGCGCGTTCTCCATCGCCACGGCGATCTGGTCGGCCAGGGTTTCCAGGACCATCACGTCGCTCTCGTCAAAACCATCGCGCTGTGGGCTTTGAACGTCGAGCACGCCGATCAGCGCCTCGCCGGCCTTGATGGGCACGCTCAATTCAGCCTGGGTCACCTTGAAACTGTGCACGTAGTAGGGATCGGCGCTCACGTCGTTGGACAGCCGCAGTTGGCCGTGGGTGGCCACCCAGCCCACCATCCCTTCGTGCAATTTGAGGCGGTGGTCCTTGATGAGGTGAGTGGAATACGAGCTGGATACGGCTTTTAACACGGCTTCCTGGCGGTCGTGAGCGATGACAAAGATGCCGACGTGATGGTAGTTGAAACTGGCTTGTACCAGGTGGACGGCCCTGTCCAGTACCTGCTCCAGGTCCAGGGCAGACGCGATTCTCCGGCCGATTGTGTTGATCAAAGCCAGTTGTGTCGCGCGGCGGTCGAGTGACTCTTCTGCCTGCCGGCGCTGGGTGATGTCGGAGCGGACCCCTTGCAGAAAGAGAGGCCGGCCGGCCTCGTCGCGCACAACCTTGGCCTCGTCGCGGAACCATATCACGCGTCCGTCGCAAGCCAGCAAGCGATATTCGGAGCTAAACGTTTCGCCGCCGGCGTAAGCGCGAAACAACTCGGCCGTGACGCGCTCGCGATCGTCAGGGTGGAGCCGTTTGCGCCAGATATCGGGGTCATTGTCACAGTCAGATTGAGAGTAGCCGGTGAGGGTCTCGATTTGCGGGCTGACGTAGAGCGTGGCGTTGGCCTCGCCCAGCGTGGCCATGTAAGTGATGACTGGGACGCGCTCTACCAGGTTGCGATAACGAGTCTCCGACTCTTTTAATGCTTTTTCAACCCGTTTGCGTTCGCGGATTTCTCGCTTGAGCTGCTTGACGGCGTTCGTCAAGTCGTTGGTGCGATCTTGCACCCGTTGTTCAAGCTCGGCGTGAGCCAGGCGCAGCTCGTCTTCAGCCTGCTTGCGGGCGGTGATGTCGGTGATCAAGCCGTTGTAGGCGACCAACTGCCCGTGCTCGTCATGGTGCGACACGGGCGTGTTTCTGACCCAATGGATGGAACCGTCCTTGTGAATGATGCGGTGTTCGAGCGGCGCACCCCTCTGGCCTGAAAGGATGCCGGCGGCCTGGTCGATGACGGCCTGCTTGTCTTCGTCGTGGACCATGCGGTGCCACAGCAGCGGCTCGGCCGCATAGTCTTCCGAGCTGTAACCGGTCACCGGCAAACAGCCTGGCCCGTGGACCGTAGCAACCGGCTGCCCATTTTCGATCTGGACCGTGTAGACATAGTCGGTGACCGATCCAAGCAGCCGCTTGTAGCGCTCTCGCTCGGCTCGCAAAGCTCTGGCCTTGGAGGCCTTGAGCTGGGCCACCTGCTGGCGCAACGCCTCTATTTCTTTCTTCAGTTTTTCCACGTCTTTCATAGCTTTGATTGTATCACATCTTGGTCCCACTGCCAATTACTTTTGCGCGATTTGTGGTAAAATAGGCGTTCGTTAAAGGCAAAAGTAAAACGTAAAGAGGTTATGATGAGCGTACAAGATCATTTCGGAGCGCGTGACACCTTCGAGACCGGCAGCGGGCCGGCGGGGCTGTATCGCCTGGAGGCGCTGGAGAAGCGCGGCGTGGCGCCGGCTATCGGGCGGCTGCCGTTCTCTATCAAGGTGCTGCTCGAGTCACTGCTGCGTGCGGCGGACGATGCGACGCCGGACGATGTGATCCAGTTGGCCAATTGGAACGCGGAGCGGCCGGCCCTCCACGAGCTGCCCTTCAAGCCGGCGCGCGTGTTGATGCAGGACTTGAGCGGCGTGCCAGCCGTGGTCGACCTGGCCGCCATGCGCTCGGCCGCCAGGCGGCTGGGTGGCGACCCGCGCCGCGTCAATCCCTTGCTGCCGGTCGACCTGGTCATCGACCACTCGGTGCACGTGGACGTGTCCGCCTCGCCCTCCGCCCTGCAGCGCAACACCGAGATCGAGTTCGAGCGCAACCGCGAGCGCTACGAGTTCCTGCGCTGGGGCCAAAAATCCTTCGACAATTTCCGCGTCATCCCCCCGGCCACCGGCATCATCCACCAGGTTAACCTGGAATTCCTGGCCCAGGTGGTCGTGCGGCAGGACGAGCTGGCCTTCCCCGACACGCTGGTCGGCACCGATTCGCACACGACGATGGTCAACGGCCTGGGCGTGCTGGGCTGGGGGGTGGGGGGCATCGAAGCCGAGGCGGTGATGCTGGGACAGCCGCTCTACATGCTCACCCCGCAGGTGGTCGGCTGTAAGCTGTACGGCCACTTGCGCGAAGGCGTGACGGCCACCGACCTGACCCTGACCGTGGTGCAACTGCTGCGCAAGTCTGGCGTGGTGGACAAGTTTGTGGAATTTTTCGGCCCCGGCGTGAGCCAGATGGTGCTGACTGACCGGGCCACGATCGCCAATATGGCGCCCGAGTACGGCGCGACGATGGGTTTTTTCCCCATCGACGACGAGACGCTGCGTTATCTGCGCTTTACCAACCGGGCCGGACAGGCTCAACTGGTCGAGCGCTACGCCAAGGAACAGGGCCTGTTCCGCACCGGCGAGACGCCAGAGCCAGAATTCAGCGCCGTGCTGGAGCTTGACCTGGCCAGTGTGGAACCGAGCCTGGCTGGCCCCAAGCGCCCGCAGGATCGCATGCCGCTGGCGCAGGTCAAGGCGAGCTTCCAGGCGCTTGTTCCCAGGGACGAATCGCACAGAGACCGTCGACTGTCGACCATCGATCACGGGGCCGTCGTGATCGCGGCCATCACCTCCTGCACCAACACCTCTAACCCTTCCGTGATGTTGGGGGCGGGGCTGCTGGCTCGCAAGGCGGTCGAACGCGGCCTGCAGGCCGCGCCTCACGTCAAGACTAGCCTGTCGCCTGGCTCCAGGGTGGTGACCGAGTATTTGAAGGAGGCCGGCCTCTTGCCTTACCTGGAACGACTGGGCTTTCACGTCGTGGGCTACGGCTGCATGACGTGCATCGGCAACAGCGGCCCGCTGCCGGCCGAAATCAGCCAGGCCATCACGGATGACGAGCTGGTGGTGGCTGCCGTGCTCAGCGGCAACCGCAACTTTGAAGGGCGCATCAGCCCATGCATCAAGGCCAATTACCTGGCCTCCCCGCCGCTGGTGGTCGCCTACGCTTTGGCCGGCACGCTGGATATCGACCTGAGCACCGAGCCGCTCGGCACCGGCTCGGACGGGCGGCCGGTTTACCTGCACGACATCTGGCCGACCCAGGCCGAACTCGCTCAAGCTGTGGAGCAGGCCATCAAGCCGGAGATGTTCGAGCGGGTCTATGCCGACGTGTTCGAAGGCAACCCAGCCTGGAATGCCATCCCGCTGGCGGAAGGCGAGCTGTACGCATGGGATGCAGCCTCGACCTATATCCAGGAGCCACCTTTCCTGGCCGACATGGCGCTCGACCCACCGCCACTTGCACCGATCCGCGCCGCGCGCGTCCTGGCGCTGCTGGGCGATTCGGTGACGACCGATCACATTTCGCCGGCCGGTTCCATCGCCGAAAACAGCCCAGCCGGCCGTTACCTGCTCGAGCGCGGCGTCCAAAAACACGATTTCAACACCTACGGCGCACGGCGCGGCAATGACCAGGTGCTGACACGCGGCGCCTTTGCCAATATCCGGCTCAAGAACTTGCTGGTGCCCGGCGTCGAAGGCGGGCTGACGCTTTATCTCCCCTCGCCCTTAGGGAGAGGGGCAGGGGGTGAGGGTGAAGTGATGTCCATCTACGACGCGGCCCAACGTTACAAGGCCGCTGGCGTGCCGCTGCTCGTGCTGGCCGGCAAGGAATACGGCACCGGCTCTTCGCGCGATTGGGCCGCCAAGGGGCCGGCTCTGCTGGGGGTAAAAGCCGTGCTGGCCGAATCCTTCGAGCGCATCCACCGCAGCAACCTGGTCGGGATGGGCCTGCTGCCCCTCCAGTTCAAGCCTGGCGAGACGGTCCAGTCGCTGGGGCTGAACGGCCGCGAAGTCTTTAGCGTTGAAGGCATCGACGATTCCCTCCAGCCCCGCCAGGCGCTTGCCGTTCGCGCCGAAAAGCCGGATGGGAGCGTGCTGACGTTTGCCGCCATCGCGCGGCTGGACACGCCGGTGGACGTGGAGTATTACCGCAACGGCGGGATTTTGCAGACGGTGTTGAGGAGACTGGTACGCAATACGTAATACGCAAGTAACTCAGGTCACAGAGATACACGGAGCAAACACAGAGTTTCACAGAGAAGAGTTAGCCTTTTTAAAGCCTCAGTGTATCTCTGTGTGTCCTCTGTGAGGCTCTGTGTAACCAAAAACGTATCAGGCTGAGTTACATACGCAATACCGTATTTCGTATTACGTATGGTGTAGAAGGAGCATTCATGTTCGACAAAGTGACCGTGCCGGAAGACGGCAAAAAGATAGAGGTCCAGGATGGGCGTTTGCTCGTGCCAGACCATCCCATTTTAGGCGTGCTGTGGGGCGACGGCATCGGGCCTGACATCACGCGGGCGTCCCTGCGGGTGTGGGACGCGGCAGTGCAAAAAGCCTACGGCGGGGGGCGCAAGATCGCCTGGATGCGCCTGTACGCCGGCGAGGAGGCGATGGCGCTGTACGGCGAGCCGCTGCCGGAGGACACGCTCAAGGCGATGGCCGAGTTTCGCGTGGCGATCAAGGGGCCGTTGACGACGCCGGTGGGTGGGGGCATCCGCAGCCTGAACGTGGCCATTCGCCAGCAGCTCGATCTGTACGCCTGCGTCCGGCCGGTCAAATGGTACCCCGGTGTGCCCAGCCCACTCAAAGAGCCGCATAAAGTCGACGTGGTGATCTTTCGCGAGAACACCGAAGACGTGTACGCCGGCATCGAGTGGCGCTCGGGCAGCGACGAGGCACGCCAGGTCATCCGTTGGCTGAACGAGACCATGGGGACGCAGATCGACGAGATGGCCGGCATTGGCATCAAGCCGATCACGGAATTTGGCGCCAAGCGGCTGGTGCGCAAGGCGATCCGCTATGCGCTTGAAAAGGGGCGCAAGAGTGTGACCCTGGTCGCCAAGGGCAACATTATGAAGTATACCGAGGGCGCCTTTTTGGCCTGGGGTTACGAGGTCGCCAAGCAGGAATTTGGCGACGTGACGGTATTGGAGAGTGACGCACCGTCCTCGCCCGGCAAGCTCGTCATCAAGGACCGCATTGCCGACATCATGTTCCAGCAGATGCTGCTGCGCCCGGACGAGTTCGACGTGATTGCCACGCCTAACCTGAACGGCGACTATTTATCCGACGCGGTGGCCGCCCAGGTGGGTGGCGTTGGCATCGCGCCGGGGGCCAATCTCTCGGAGTCGATTGCCGTGTTCGAGGCCACGCACGGCAGCGCCCCCAAGTACACCGGGCTGGACAAGGTCAATCCAGGCAGCCTGCTGCTGTCTGGGGCGATGATGCTGGACCACATCGGCTGGTCGGAAGCGGCCCGCGCGATCGAGGCCGCTTATGCGCGGACGGTGGGGCAAAAGATCGTCACCTACGACTTTGCGCGGCAGATGGAAGGCGCACAGGAGGTGAGCACGTCCCAGTTCGCCGACGCCGTGATCCAGAATTTGTGAGCATGTGGACGTGGAGGCTTTCACCCTTGGCGCGCAGAGCGAGCCGGTTTTGACTACCTTATAGCCGCCTAAAAGCTCGATTCCGGAAATTCGCCAGATCTGCTTCTAACGTAACTCAGGTCACAGAGATACACAGAGAAGGCACAGAGTTTCACAGAGCAGATTTAGCCTTTTAAAGCCTCTGTGTGCCTCTGTGTACCCTCTGTGAGGCTCTGTGTAACTAAAAAATGTACCAGGCTGAGTTACCTTCTAACGCATAAGGAGGGAGCCGACTTGTCACGGCTCCCTCCTCGTGTCGCTTTCATCCTGCCCCTCTCCAGGAAGATCTGGCTCTAGCTTTTATCTTAGGATTGGCCAGACTTTAGCGAGTCGCGCCACTGCTCCAACTCGCGTGCGGCCAGGTCTCGCCCGCCCAGGCCAAAGGCCAGTGCGGCGGCCACCGCGATAGCACCCAGCAGGAGGCCAAACGCCATGGTAATGATCTCGTTGGCCAGGCCCATCTGCCGCAGGGCCATGGCACCCGCTAGCACCAAGATGGCGATGCGCGCGGCCAAAGCCAACAGTCCGGCCTGGGCGGCCTGGCTGGCCCGTATTGCCTGGTCAGCCAGATTGGCCAGGTACAGGCCAATGGCAAAGATCACCAGGCCTAGGATGACCTGGCTGGCAAAGGTGATGAACTGGGCCACCAGCTCGGCCAGCAGCGCAAAGCCTAGCAGGCGCGAGGCTTCGACGGTGGCAAAGAGCATGATGGCCACCAGGATCAGGTAGCCCAAGATCTCGGATGGGGTTCGTTCTCCTACCGCCTGTTGCCGGCTCAGGCCCAGCCTGGCCAAAATAGCGTTAAAGCCAAGCCCGGTCAGCACATTTGTGATCAGTCCAGATACCACGCGCCCGACCAAGTAAGCAATCGCCAACAGCAAGACGGCCGCAAAGATGGCCGGAATGGCTCTCATGATGGCATCCAGCATGTTGCTGGCTGGCCCGGTGATTGCTTCCAGGGCCAGCGCATTGAGCGCGGCGATCAAGACCGGGATGAGGATCAGGACGTAGACAATCAGTCCCAGCACGCCCGACAGCTTTTGTTCTCCCAGGACCGGCGCCAGCCCCACCCGCTCGCTGAGCTGGTCGGTGCCAACCGCAGCCAACAAGTTGCTCACAATCTTCTGGGCGATGCGAGCCACAAACCAACCGACCAGCAAGATCAGCCCGGCCGCAAAGATGTTGGGCAAGAAGCCGAGGATCTGGTCGATCATCCCCTGGACAGGCGTGAGCAGGCCCTGCAGGTCCAGCGCGCTCAGCACAGCCGGCAGGAAGAGCAAAAAGACTAACCAGTAGAGGGTGTTGCCAAGTGTCTCGGCCACTGGCATCCGCTGCCCTTCGAGCCCGGCCTGGCTGCTCAGGCGCTCCTCAAGCTTGGCGGCTGCCAACATGCGCGTAACCAGGATCCGCAGCGCGCTGGCCACGACCCACGCTATCAAGAGCAAGACACTGGCACCCAGCACGCGGGGGGCGTATTGAAAGATCTGGTTCAAAAAGCGATTGAGCGGCTCGGTGATGACCGTCAGGCCCAGAACCTGGAAAAAGGCCACCAGCACAAACAGCATGGCCAGGTAAAATACGCCAGTCGCGATTTGTTGTTCGATTTCGATGGGTTTGGCAGGTGCTCCGCCAGCGATCCAGTTCGCCAAGCGGTTGTCTAACGTCGTGCGGCGCAGTGCGCCGCGGACGATAGACGATAAGATGAGCGCGACAATCCAGCCTCCGACCAGGATGGCCAACGCCCATAAGAGATTGGGGATATACTGAAGGATCTGATTCCACAAGCCTTGCATGTTTTACCTCCTTGTAAGGCTAGGAGCTTGTCGGAGAGACGATTTTGTAGGGCGGCTTTCCATAGCCGCCAGGCTTGCGGCAGGTATGGAAACCTGCCCTACGAC
>JAFGFO010000426.1 GCA_016931085.1 Thermoflexales bacterium
ATGGATAGGCCCGTGAATGCCGTCCCGCGCCTGGGCATAGCCGGTCAGGATGGTGTGGATGAGGTGTGAGGATATCATGCACCATTAAGAACTGGCACGTCATTTCGTAATGACGCATTGGCAAACTCGTCTTGCAACGCCGCCATGATGTGCGCGTCCCAGTAACGTCCATCGTGAAAATGGGACTGCCGGCGAGTGCCTTCGCGGCGAAAGCCGCTTTTTTCGTAGCAGCGGATGGCGCGTGGATTGTACTCGAAAACCTCTAGCTCGACGCGGTGGAGATTGAGCGTTCCGAAGGCAAAGGCGAGCATCGTGCGGGTCGCATCGGCGCCATAGCCTTGCCCCCAACACTCCCTCTCTCCCAGGACGATCCCAAATGTGGCAGACCGGTGCTTCCAGTCGATCCGGTGCAATCCCGTATTGCCGATGTGTCGCCACGCATCGCCCGGCTTGGCTTCGATGGCGAACACATAATCGTCTAGCTTGTTTGCCAGTGACTCGATCCAGCGTTCCTCTTGGGCTATCGACATAGGCGCCAACACGAGCAGATAGCTGCGCGTTTCCGGGTCGTTGAACCAGCGGACGAAAGTAGGCGCATCTTCCCGCTCGATGGCTCGCAGCCGAATTCGTTCTCCGTATAGCATTGACCTTCTCCTGTGAAGAGGGTGGGGGGAGCTGTGTGCTCACTGTGCCCACAGAATCAAATCTTGTTTGTACGGATCGCCCAGGTCGGGGTGGCGCGGCAGCACGCGTACCGTGTAGCCGTGTCGCCCGCTCGTCGCCGTCGAGATGGCCCCGACGAACTCGTGCCGTTTGCGCTTGACCTGGCCAGTAGGCCCCAGCGGCGTGATCTTGGGCCACAGGATTTCACCATCGGCGTCGATGGCGCCATGATAGAGTTCTACCCTCACGTCATCAGGCGTCAGTTCTCCCAGCTCTAGCCAGGCGCGCACGACCAGTGTGTCGCCAACTGTCATTTCGTCGTGCACTTCGGACGTGATCTCGACAATCTTGAGAGCCGGCCAATTGCTGCTCGCCTTCTCTTTCCATTCTGTGAGGAGCCTGGCGCGTTTCAAGTCGTCTCCGATCAAGGCTCTGTAGCGCTCCAGGGCCGGCAGATAAAACTCTTCCGTATATTGGCGCACCATGCGATTGGTGTTAAAGATTGGGCTGATGCTGCGCATGGCCGATTTCATGCGGCTGATCCAGGCGCGCGGCAGGCCATCCGTGCCGCGTGTGTAGAACAAGGGGACGACTTCTTTCTCGAGCAGCGTGTACAGGGCATGGGCCTCGACTTCGTTTTGGTAGGCATGATCCTCGTATTCTTCGCCTTGCCCGATCGCCCAGCCGGTGTCGACGTTATAGCCCTCGACCCACCAGCCGTCGAGGACGCTCAAGTTCAGAGCGCCATTGAGCGTGGCTTTCATCCCGCTGGTGCCACTGGCTTCTAGCGGCCGGCGTGGCGTATTGAGCCAGATGTCCACACCCTGAACCAGGTAACGCGCTACGGTGATGTCATAGTCCTCGATAAAAACCACGTGGCGCCGCATGTCAGGGCGTCGGGCAAAATGCACGATCTGGCGGATGATTTCCTTGCCAGGGTTGTCGTGCGGGTGAGCCTTGCCGGCAAAGATGATTTGCACCGGACAGTTGATGTCGGTCAGGATGCGGGTGATGCGCTCTATGTCGTGCAGCACGAGCGTGGCGCGCTTGTAGGTGGCAAAGCGGCGCGCGAAACCGATCGTCAAGGCCTCGGGGTTAAGTATCTCGCTGGCCTGTGCCACTTCAGACGGGGGCGCCCCGTGCGCTTCCAATTGCGAGCGCAGGCGGCTGCGCGCGAAGGCGACCAGCCGCTCGCGCCGGCGCTCGTGCGTGCGCCACAGCTCTTCGTCGGGAATCTGGTGAACGCGTGCCCACAGATTGAGATCGCCGGGGTCGCCGCGCCAGCGTGGCCCCAGGTAGCGGTCGAACAGGCTGGCCATGTCACGGCTGATCCACGATGGCGCGTGAACACCGTTGGTTATCGCGGCGATAGGCGTATCTTCGGGCGGTATACCTGGCCACACATTTTGCCACATCTGGCGCGACACATCTCCGTGCAGCCGGCTGACGCCGTTGCTGTGCTCAGACATGCGCAGGGCCAGGATAGTCATGCAAAAGCTCTCCCTCTCGTCGTCGGGATTCTGGCGGCCAAGCGCCAGGAATTCTTGGCGCGTCAATCCCAACTCGTCGTAGAGAGGCGCAAAGTATTTGTCGATCAGCTCGGGCACGAAATAGTCGTTCCCAGCCGGCACAGGCGTGTGGGTGGTGAAGACCGTGCCGGCGCTAGCTGCCTCACGCGCTTCGTCAAACGACAAATCGTATTTTTCCATCAGCCCCCGGCAGCGCTCCAACGCCAGGAAGGCGGCATGTCCCTCGTTGATGTGGCATATCATGGGCTGCATTCCCACGGCCTGCAAGGCGCGATAGCCGCCAATGCCGAGCATGATTTCTTGCTTGATCCGCATCTCGCGATCACCGCCATACAGTTGGTCGGTGATGTCTCGATCGCTGGGCGCGTTGGCTTCGATGTTGGCGTCGAGCAGATAGAGCGGAATTCGCCCTACCTGCACGCGCCATATTTGAGCGTAAACCGGCCCCCACGGGTACTCGATAGATATCGTGATGGGCGTTTTGTCCGCGTCTCGCTCTGGCCGGACGGGTAGGGTGAAAAAATCGTTCTCCGGGTAACTCTCTTGCTGCCAACCGTCGGCGTTGAGATACTGCCGAAAGTAGCCTTGCTGGTACAGCAGCCCCACACCCACCAGTGGCAGTCCCAGGTCACTGGCCGACTTGAGGTGATCGCCGGATAGCACCCCCAGCCCGCCGGAATAGTTGGGCAAACATTCGGTCAGGCCAAATTCGGCCGAGAAATAGGCCACAAAAGGCTCACATGGCATGCCGGGCACCCTTTGACACCAATTGGAGGGTGGGTTCATGTATTCCAGGTAGTGTTCCCAAGCGCGTTCCAATTGGGCCAGGAAGGCGTCGTCGCGTGCAGTGCTGTTCAGTCGATCTTGCTTGATGCTGCCCAGTAAAAGCATCGGGTTGTGGTTAGTTTTTTCCCACAGATCGCGATCCATCCGGATGAACAACTCGAGCAGTTCGTGGTCCCATGACCATAACACATTGTAGGCTAGCTCGCGCAGGGGCTCGAGTTGGGCCGGCAGCGAGGGAGCTACGTTGTATGTAAAGATTGGACGAGTCATCGCTATCTCCTTTGGTTTGAATTTGCCCCCTGCATTGTAGCACACATTAAAGTTTTTTGCACTTTTCGCCTCGGGCAGTCTCCCTGTCAAGTGTTGATGGGCCAATATTTTGGAACTTGACATTGCGCCTAGTTGACTTTATAATATAGCATGTATCCAATGCTGTTTTGCAAGTGGTGCCCACCCAGGTTGTGTGCCTCTAGGCCGTTCGCGTTTGATGGACAGCGCGAACGCTGAGTAGCGAGACCTCGTTTCGCTAGTGCTCAGGGTGGCTTTCGCGGTATGGATAACTTTTGAATAAGAAAGGAAGATGAATATGAAAAAACCGTACGATGCTCCTGAGATTATCTTGGAAGGCGATCTGGAAACACGCGCCGGGTCACCTATTAGCGCACCCCCGATACTTGACTAGCAATAAGGTGTCTCGCGCGTGAAGAACTATGACACGCCGCTGCCAGCATGCCCTCTTGTCCATCCAGGCTGGCAGCGGTTGTCACGTTCTTGAAGTTCATTCTCCTCATCCACGAAGGCCAAGAAGGGGTTTGACATCTCCCCCTCGGTGATCGAAGCGTTCGTGTACTTTGTGGATAATGGGCTATCGGAATAGCCTGGATAATTTGTCGTTTTGCCTGTAACCCAAAACAGGCAAAGCTTTGCTGTTCTCTTGTTGACCAAGGACATGCCTGATTTTGAGCCAAGTTCCGTTCTTCCTAACAAGCCTATTGTAGATCATTTTCTCCGGCCGGCCGACCAGGCTGATGGACCGATTACGGAGACTTTTTTGCTGCGCCAGGTGGCGGCTGGCGACGAGAGCGCCTTTAACGAGTTGTACCGGCTCTACAACGCTCCGATCTACACTTATTTGCTGCACCTCATTCACGAACCGGCCGAGGCGGAGGATTTGCTCCAGGAAGTCTTTGTGGCCGTTTGGAAACAGGCGGCTTCTTTTCGCGGCCAGGCCAAGGTCAAGACTTGGCTTTTGCAGATCGCGCACAACCAGGCTGTTTCCTGGCTCAGGAAAAACTCGTGTGAACAGGCCACCCTGGATGGCGGCCTGCCTGAGGCGACGACGGCTGCCACTCCCCTGGATCAGGTGGCGGATCTCTGGCGCGCTGGCCAGGTGCGCTCGGCCCTGGATCAGCTTTCGCGCAAGCATCGCGCAGTCGTAGAGTTGGCTTTTGTGCATGGCCTTTCGCACTCGGAAATCGCCCAAATCATCGACCGCCCACTGGGGACCGTCAAGAGCCGCATGAGCTACGCTCTGCATTACCTGGCTGAAACGCTGCGGGAGATGGGCCTGGCACCCGGATCTTAGCCCCTAGACCCATATATTAGACATAATATACATTATGTCTAATATGCGGCTTTCTACGCCAAAGGCGTCCTGCGGATAGCCGCCGCGCCTGTGGCACGCTTTGCGTGGAAACCTGCCCTACGGGGGTCTCTCCGACAAGCTCCTAGTTCTCCAAAAGATGTCACGCTTGCAGTGTGATTTACAGTAAATTATCTCCCCCGCTGGCGAAATGTGCCGCCTTCCTTAAGGCGCATCGTCAAGGTAAATACACATTATTAGCAAACTAAACCTTGCCCTGCGGCGAGCCAGGGATCGAGTCTTTGGCTTGCGCGTAGCGTGCCCACGCCACAGATGGCCCGCTTCGCGTTGTCCAGGGGAAAACTCGGTTCCTGAAAGCAAGAGCCAAGGGATTTTGCGCCATTAAGAGATGGCGCGCTGTCGTCACAACTGTCGCTCTTAGTTTGATTAGTGTTTATAAAACACTAATGGCTTTTGTTGACAATAGCTCGATTAGCCTTATAATTAGGCTTGATGGTGTCTCTCCGACAAGCTCCTAGTGTAATGAGAGGAGACTCAAATGTTAAAGTATTCTGTCATGCGCGTTCTTGCACTCGGTCTTGTATTGGCAGTCACGTCTGGGGCAGCATATCCCCCTACCCTTCTCGGCTAGAACCTAAGCTTATTTTTTAATGGCGAGTTGCGGGCTACGCTCGCGACTCGCTTTTTGGTCAAAAATTCCAACTGGTGATACAATAGAGAGACAAATGTGTTGGCGAAAGCCGACGTATTTGAAACGTGCTTTGGGGAGTTGGGATGCGACGGCTCAAGTTGATGCCCAAGCTGGTGATGGTGTTTTTGGCCGTGTCACTGGTACCCTTGCTAGTGCTCGGCTTGTTCCTGTGTTACGCCATGTTGGCGCGAGCCGGAGTCGATCTCAGCTTGCAAGTGACGATCGCCGCTTTCGGTTTGATAGCGGCTGCGGTGACGGCGCTGGGATTGACGGCCGGCGCTGCGGCGATCTTTCGTCGTTCTATCGTAGAGCCGATTAACCGGCTCCAGGCCAGCGCGCTCCAATTGTCGGCCGGCGATTTTCCCACCTTTGAGCTTCACGCCGACGCGGAACAGGAGTTGGCCGAATTGGCCGCGGCTCTGCGAGAGACCTCGGCTGGCTTGCACGCCTTGTTCATCGAAGCCGATATGCACACCAAGGATACCGAGCGCTTGTACGCCGAGGCCTACCGGCGCGCCACAGCCCTTCAAATCATTCATAACGTCAGCCAGCGTATTTCGACGATTTTGGATCTCGACGAGCTTTTGACAGAAATCGTCAAGTTGGTTCGCTCCGGTTTCGATTACGATCATATCAACTTGTTCGCCATTGACCGTGTGACCAGGGAGATCGTTTTTTATGCTGGCGCCGGCCGGAGTGGAGAAATCAGCGCCAGAGCGGTGGAGCGCATCCGCATCAGCTCCGACAACACGATCGGGCATGTGGCCAGCACCGGCCGGCACTTACTTGTGCAGGACTTTGAGCAGGAGCCGCGTTACCGCCCCCACTCTGTCAAAACCCCCGGTGGTTATGTCTTGTCGCCCGAGGTGCGCTCGGAATTGGTTGTGCCACTCTCATCGGGTAACCAGTTAATCGGTGTGTTGAGCGTGTACAGCGGCAAAGTGAACGCTTTCTCCGATTACGATTTGTTCGTACTACAGGAGCTGGCCTATCAGGCCGCCGGCGCTATCGTCAACGCGCGGCTGTACGAAGAAGCGTTTAGGCGCGCCGAGGAAATTGTGGCGCTCATGATGACTTCACTGGCCCTATCTACTGTGCCAGATCTGGCGGTGAGACTAGAAGCGATCGCCTACCATGCCGGCCAATTGACCAACGCTGACGGTTGTACGGTTTACCGCCTGGATGCTCAAACGAACGTTTTGTATCCGCTGGTCTCGCACGATCCGCGCAGTGAGACCATGATGGCGGCGCACATCCAGGCCGGCACTGGCCTCATTGGGCAGGTGGTACAATCAGGTCAAGGTGCCATTGTGAACCACCCGGAGCGCTTGGACGTGCCTTGGGCGCTCGACGAGCCGGAATGCCTGATTGCTGTGCCTCTTTTGGTGGCTGACCGGCGGATCGGTGTGATGATCGTGCGCCGCCAGGGTGCCAGTGCTTTCGCCGCGCACGATTTGGAGTTACTGACCCTGTTTGCCAGCCAGGCGGCCGTGGCCATTGAGAGTGCTGAGCTGTACCAACAGCTCAGAGATCGAGCCGAGGTCCTGCAGCGTGCCTATAAGCAATTGGAGGAGGCCGACAAGCTCAAGGATGAGATGATCCAGAATATCTCGCACGAGCTGCGCACGCCGCTTACTTTTATCGTCGGCTATATGGGGCTGCTGATCGACGGTGACATGGGACAGCTCAACTCTCGCCAGCACGAGAGCATGCAACTGGTGTATGAGAAGGTCAACGTTCTCACGCGCATGGTGGATGCTGTCATCACGCTCCAGACTGTGCGGCTTACCCCACCTCAGCTCGTCCCGCTGGACATCGTTGTCCTGGCGCAGCGGGCGGCAGAGATTGCCCAGGCCCAATCTATCGCGAATAATATGAATATTCAAGTCGGGTCTGAATTCTCTTCGGAAGTTGTTTACGTCATGGGGGAGCCTGCTTACTTGACCCAGGTTATGGAAAACATATTGAACAATGCGGTCAAATTTAGCCCAGATGGCGGGCAAGTTATTGTGCGTGTTGTTGAGAGTGTAGACGATGATCCTGAGGTAAGAGTCGAGATCGAGGACAGCGGCATCGGTATACCTGTAGACAAGTTGGAGAAAGTCTTTGAAAGATTCTACCAGGTGGATGGCACCTCTACACGCCGTTTTGGGGGAATCGGGATGGGCCTGGCGATTTGCAAAGAAGTCGTAGAGGCCCTGGGAGGACGAGTATGGGTCGAAAGCCCTACTCGGAGTGACCACGGCTCCAAGTTTTGTTTCACGCTGCAAAAGGCCAGCAGCGAGCAAGCCAGGGATGCAGGCTGATGCCGAATGTCGACGAAGCGCGGGAGCGTTTCCTGGCCAAGCTGCCTGGCAGCCCCCGCACCGTTGAGACCTACACAAACGCTCTGGGTGCGTTCGTGCGCTGCTTGCAGGAGGACTATCCTGGCGTAGCGACCATATCCGATCTGCCGGAAGATATCTTGGCGGGCTTTTTTGTCTGGTTGGATCGCAGCTATGCCAGCCGTGCTACACAGGCCACCTACCTGGCGGCGGCCCGGCGTTTTCTCACCTGGCTGGATGCCAATGACTGGCTGGCTGAACCCTTCCAGTTGAGCAAGGCTACCAGCAAGTTGTTGGCTGCTCGTGGCCAAAGGCAGCACAGCGCTTACCAGCACCGGCCGGTGGACCCCGGCATACCACTCATCGTGACGTATTATGATGGTTTGCCCTTGCCGTCCGGCGAGTCTGTGCCTGATCGCCGCCGCCGACTGATCCTGCTGCGTAACCGCGCCCTGGTCCACACGCTGTACGCCAGCGGGGGACGTGTCAGCGAGATTCTCTCCCTGACGCGCGCCGGCGTTTTCGATGGGCGCTCGAAGCGTGTGCTTATTACGGGCAAGGGCGGCCGCGATCGTATGTTGCTGCTGACGCTTGAGGCCCAGCGGGCTATCCAGGCTTATGTCAAGGAACGCGAGGACGAGCAGCCTGCTTTGTTCGTTTCACACGGACGTGAGCGCCAGCCTCGCCCGCTCAACCGCAAGACGGCCTGGAAAGTCGTCAAGGACGCGGCCAAGGCCTTGGGATTGCACGAAATCACCTCGCCGCACAGCTTTCGCCACTACCGGGCGACCCAGTTGCTCAACGAGGGCATGCCCCTGGAAAGCGTGCAGGCTTACCTGGGGCACGTGTCCATCGAGACGACGCGCGTGGTGTATGCGCATACCTACACGGCCGTGCTTGAGGACCAGTTGGACACCTACGGGCGCTCAGCCCAAGACGCGGCTCGCGATCTGTGATATCGACTATTCCACCACCTGGATCATCGCCGGCGTCTGCGTATCGCGCGTGGCGGGGTTGTAATAGTCGTACACGCTGGAGGCCGGCGCCTGGGCGCGCACGACCAGCCGCGCTTTCATGCGATAGTTGAAGCGCAC
>JAFGFO010000427.1 GCA_016931085.1 Thermoflexales bacterium
CTCTCGGCGGATAGCCAGCGTGGGCAGATGCGCTTGATAGGCCAACACGAGCAGGTGATCGTCGTCCGCAAAGGCGGGCAGATCGAGCTGCTAGATACGACGGATCTGGGCTTTCCGCTGGCCCTCATCGCCAGGATTGCCCCATTCGTCCGCGAAGCCCCCATCGAGCTGGCGCCTGGCGATGGCGTCGTGCTGTACTCCGACGGCATTACCGAGGCCGAAGACGAAAGCGGGCAGCTCTATGGGTTGGAACGTTTGTGCGAGGTGACCAGCCGGCATTGGGCCGAGAGCGCGGCGGAGATCAAGCAGGCCGTGGTGAGCGACGTTCACCAGTTTATCGGCCGGCAGAAGGTGTTTGACGATTTGGCCCTGCTGGTGGTCAAGCAGTTGCCCTCGTGAGGGGCGTGCCGCGAATGCCTCGCTCCTCACCCAGGCCGAAAACTTTTAATCACGAATTTCACGAATTGACGAATGGCACGAATTGGGCTATAGATCAAAGACATTCGTGAAATTCGACTATTCGTGCGCAAGGCGTCGTGATTTATTTTCAAAGCAGCCTGGCAATCTCGCCGGCGGCCTGGGCCAGGCTGGGAGCGGCGTCAAACACGGCCTGGCCGCTCCGATCGGCCTCGCCGGCGGCCGGGTCGAACGGCAGGTGGCCCAATAAGGTCAGGCCGGCGGCGTTGTTCTGGATGAATTCCGCCTCGCTTGCGTCGCGCACCTTGTTGCCCACCAGGTACACTGTCTCGACACCGATTTCGGCCGCCAGTTGCCGGATGCGCTGGGCCGTGTCCAGGCTGCGCCGGCCTGGCTCGGCCACCGCGATGAAGGCATCGACCGCCCCGGCCGTGGCGCGCCCCAGGTGCTCCAGGCCAGCTTCCATGTCCATGATGAGCGTCTCGTCCTGGTACAGCACCAGGTGATTGACCAGTGCCTTGAGCATGGCGCTTTCCGGGCAGATGCAGCCGGTCCCGCCGCCGCGTACGCTGCCCATGCGAAGCAGCCGCACGCCGCGATGGCTCACGCTAAAGCGCTGCGGGATGTCGTCCACGCGCGGCGTGAGTGAGAAAAAACCGCCGACAGTGCCGGGCTTGGCGCCGGTGCGCTCCTCGATCAGGGCGTCCATTTCGGCGATCGGCCGCGCCTGCGCCGCAAGTTCCGCTGGCAAGCCCAACGCGTTGGCCAGGCTGGCGGCCGGGTCGGCGTCGATGGCGATCACGTGTTGTCCCTCCCCCGCGTAGATGTAGGCCAGCAACGCGGCCAGCGTCGTCTTACCTACGCCGCCCTTGCCGGCAATGGCTAGTTTCATAGCTGCCTCACTTTTCGCCGTGCAGCTTGGTGGCCGCAACGACCGCGATGCCGTTCTCCGTCAGCGCGCGGGCGGTGGCGTTGAGCGCGGCGTGCTTGTCCATGTAATTGGCCTCCAAGGCGGGCATCAAGCCCTGCGCTTCCACCTCGGCCTTGGGCAAAAAGTACTCCAAAATGTCCGAAGGGTGCTCGCGCGTGACCTCGACCTCGGGGTCGCCGCCCTCGTGCTTGGCCGAGATGTTTTTGACCCGCTTGGCCAGCTCGACCAACTCGGCGCGCCGCTTGTAGGGCTGGCGCACGATGTGCTTGTAGGTCTCGGTGATGTGGTGCTCGATGCGCACCACGTCTTCAAAGCCCAGCTTTTTGCGCACGAGCGCGCTCAGCTCGATGGTGGCATTGTTCACCGAGTTGCTCAGGTTGAAGCCGATCAGCGGCGTCGTGCCGTCGGGCCGGGCAAAGAGCTTGGCCATCATCAGCGTCCACAGCACGCAGTAGGGATTGTCGTTGCCCATGTAGACCGAGATCTTGAACTCGTTGTCGATGCCCAGGCGGTGGATCAGGTAGCCGATCAGCACCGTGCCGGCGTTGATGTTGAGCACCTGGTAGATGCCGTACTCGGTGTAGTAATACAAGAACTCGTCCAGCCAGGCCAGCGCGTGCTCGTTGGGCTGGCCGATGCCGCCAAAGTAGCCCGTGATCGTGTCCGGCCCGCCCAGGTGGATGTTGGAGCCGTCGGTGCCCTTGGTGTCCAGAGTATCGACGTACGAGGCGCCGACGATCTGCATGGCGGCCATGCCGGCCATCAGGTCGCCCTGGTCGGCTTCGGATTCTTTCATCCTGCGCACGCGGATAAAGCGCCCCGGCATCAGCTCGCCGTTGGCGATGGCCTGTTTGGCCTGGGTGATGATCCAAGGGAAATACTGAAAGGCGCTGATCTCCAGGGTCACGGCGTAAGACGGCTTGAAGCGGACCTTGCCGGCTCGCTTGCCCAACACCTTGCGGCGATAGTCACCCATGCTGATGAACGCGCCCTTGTCGCGCTGCTCGATCAGCCACTCCAGCTCCGCCACGTAGGGCGAGTCGATGGCCTTGAGGCGGGCCATCAAGTTGGGGAGCTTGCGCGCTCGCCTGGCCTTGCGGTTGATCTCCTTGACCGTGCCGTATTTGGCCACGAGCTCCAGGATGTCGTCGACCAGCGGGGTGCCGGCTTCGAGCAAGACCTCGTTGATCGCCGCCAGGTTCTGGCGGGAAATCTTGAGCCGCTTGCGTAAATCCTTGGCCATCTTGTTCTTACTCCTTACTCCCTACTTCCTACTCCCTACTTTCCCAACAACTTTTCCAGCTCCGCAAACTCCTCGTCCTTCATGCCAAAACAGTTTTCGGGCTGGGGGAACTGCCGGCCTGTCACCTCGCCGGCGTACTGCTTCAAGCCGTCGAGGATCACCTGCCCGGCGTCGCCGTAAAGCTTGGCCATTTTGGGCTTGAACTTGGGATACAGGCCGAACATGTCGTGGTAAATCAATAACTGGCCGTGCGCGTGCGGGCCGGATCCCAGGCTAATGATGGGCACCTTGGCGCGCTCGGTGATGACCTGGCAGACGCGGTCGGGCACCATTTCCAGCAGGATGCTGAAACAGCCGGCCTCTTCGATGGCCTTGGCGTCGTCGACGATCTTTTTGGCCTGGGCGGCGCTCTTGCCCTGGACGCGGAAGCCGCCCAGCATGCTGGCGCTTTGCGGCGTCAGACCCAGGTGGCCCATCACCGGGATGCCGCACTTGACGGTGGCCTCGATCCGGTCAGCCATCTCTGCTCCACCCTCCAACTTGACGGCGTCGCTGCCCGTTTCGGCCATGTAGCGCCCGGCGCAGCGGATGGCCGTCTCCACCGAGGGCTGGTAGCTCATGTAGGGCATGTCGGCGATCAGCCAGCACTTGGGGCTGCCACGTCGCACGGCCTGGACGTGGGGGATCATCATGTCCAGCGTCACCGGCAGTGTGCTGTCGTAGCCCAGGATCGTCATCCCCAGGCTGTCGCCCACCAGTATCATGTCGATGCCAGCCTTTTCCATCAAATCGGCAGTGGGATAATCGTAGCAGGTTAGCATCGTGATGGGGATGCCTTTGGCCATCCTGTCGAACAAGGTGCCCAGCGTGACTTTGGCGCGCTCTGTCATCGTGAACCTCCTTTTTGCTATTTCGAAAATAACCAAGACGCTACGCCCTGCGGCCCGCCGCCGCTCCGCGGCGGACACAGGCAGGGCGCAAAGAAATCAAAATACTTGGCGTTCTTCGCGCCTTTGCGGTAAAAATTTTCATGCTTGGTACCAAGTGTATCTCAGCCCAATAGGCCCTTGGCCTGCAGCATGGGGCGCGGGTCGACCATGGCCTTGCCCAGCAGCATGGCCTTTTCGTCCAGGCCAAAAGCCAGGGCCATCAACTGGGTGACGTACAGGGCAGGCATTTGAAAATCCATCTGCTTGATCTGCACCTGGCGCGCGTCCAGGTTGGGCTGGCACAGCGGGCAGATGCAGGCGATGACGTCGGCGCCGTGAGCGCGGGCATCCTCGAGCACCTTGCGGGCCATCTCAAGCCCCGGCTCGACTTGCGAAAAGACCAGGCTGCCGCCGCAGCAACTGGTCTTGCCGTCCCAGTCGAGCGGCTCACCGCCCAGGACGCGCACCAGGTGATCCATCGTCATCGGGTACTCGTGATGCTCCGCGCCGGTGAGAGCCGGCGGGCGGCTGTAGTAGCAGCCATAGTAGCACGCCACGCGCAGCCCCTCCAGCGGTCGCCGCACGCGCGCGGCGATTTTGTCCAACCCGATCTTGGACACGATGGTGTCCAAGATGTGCTGCACGCTCACGCTGCCCTGGTAGCGGTAGCCAATGGCCCGCTCGACCGCGTCGGCCAGGCGTGGGTCGCGGGCCACCTCGTGCGAGGCGGCCTTGAAGCGGCTGTAGCACGCGCTGCACGGGGCGGTCACTTCGTGCAGGCCGCTTTTCTCGATCAGCGACAAATTCTTGAGCGGGAAAGCCGCCGCCAGGGTGTGATCGCTGTGGTGCGCCGGCGAGCTGCCGCAGCACACCCAACCCTCTGGCTCGATCAACTCCAGGCCCAGTTCCCGGCATACCGCCTGGGTCGAAACGTTAAACTCGGCGCCGATCGAGTGAAGCGAACAGCCGGGATAATAGGCAATCCGGTTTTCGGCCGGCTCGATCTGCTTGACATGATCGGGGACCTTGAGCGGTGACATGATGATCGAGGGTATCAGGTTGAGCTTGCCTTTGGCCAACAGGGGCAAGCCCATGTCCATGTCTTGCATCAGCCGGCCAAAGCGCAGATTGCGCTCGCCCAGCAGCGCTGGCTCGTACATACGCCCAGCGCACTTGATGTCGCGCACAAAGATGTCGTCGAAGGTGGCGGCGTCCTGCACGGCCGGCTTGATGCCCCGCTTGCGCGCCTCGATGCGCAGGGTGTCCATGATGGCCGGGATGTCCAGCCCCTGCGGACAGCGCGTGGAGCACGTCATGCAGGCGGCGCAGGTCCAGATGGTCTTGCATTCCAGCACGCTCTCGTCGCCCAACTGCACCATGCGCAGGACCTGGTTGGGTTCCAGGTCAAAGTGCTCGGCCAGCGGGCAGCCGCTGGTGCACTTGACGCATTGGTAACACAGGTAGGCGTTTTGCCCAGTCTCGTCCTCGACGAGCTTGGCCAGCTTGGTGGAAAGTAATTGGCTCACAAGACACCCCCATACAAATCGCTATCTCCGCTTCGCGTGCCCTCTCTATCTCTATCCGATCTCTCCATCTGTTTCTGCTACACGCCTTGTTCCAGCATCTGCCTGAGCCGCTGGTGGCACGCGCAGTGGAATGGCCGTGTGCGCCAATTTTTGTGATTCGCGCGGATTCGCGTAGATTCGTGGATCAGAACTTGACAAACTTGTCGTGCTTGGCGCCGCACACCGGGCACACGTCGGGCGCCTCGCCTTCCACGGTAAAGCCACACAGGCTGCAGACCCAGATGTCCGGGATGTTGGCATCGCTGCCGGCGTCGACGGACTGCTTGGCCTGGCCGTACATCTCGGCGTGAACCTTTTCAGCCTCCAACGCCCAGGCCATCATGCGCAATGCCCTTTTCTCGCCCTGTGCCTCGGCCACGGCGATATAAGCCGGGTACATCTGTTCCACTTCGAAGGTCTCGCCGGCGATGCCGGCCGCCAGGTTCTCGCTCGTCGTCTGGATGCCGTTCAGCGTCCGCAGGTGATTGGAGGCGTGGATTTGCTCGGCGTAGGCGGCCGCCCGGAACAGGCGCGCCACGTTGGGGAAGCCGTCTTTTTCAGCCCGCTGGGCAAAGTTGAGATATTTCATGTTCGCCTGGCTCTCGCCGGCGAACGCCTCGTGCAGATTCGTCTCGGTCATCTTGTTCATTCTTCTTCTCCCTACTTCCTACGCCCTACTCCTTACTCCCTACTCCCCACCATCCACGACCGGCCTCGGCAGCAAGCCGGCCTTTTCGACGATAGGCTTGACCGCCTCTTCCCACTCGACGGCCATGATGTGCACGCCGGCCACGCCGGGGATCTCGCGCATTTGCTGGATCAGCTCCACGCACAACTCGATGCCGGCCGCCCGCCAGGCTTTGCTCCTTTCTTTCTTGTCCTCGATCCCGGAGCCCGCGGCCTCCATGCGCTCGACGACCTCGTCAGGCACGTCCATGCCGGGCACCTGGTCGCGCATGTACTTGGCCATGCCGGGACTCTTGACCGGGCCGACGCCGGCCAGGATGTATATCTTGTCCAGCAGGCCCATGTCACCGCAGCGCCGCATATACTCGCGGAAACGCGGCACGTTATAGATCAATTGAGTCTGGATAAAGTCAGCCCCAGCCTTGATCTTTTTGCCCAGCCGGTAGGGGCGAAAGTCGAAGGGGTCGCCAAAGGGGTTGGCGGCCGCGCCCAGGAAAAAG
>JAFGFO010000428.1 GCA_016931085.1 Thermoflexales bacterium
CGGAGAGACGACATGTCGCGCTTACCTTCCCGAAAGCTCGGAGCTTTCGGGAAGGTAGACAATCGCTCTCTCCGACAGCCTGCTAGAGACCGAGTTTTCTGCCTTGCATCCCCAAGCGCGCCCAGCGGCCCGCCGGCGCGTCGCGCCGGACACGCGCGGGGAAGGAAAAAACTCGGTTTCTGGCCAAGCCTTACATGGGCGGGTTAAAAGCTGCTACGTAGGGCAAATTCCGGTAGCGGTCCTTATAATCAAGCCCATAACCAACGATGTAATGCTCCGGCGCTTCAAAACCGATATAGGCGATGTCGGTATCGATCAAGCGGCGGCGGGGGCGGTCGAACAACACGCATACCCGGAGCGAGGCTGGGTTACGCGTGCGCATGGTGCGCAGCAGATATCCCAAGGTCAGGCCGGTGTCGACAATGTCTTCGACGAACAAAACGTGTTTCCCATCGAGCGACTCTTCCAGATCCTTGATCAGGCGCACCGTGCCGCGCGTTTGGGCGGTCGGCCCGTAACGCGAAATGGCGATAAGATCCATCGACAGCGGCGCACAAACGGCACGCACCAGGTCGGCCATGAAAAACAGCACGCCGCGCAGCACACCAACCACCATCAGGTCCTGGCCAGCATAGTCGCGTCGAATCGCTTCTCCTAACTCGCTCACACGGGCTTGAATCTGCTCGGTGGTGAACAGCACCGGCCCTAGCGGCACAAGCCAATCATTAGCCATTTGATTCGTCGTTTGTTCCATCGTTACCAATCACAACAGAGCTGGGTACACCATGAGGAATCGGCATGCCATACTTGGCAAACAGCATGTGCAAATCGTTCCGGTTCATCAACTTGATCTCAATGTCCGGGTATAGCTCGCGCAGCCGGCGCAGCTTGCGGTGCTTTTTGGTGATGAGGGCTTGGCGTGTTGTCGTCAATTCAACGTACAGTCCCTGGTCCGGCAAGTAGAAATCGGGCGTAAACGCTTCGGTGACGTTGCCCGCCTCGTCCCACGCCAGGGGAAAAGTGGTCGCCTCGTACCTCCACGGAACGCCGTAATAGTCAAGCACACAGGCAAATTCCGCTTCGCTGGGATGAGCAAAGTCGTGCTCAGGATTGTCAAAAGGAGCCGCGTCGGTCATATATGATTTGCCCCTGGTCGAAAACCTCACATCCTAAGCAATTTGTAACATGCTTTGCCCGGCTTGTCAATCCCGCCCAGGCTGGCTGGGGGTTGCTGTCTGTGCGGACTGTGGTAAAATTCGGATGAGTTGTCAATGGACAATTAAGTGTGGATGGTCAACCGGGAACGGAAAAGACATGCGAATTGTAGTGATTGGCGCGGGCGCGATTGGCGGGTACGTGGGGGGCAAGCTGGCCATGGACGGGCACACCGTGACCATGGTCGACCGCCCCGCGCTCGTCGAGGCTATCCAGACCGGGGAAGGGCTGCGCGTGATCGAGCCTGGCAGTGAACAGGTGGCCAAGGTGCACGCGACGGTCGACCTGGCCGAGGCGTTTGGCAGCGGCAGCACCGATCTCGTCTTGTTCACCGTCAAGGGCTACGACACCGCGCAAGCCATCGAAGAGCTAAAGCCTTACGACGCGCAATTTTCTCGCCTGCTATCGCTGCAAAACGGCATCTCGAACGAAAGCAATCTGGCCGAAGCCTTTGGCGCGCCCAAGGTGCTGGCCGGCACCATCACCCACCCGGTGAGCACACCGCGCCTGGGCACGGTGCGCTCGGAGAAAAAACGCGGTGGGGTCGTGATCGCGCCGCTGACACCGCAGAGCGTCGATTCTCTGGTCGACGCGTTCAACGCAGCTGGCATCCATACCTACACCGCTGAGGATGCCCAGGCGCTCAAGTGGTCCAAACTGTTGCTGAACATCATCGGCAATGCCAGCGCGGCCATCCTGGATATGAGCAGCACTCAGGTGTTTCACCACCCCGGCCTGGTGGACGTAGAAATCGCTGCGCTGCGCGAAGCGTTGGCGGTGATGAAAGCCAAGGGGATCTACCCGATCGACCTGCCCGGCTACCCGGCGCGCCTGTTGGCTTGGTCCGTGCGTTATCTGCCGCCAACCATCCTGCGGCCAGTGCTGCGCTGGCAGGTTGTGCGCGGCCGGCGTGAAAAACTGCCCTCGCTGCTGATCGAGATGAGACGCGAGACGGGGCGCTCAGAGATCGAGGACTTGAATGGGGCAGTCGCGCGCGCCGGCAAGGAGGCGGGAGTGCCCACGCCAGCCAACGAGATGCTGACCACCACGCTGTCGATGCTCGTGCGCAACCCTGACCAACGCGTCCGCTGGCGTGAGCAGCCCAACCGGCTGGTGGCGATCATCAAGAAGGCCGCCCAGTAGGGGCGGGGTTCCCCCGCCCCTACCACCTGTTTTCGGAATATGTACTATGATCGCAAGCTCCGCGCCCGGCAAGATCATTTTGCTGGGTGAACATGCCGTCGTATACGGCCAGCCGGCCCTCGCCGCGCCGGTGACGCAAGCGCGGGCTGAGGCACGCGTGAGGCTTGCGCCGCGTGGATCTGGCTGCACCATTCGAGCCACGGATATGGGCCGTACGCTCCGCCTGGCCCAGGCCGCTGGCGACGAGCCGCTGGCGGCGGCTGTGCGCGGGACACTGGCCCACGTGCAAGCCACCGAGCCTGACGTGACCATAACGATCCACTCCACAATCCCCATCGCTGGCGGCTTGGGCTCAGGCGCGGCCGTGTCGACTGCGTTGGTGCGCGCCCTGGCCGCGCACCTGGGCCATGCACTTGACGACGAAGCCGTGTCGGCGTTGGTCTTCGAGGTGGAAAAATTGTATCACGGCACACCCAGCGGTATCGACAACAGCGTGGTCGTGTATGCTCGGCCAGTCTATTTTGTCAAGGGCCAGCCCATCGAAACATTCCTGATCGGCCGGCCATTCAGCCTCGCCATAGGCGACACAGGCATCCCCAGCCCCACACACCTCGCCGTGGGCGAGGTGCGGGCAGCCTGGCAAGCCGATCCCGAACGCTACGAACGGCAGTTCCGGCACATGGGCTCGACTGTGCGAATGGCGCGAAGCGCTATCGAGCGGGGTGATCTCAACGCTCTGGGGGCGTTCATGGATAGCAACCACGCCTTGCTGCAAGAACTAGGCGTCTCGTGCGCCGCGCTCGACAGCCTGGTCGCAGTCGCCCGCCACGCCGGGGCGTTGGGCGCCAAGCTCTCGGGCGGCGGGCGCGGCGGCAACGCGATCGCCCTAATGCCACCGGATGATCCCAAGCTGCACAAGCGCGTCAAGGAAGCCTGGCTGGAAGCCGGCGCGAAAAACGTCATCATCACAGGCATGGAATCCTATGGGTGAACTCATTTTTCTCAAACTCGGCGGTTCGCTGCTCACGGACAAGCAGCGCAAACGCTCCGCCCGTCTGCGAACCATCCGCCGCCTGGCCAGTGAGATACGGGCTGCGTTGGCTCAGCAACCTGGCCTGCGCCTGGTTATGGGACACGGCAGCGGTTCCTTTGGGCACATGGTGGCCGCCAGGTACGGCACACAACGAGGTGTCCACTCAGCCGAGGAGTGGGCCGGCTTTGCTCAAGTGGCGGCGGCAGCAGCCCAGCTCAACCAAATCGTGACCGACATCTTTGCCGGCGAGGGATTGCCAGTCTTGAGCCTGCCACCCTCGGCCTCGGCCCGCTGCGAGGGTGAACGCTTGAACTACTTGGACACCGGCGCCATCCACGCCGCCCTGCGGGCGAGGCTGATCCCGCTGGTGTATGGCGACGTAGCCTTCGACAGTCGCTGGGGGGGGACGATCATCTCGACTGAAAAAATCTTTGCTTATCTGAGCGGCGAATTGAGGCCCAAGCGCATCCTGCTGGCCGGCAGCACGCCTGGCGTATACGCCGACTGGCCAACGGGTGAGACCGTTGTGCCGCTCATCACGCCGGACAACCTGGCCAGGGTGGCGCCCACCCTGGCCCCCTCGGCAGACACCGATGTGACCGGTGGCATGGCTGACAAGGTCCAACGCATGTTGGCCCTGGTCGAACAGCAGCCCAGCCTGAGTGTGCACATTTTCTCCGGTCTGAAGCGTGACCTGCTTCGCCGTGTCCTGCTCAACCCCCAGACCAAAAGCGGCACACGCATCAAGTCCATCTTTTGACAGGCTTGGCGCTCTATGTTACAATCTTACAAGTCTTTAGGCCAGCCTTATGGGCACCAAGGGGCTCAAGAACAAAGAAGAAACCCTGGCTTGTAGCGTGTAGCTCGCAGCGTGACAATTCCTATACGGTGGATTACGTCACGCTAAAAGCGCAAGCTACGTTCTACGTTCTTTCGCGCCTTTCGTGCGCGAAGCGTTCGTGGCATTCGTGATTTATTTTCGACATAGCCAAAGGAGACGTGTGATATGGTCAAGTGTAGTTCGTGCGCTTATCAACATCCAGATGGCACCTTGTTCTGCAGCCAGTGTGGCGCCTTGTTGTCCGGCGACGTTTTGCACACCAAGCCCTTGGTGACGCCGGAGAAGGCAGCGCCCAGTGCAGAACCGCGAGCGCCTAGCGTTGGCTCGGCCGAGGCAGAAGCGCCATCGGCTTTGACCATCCTCATTAAATCGAGCGCCCGCCAACTCTCGCCACCCAGCCGCGACGAGTACATCCTGGGACGGGCGGATGCGACGCGAGACATCTTTCCTGACATCGACCTGACGCCTGATGGCGGGTTCGAGGGCGGCGTCTCGCGCCGGCATGCTCGCATTTACAAGCAGCGCGGACAGCTCGTGGTCGAAGACCTGGGCAGCGCCAATGGCACGTTTCTCAACGGCCAACGGCTGACCCCCTACCTGCCCTACCCGCTCTGCGACAAGGATGAAGTTCAATTGGGTCTTGTCAGGCTGCAAGTTTATCTGTAAGGTTGCGCAAGCTCAAATTCTTGTCAAAATGGCTCGATTGAAGTACAATCTGCAAGAGTGGGTACTATGAGCACGATGCGTTGTGAAGTCGTCACTCAAGAAAAACTGATCTACCAGGCCGAGAACGTCCAATTGGTACTGGCCCCCGGCGTGGAAGGTCAACTCGGCATCCTGCCCAAGCACGCGCCGCTCATCACCGCCCTGGACGAAGGCGTGATGCAAATACGGTGTGAGGATGGGGCGGAAGAGTTTTTCGCCATCCACGGCGGCTTCATGGAAGTGCTGCCGGACCGGGTGACGGTGCTGGCCGATGTGGCTGAGCAAGCCGACGAGATCGACATCGCGCGGGCCGAAGACGCCCGCCAACGCGCCGAGGAGCTGATGAAACACAGCTTCGAGGGGCAAGCGGACCACGAGCAGGCCGAAGCGGCCATTCGCCGCTCACTGATTCGCTTGAAGGTAGCCAGGCGACATCGAGAAAGCCATCGGGGCATGGAGTAAGCCGTTAGTGTTTGAAAAATTACTTGGGATCGATCTGGGCACCGTCAATATCCTGGTGTACGTCAGCGGACGGGGCATTGTCCTGCAAGAATCCTCCGTCGTAGCGATATCGGCCGCTGAAAACAAAATCGTGGCCGTGGGTGAAGAAGCCAAAGCCATGTATGGCCGCTCACCGGACGTGATCGAGGTCTTACGCCCCCTGCGTGGCGGCGTCATCGCCGATTACGTCGTGACCGAGGCCATGCTGCGCTATTTTATCGACAAGGCCAGCGGCAGCCTGCGCCTGTTCAAGCCGCGCGTGATGATCAGCGTGCCGTATGGCGTGACCGGCGTGGAACGCCGCGCCGTGCACGAAGCGGCCATCGCCGCCGGCGCGCGCTCGGCTCACCTGTTGTGGGAACCCATCGCGGCGGCCATTGGCGCTGGCCTGCCCACCGGCACACCCAGCGGCAACATGGTGGTCGATATGGGCGGCGGCACGACCGAGGCGGCTGTGATTGCCATGAACAACATCGTCGTCGCCAACTCGGTGCGGGTGGGCGGCGTGCGTTTTGACGAATCCATCATCGCCTACATACGACGCAAATACAACATGGCCATCGGCGAGCTGACCGCCGAGCAGATCAAGATTAAAATCGGCGCGGCCGTGCCGCTGGACGAAACGCTGGAGATGGAAGTGCAAGGCCGTGACCAGGTCACCGGCCTGCCGCGCACGATCAGCGTGAGCTCGGATGAGGTGACCGAGGCGTTGACAGAGCCTCTGAGCGCTGTCGTCGGCGTGGTCAAATCCGTGCTGGAAAAGACCCCCCCCGAGTTGGCCTCGGACATCATCGACCGGGGCATGGTGCTGGTAGGCGGCGGGGCGCTGCTGCGCAAGCTGGACGAAATGCTCACCAAGGAAACCGGCGTGCCGGTTTATGTGGCCGATGCACCGATGGCCTGCGTGGCGCTCGGCACAGGCAAGGGCATGGAAAACTATAACACACTACGACGTCACATACCGGGTTTGTAACGTGTTACGCAGTGCGTAACGATAAAGGGAGAAAACACGATGCAACTTGAAGGTAAAATCGCTGTCATCACAGGGGGAGCGCGCGGGATTGGGCGCGCCATCGCCGAGCTCTTGGCCCAACGCGGCGCGAACGTGGTCATCGGCGACCTGCTCGAAGAGGAGGCCAAGCTGGCGGCGGCCGAGATCGCGGCCGCCAGTGGCCAACAGACCAGCAGTTGCCGCGTCAACGTGGCTGACAGCCAGAGCGCCAAAGAGCTGATCGACTTTGCGATCGCCCAATTCGGGCGGGTGGACGTCCTGGTCAACAACGCCGGCATAACACGCGACAACTTGTTGATGCGCATCAGCGACGAGGACTGGGACGCGGTGCTCACCATCAATCTCAAAGGCGCGTTCAACTGCTGCAAGGCCGCGGCGCGCCCCATGATGAAACAACGCTTCGGGCGCATCGTCAACATCAGCTCGGTCGTTGGCCTGGCCGGCAACGCCGGCCAAGCCAACTATTCGGCCTCCAAGGCCGGCCTGATCGGCCTGACCAAAACGCTGGCCAAGGAACTCGGCTCACGCAACATCACCGTAAACGCCGTGGCGCCAGGTTTCATCACGACCGTCCTGACCGATGTGCTGCCGCAGGACATCAAGGACGCGGCCATCAAGGCCACGCCGCTGGGACGCACTGGCACACCCCAGGATGTCGCCCGTGCCGTGGCTTTCCTGGCTTCGGACGATGCCGCCTTCATCACCGGCCAGGTCTTGTCGGTGGATGGCGGCATGGTCATGCAATAGGAACACATATGAGCGAGCTCAATGGCCGCGTGACGATCGATCCAGACGTGCTGATAACCATTGCCCGCCTGACCACGCTGTCGGTGCCGGGCGTGACACGGATGGCGCCCAGTCGTGCGCGCAAGCTGCTGCGCCGCATTTCAGCCGAAGGCGTACAGATCGCCGTCGAGGACAATGCGGTCCATGTGGATGTATATATCGCCATCGAAGCCGGGCGAAGCCTGCGCGACATTGCCCGCACCGTCCAAGATCAAGTCGCGCGCGCCATTCGAGACATGGTCGGCATGGATGTGTCAGCCATCAATATTCACGTCGAAGAAGTGGACTTTCCCACTTTGCCGGCGTGAAGCCAAGCTATGAACGTAGGTCACCCCCTGTGAAAGCACGCCGCCACGCGCGCATGGTCGCGTTACAAGTTCTATACGAAGTGGATAGCACCACTCATCCGCCTGCAACGGTCTTGGCTCACCGGCTGAGTGAGGACCCGCTCCCATCGACCGGGGAGGACTTCGCGCGCAAGTTGGTCGAGGGGGTGATCGAACACCTGACCGCGCTCGACGACATGATACGGCGCTATGCCCCAGAGTGGCCGTTGGATCAGATGGCCGTGGTCGACCGCAACATCCTACGGATCGCCATCTATGAATTGGGGCCTGGCCAGTGCTCCCCCCTCAAGGTCGCCATCAACGAAGCCGTCGAGCTTTCCAAGTTGTTCGGCTCTGAAAGCTCAGCCCGTTTCATCAACGGCGTTCTGGGCACTCTGGTCGAGCACGAGTCCGGCCGCGTTCCGGGACAAGTGTAGGCTTTGGCGCTATGGAAATCTTTGGCATCGGCCCCATTGAGCTGACCCTGATCCTTGTGATCGCCTTTATCGTGCTCGGGCCTGACCGCCTCCCCGTCGTCGCCCACCGGCTAGGTGTATGGCTCGCCCAGTTGCGCCGCCAGACGAGCAAGTATCTCAACCAGGTGAAAGAAGAATTGGGCAGCGATCAACTGGAACTGGAGGCCATTCAAAACGAGCTGCTCTCTGTGCGAAACGAATTGCAGGCCGCCAGGGACGAGTTCAAGACCGCCACGCGTGAATTATCCGGCCAGATCGACGCCTCCATGCGCGACGCGGCGACAGAGTTACAAAGCACGGCGAGCACCCAGCCTGAAGCGCCGCCAGACCAGCCGCCCATCGCACACGTCCCAACGCAGACCACACAAGAGCCTGAGCCAGCCAAAACCGAACAAGCGTCGCCGGCCTCGCCTGAGCAGTTGCGCCTCGAGCTGATCGCTGCCACCCAAGAGCTGCACGCTGCCCGGGACGAACTGCAGGTCACCCGCGACGAGCTGCGCGCCGCCCGCGATGAGCTGCGCGCCGCCCGCGACGAGACAGTAGGAACGGTTCGCGAACAACCTCTACGAAACGATGATTCACCAAGCGGACAGGAACACCCATGACGATTGACAATGCGCCAGTGGAAAATGCTGCACCAGTGGAAACTGGTGTGCCATCAGGAAATGGCGCACCGGTGGAAACTAGTCCACCGATGGGAACTAGTGCACCGGTGGAAAATGGCGAGCCGGAAACCGAGGCGGCCAATGGCATGTCATTCTTTGATCACTTGAGAGAGCTGCGCACTCGCCTGATCCGCATCTTTATCGGCCTGGTTATCGGCGCCGGCATCAGCTTGCTCTTTACCGAGCCGCTTTTGAGGGTGCTGATCCGCCCCTATGGCCACGCGCTCAAGGTCATCGGCCCCACCGAGAGCGTGTCGATTTACCTGCGCGTGGCCGTCATGAGCGGGGCTGCCCTGGCCATGCCCTACATCTTGTGGCAATTGTGGGGCTTTATCACGCCCGGGCTTTTGCCGCACGAGCGCCGTTACGTCTACATCCTGATCCCGGCCGCTTCCGGACTGTTCCTGATCGGCATGACCTTTGCGTGGTTCTTGATGGCCCCGGCCGCCATCAACTTCCTGTCCAGCTTTTCGCCCGGAATCTTTGAAACCGAGTGGACTTCTGAGCTGTACATCCCCTTTATCACCTCGATGTTGTTCTGGATCGGTGTCAGCTTCGAGATGCCTCTGATCATCTTTTTCCTGGCCAAGCTGCACATCGTCAACGCTCGTATGCTGCTCCACTCGTGGCGTTATGCCGTCATCGTCATTGCCGTGATTGCAGCCGCCATCACTCCCACGGTCGACCCGTTCAACATGGCCTTGGTCATGGCGCCGTTGATCGCTTTGTACTTTATCAGTGTGGCCTTGGCTGCCCTGGCGTAAGAATGAAAAGCGCTACCACCAAGGACACAAAGAGCACAAAGGATTTCTTCTTGGTGTCCGTCGGCGTCATCGCCGCTGTGTCCTTCGTGGTTTATTGTCGGAACAGGAGGCAAAAATGTCCCCAACACGCGTGCTGATCATGGGCGCCGCCGGGCGCGACTTTCACAATTTCAACGTGTATTTCCGCGCCAACAAGCGCTACCAGGTGGTGGCTTTCACCGCCACCCAAATCCCCAACATCGAATCCCGCCGCTACCCGCCGGAGCTGGCCGGAGAGCTGTACCCGGAAGGCATCCCCATTTTCGCCGAGTCCGAGCTGGTCAAACTCATCCAGAAACACGCCATTGACCAGGTTGTCTTTGCCTACAGCGACGTGTCGCACGAATACGTGATGCACAAAGCCAGCACAGTGTTGGCGGCCGGGGCCGACTTTCGGCTGATGGGTCCCCAGACGACGATGGTCAAGGCCTCCAAGCCGCTGATCTCGGTGTGCGCCGTGCGGACCGGCGCCGGCAAGAGCCAGACCACACGCGCCGTGGTCAGGACCTTGCGCGCCATGGGCAAGCGAGTCGTCTCAATCCGCCATCCCATGCCTTACGGCGACCTGGCCAAGCAGGCCGTGCAGCGCTTTGCCGACTATGAGGACCTGCAAAAATACGACTGCACCATCGAAGAGCGCGAAGAGTACGAGCCGCACATCGAGCTGGGCGCCATCATCTACGCCGGCGTGGACTATGAAGCCATCCTACACCAGGCCGAGCAGGAGGCCGACGTCATCGTGTGGGACGGCGGCAACAACGACTTGTCCTTCTACCGATCCGATCTGTATATCACCGTGGTCGACCCGCACCGCGCCGGCCACGAGCTGACCTACCACCCCGGCGAAACCAACCTGCGCATTGCCGACGTGATTGTGATCAACAAGGTTGACACGGCCGACATGAGCAAGATTTCTATCCTATACCAAAACATCATGGCGGCCAACCCCAAGGCGGTGGTGATCGAAGCGGCCAGCCCGATCTTTGTGGACGACCCGGCCGCCATCCGCGGCAAGAGCGTGTTGGTCATCGAAGACGGGCCGACCCTGACCCACGGCGAGATGGCTTATGGCGCCGGTGTGGTGGCGGCCCGCCGCTTTGGGGCAGCCGAGCTGATCGACCCACGCCCGTACGCCGTGGGCAGCATCGCCGAGACTTTTAAAAAATATCCCCATCCAGGGCCACTGCTGCCGGCAATGGGCTACAGCAAGCAGCAAATGAAGGACCTGGAGGCCACGATCAATGACGCGCCGTGTGACTTGGTGCTGGCCGCCACGCCGATCGATTTGAGCCGCGTGGTGACCATCAATCGCCCGCTGCAGCGGGTGCGCTACGAGCTGCAAGAGATCGGCCAACCGACGTTGGCGGATGTCCTGGCGGAAAGGTTTGGTTAAATGGGTAGGGGCAGACACACAGGTCTGCCCCTACTCGAATTTACACGCCGGACTATTTTGGTTCGATGGCCACCACCGCCGTCATGTTCCAACGCAGGCGCGCCTCGTGCTGGTCAGGCTGGACGATGACGGTGTAGACGATGTCGCCCCGCTTGTTTTCTCCCAAGGCCTTGATGCGCCCGACGTGCCCGGCCAGTTCGAGGTCAGGGATCGCGTCGAAGGTGACGACGGCCGGGCTGCCCTCCTGCACGCTGACGATGTTCAATTCGGTCAGGTCGTCGGTCTCGATTTGCCAGGCCGACAGATCAGCCAGGCGCACGACAGGCACTCCCGGCGAGGCGAATTCACCCTCCTTCACGTCCAGCGAGACGACGACCCCGTCGAAAGGTGCCACCACTTGCAGCTTGGGCAGTTGGGCCTGGGCCGTCGTCACAGCCAACTCGGCCAACTGGACGCCGGCCTCGGCCACCGCGATGTCTTCGGGCCTCGGCCCGGCCTTGAGCAAGTCGAGTTGGGCCTTGGCGCGTGCCACGCGTGCCGTGGCGGCCGCGATGTTGGCCTGGGCCGCGTCCAACTGGCCCTTGGTGGGGCCGGCCTTGACCTGGTTGAGGCGTTTCTGGGCAGCCACTGTGCCCACTTTGGCGGCTGCCAGGGCCGCGCGGAGCTGCTCTTCGGGCGGCCCGCCGCCCACGCCGTACTCTTCGATCACTTTGATGAGATCGTCATAATTTTTCTGCAATTGTTTCTCTTGATCGACGGCCCTCACCAACTCGGCTTCGGCGGCGGCGATGTCGGCCGAACGCACGCCCGCCTGTAACTGGACTAATTGGGCCTCGGCAGCAGCTTGGGCCGCTTCGGCCACCCGGATCGCCTGCTCGGCCAGTGCCAACTGGGTCGGCTGCGCCCCTGCCTTGACCTGGGCCAATTGGGCCTGGGCGGAGGCCAGCGCCGCTTCAGCCTCCGCGATGGCCAGCCTGACAGTCGAATCATCCACCTGCGCCAGCACGTCACCCGCCTGGACGGTGTCGCCCTCCCGTACCTCCACGGCTGTCACCAATCCACCCATCTGAAAGCTGAGCGAGGCCCAGTTCACCGGCACCACCACAGCCTCAGCCTCCACCTGGGTGCTCGCCTTGACCGGCGGCAGCACGTCCGCTGTTGGCTGCGGGCCTCCACCTGTCCCTCCAGAGGAACACGCGCTGGCGGCGATGAGCAAGATAACCATCGTTCCAAAAACTGCTTTTTTCATAGTGAACCTCCAAAACGCATTACGTTTTACGCATTACGTTTTACGTTTTATCCCTCACTCCCCAATCGTCACCGACGCCGTCATATTCCAGCGCAGCCGCGCGTCGTGCTGCCCGGGCTGGATAATGACCGTATAGGTGATGTCGCCCCGCTTATCCTCACCCAGGGCCTTGATGCGGACGACCCGCCCGGCCAGCTCGAGATCCGGGATCGCGTCAAAGCGGATGTGAACCGGATCGCCCTCGTGCACGCGGACGACGCTCAGCTCGGTCAGGTCGTCGGTTTCGATTTGCCAGGCCGAGAGGTCCGCCAACCAGACGAGAGGAACTCCTGGCGCGACCATTTCGCCGGTCTTGATATTCAAGGACACGACCACACCATCGAAAGGCGCGCGCAGTTGCAGCTTGGATAATTGCGCCTTGGCGGTCTCTAGCGCTGCCTGGGCCTGCTTGAGGCCCGCCTCGGCCACGGCGATTTGTTCCTGGGTTGGGCCAGTTTTGACCACCTTGAGGTTGGCTTCGGCCTGAGCCTGCTGAGCCTGGGCAACGGCGATGTTGGCTTGCGCGGCCTCCAACTCGCTCTTGGTAGGTCCCCCTCTCAGTTGGGTCAGGCGCTTTTGGGCCGCCGTATAATCTTGCTTGGCGATAGCCAATGCGTCGGCCGCGTCGCGCTCCTCGCTGTTCGTCTTGGCCTGATCGAAACGATCTTGGGCAATCTTGAGGGCCACGCCAGCCTGGGCCACGGCGGCCTCGGCCGCGGCGATGTCGCCCGCTCGCACGGCGGTTTGCAGTTGCAGCAACTGCGCCTCGGCCGCGGCGACCCCGGCCTTGGCCTCTTCGATAGCGTACTCGGCATCGGTGATTTGGGCTGGCCGAGGGCCAAGCTTGGCCTGCGCCAGTTGCGCCTGGGCCAGGGCCACGGAGGCCTCAGCCCGCGTGACGGCCGAGGCTGCATCGCTATCGTCGAGCTGCACCAGCACATCGCCGGCCTTCACGCCCTCGCCCTCTTTGACCTTCACCGCCAACACCGGCCCACCCACCTCGAAGCTGAGCGTCGCCCACCTGACCGGCACCACCCACGCATCGGCAACCACCGTGTCGCTAGCCCGAGCGGCCGGCGCCGTGTCGGGCGTTGGCTGAGGCGTAGGCGTTCCCCCGATCGAGCTGCAAGCGCTCAAGACGATTATCGCCAGCACGGTCATTCCCAAAAGAAACTTTTTCATAGCTTCCTCCAAAATTATTCCGTATTGCGTATTCTGTACGAAGCGCGCAATACGCAATACGGAATACGCAATACGTCTTCAGATCGCTCGCTCGATACGCTCGTCCATGGTGCGAACCAAATCCTGCCTGACAGCCTCGGACTCGCCAAGCAGCGTGTTGAACGTCTGGTGGTCGAGCGTGAGCACCTCCACCGGCGAGCCAGGCGCGGCCCGAACGGTGGCCGTCCGCCCACCGCCGCGCAGCAAGGCAATTTCACCGAAATACTGGCCGGCCTGCATGTGACCCACCACGATCTCGGCCCCGGTGGGTTCGTGCAGCACCACCTCGGCCTCTCCCTTAGTGATGATATAGAATCTGTCGGCCACCTGCCCCCGCTCGATGATCATAGCCCCGGGGCGGAATTTTTGCGGCGCGAGCCTGCGCGTCGCCAGGACCAGTTGCTCGTCGTTCAACGATGGGAAAGCCCTGGCCAGGTACTCGTCGATGATCTCACCGTCGGAGACGATGACGGCGCGAAAGACGCGCTTGGCCAGATCCTGATCGTGGGTCACCATCAAGATCGTTTTCCCCTGCTCCACCAGGTTTTCGAACAAGTCAAAGACCGACTCGGCCGTCTTGGAGTCGAGGTTGCCGGTCGGCTCGTCGGCCACGACGATGGGCGGGTCGGTGGCCAGGGCGCGTGCGATGGCCACGCGCTGCTGCTGGCCGCCGGAGACGGCCGAGGGCAGCTTGTTGGCCTGATCGGTCATGTCAACCAGGCCAAGCAGGTGCATGGCGCGCTCCTTGCGTTCGCGCGCCCGGTAGACGTTGCAAAAATCCATGGGCAGCATCACGTTTTCGACCAGCGACAGGGTGGGCAGCAGTTGGAAAAATTGGAACACGATGCCCACGTTGCGCCCGCGCCACTGGGCCATCTTGCCCTCGCTCAATTTGTGAACCGCTACATCCCCTACGTACACTTCCCCTGAGCTGGGCCGGTCGATGCCGGTCAGCATATTGATCAAGGTCGATTTGCCGCTGCCGGACTTGCCGATGACGGCGACAAAGTCACCCCTGTCCACCTGCAAATTGATGCCCTTGAGAGCGGTAAAGCTGCCAGCGGCGGTCTCGAAGGTTTTGACGACCTGGCGCAGCTCGATCAGGCGCTCGTTGCCGTGCTTGTACGCCCCGTTGCCCTCGCTCGCCTTGTGATTTCGTTCGGACATAACCGTCTCCTCAATAACTAAGCCACCTCTGCGCCATCCATCGGCTTTAGGCTTTCAGCAAGCTCATTATAATCCAATTTTCTACAATGTCCACTCTCAAATCGCAAACCTACTCCCTACTTCCTACTCGTAGGCCAGCACTTCGCGCACAGGCAGGCGCGCAGCGTTCCAGGCTGGCCACAGGCTGGCAGCCGCCGCCAGGACGACGACGATGCCCAACCAGATCAACACACCGCTGGATGCAAAGCTGTGCCTGAGAGGTGTGTTGAAAAAAGCCTGCCCCAGCTCATCGCTCATCACCCGGCTGATTGGCACTGCCAGGATAGCCCCCAGCCCCCAACTGAGCATGCCCACCAGGATTCCTTCCACCACAACGATCCAGCCCACGGCGCCATTCGAGGCGCCTACCGCGCGCATCACGCCAAACTCGCGCGTTCGCTCCAACACGTTGATGCCCATCGTCCCCATCAGGCCCAGGCCGCCGACGGCGGCGATGATCACAGACATTGCGAGCAAGAAATAGATCAGGATGTTCACTTGAGAGTCGATTTGCCCGCGTACAGCAGCTTTGGTCTCTACCGCGCTGATCCGCAAGCCAGCGCGCTTGAAGCGCGTTTCCACCGCCTTGGCGATAGCCGCCTGGGAGGCTGGGTCGTGCCGCTCCGCAACAATCCTAGCGTTCCAGGCTCGCCCCACAACACCCGTGGTGCGGGTCGCGTAGGGATAATTGACGTAGGCAGACAAGCCGCCCGGGCTGCCAATGACCAGGAAAGCGCCTACCACGCGCCAGGGCCTCTGCTTCCCCAGGATAGTCAGCACGATCTCGTCGCCCACGTGGAGGTCTGGCTCCTCCCTGAGCATGTCCGTGCCGACGACGATGGCATTCTCGTCCTCCGGCAGCAGCCAGCGCCCCTCGACCATGATTGGGCAAAGCAGGTCAGACGCGGGCGACAAGGCGTGCAGGTTGATGCTGTTGCTTTCGCTGCCGTCCGGACGCACGCGGCGCGCGCCGACGGCGGCTCGGCATTCCAGGCGTGCCACACCCGGCACAGCCAGGGCCTCTTGCTCGATTTGCTCGACGCGATAGCCGTCATTAAAATACACGGCTATGTCTTCCTGGTAATAGTTCATCAAGTCTTGAGTGGTCAGGTCTATCGAAGACTTGACGCTAACGACGGCCATAAAGACGGCGCCGCCCAGCGTCAAGGTAGCCAAGGTAAGCGCCAGCCGCCCCTTGCGGCGAAACACGTTGCGCAGCGACAGCAGCAGTGGGCGTGGCAGGCCGCGCACGTTCTCCACCAGGCGGTCGATAACGTTTCGCCCAAAGTGCCCTTTGCCCAGGCCATAGGAGCTAACGGCCTCGCGCACTGTGAGGCGCGTCCCGGCGAACACCGGGTAAGAGGCTGCCAGCAACGGCGTCAGCAGCCCGATCAGCACCTGGATGGTAATCATGGGCAGCGGCACACTAAAAGTGTCTGGCTCAAAATTCAAGAGGGAAGCTATGAAGCTGGTGAGAGCTTGAGTGACCAGGATCGACAGCGGGATGGCGACCAGTGTGGCCAGCAAGCCAAAGCCCAAAGCCAGGAGCAGATACATCCCGATCAACTGGCCGAGACGTGCCCCGACCGCTTTCATCATCCCAATTTGCCGCACCTGCTGAGTCATCAGGGCAGAAATGGTGTTCACCACCAAGAACGCGCTCAGGCCGAGCGTCAGGCTGCCCAGGATGCCGAGCACCGCCATCATGGCTTCGACAAGAAAGTTGGCCCAGTGCTCGGGAGGTGGGATGTATTTCCAATACACCTGTCCCCCGCCTTTTTCGATTTTTTCGCCGACCAGGTCAGCTATGCGTCGCACGTGTGCTTCATCGGTGGCGTCCCCGGCCACCGCGACATGCAGCTCGTCAAAATCCTGCCCCACCCCCAGCCATTCCAGCGTATCGAACGCGATATAGCCCTGCAGCCAATTGCCTGACCACATGGGGCCTGGATAGTTGCCATAGTAGGCAACACCGGCCAGGCGCATGCTGCGCCGCTTGCCATCGGGCATCTCGATCAGCACCTCGTCGCCTATCTCCGCCTTCAAGTCTGCCAGGGCCGCGCGCTCGACCAGCAGCTCGCGGTCTGGCGGCGGCCAGGCACCGCGCTCGGAGCGCACCAGGTCGAGGTGGATATCGTTATAATCGGAAATGGCCTCCAGGTTCAGATTGCGCCACTGGCCCGAGCCGGTCTCGACACGCACAGCGATGGCGCGCCGCCCTTCGACCGTGCTCACGGTGGCCATCCGACGCACGCTTTGCACCAGATCATCCCCAAAGGGCGAGGTGTACAGGATAGCGCTGGCCGGCCGGCTGGCAGCGTAGCTGGCGGCCATATCGTGCGCCAGCACCAGGTACGAGCCGGTCACCGTCCCAACAGCAAACACGCCAGCGGCAATCGACAGCACGACGAGGAGCGTGCGTGTCTTGTTGCCCCCTAGATCAGCGAGTACCTTGTACCAACGCGGCCCCAACATAGTATCAAGCTCCAATCCCTACTCCCTACTCGTAGGCCAGCACTTCGCGCACGGTGAGCCTGGCGGCGCTGCGCGCCGGCCACAGGCTGGCCAGGGCCGAAAGCACCAGCACGATAACCAGCCAGGCCAGGAAGCCGTCGTAGGCAAACACAAACTTCATCGGCGACTGGAGCATGGCCACGCCGATGGCGTAATTGAGCAGCATGCTCATCGGCACGGCCAATACGGCCGCCAGCAGCCAACTGCTCAGGCCGATCACCAGTCCCTCAACCACCACGATCTGGAACACGGCTCCGTTGGAAGCGCCCACCGCGCGGATCACGCCGATTTCGCGCGTGCGCTCGATCACGTTCATGCTCATCGTGCCCATCAGCCCCAGCCCACCCACGGCGGCGATCATCACGGCCATCACCAGCAGGAAATAGACCAGCACGTCCGTCTGGGACGCCTGCTGGACTTGTACTTCAAACCCGGTGGTGATCTGGGCCACTTGCATCCCCTCCTGCCTGAATTTGCTTTCGAGCGCCTGGGCCACCCGTGTTTGAGTGACGGCGTCGTGCGGCTCGGTGACGATACGCAAGTTGGCAAAGCGATTGGCTTCCTGCCTGGCCTTGGCCAGGTACTCGTAGTTGGCATACACGATAGGCGGTACCACATTGCCCACCAACTGGTAGATGCCCACGATCTTCCAGGTGTACTCTTTGCCTTCGAGCTTCATCACCACATCGTCGTCCACCTCGAGATCGGGGCGTAGCTTGCGCAGGTGGTTGCCGATGACGAGCGCGTTCTCGTCTCCCGGCAGCAGCCAGCGCCCGGCGGTCAAAATCGGCTTGATGAGGGTCGAGCCGGCCGGCGGCGCAAAGATCAACACCTCCACGGCGGTCGACTTGTCGCCGGACAGGACCTGCCCACTGCAGTCCGCCCAGCCTTCGACACTGACCACACCGGGCACGCTCATCACGAGCGACTCGAGCCTGTCAACTCGATAAGGGCGGGCCAGCGACACGTTCACGTCGGACAAGATATACCCAAAAGTCTCTTCCAGCACGACTCTAAAGGAAGCACGCAGGTTGAACACGGCGATAAAGATCGCCCCACCCAGCGTCAGTGCCAGGAGCGTCAGCGCCAGGCGAGCTTTGCGGCGGAAGGTGTTGCGCAGCGAGATCAGGAGGGGGCGCGGCAGGCCGCGTATATTCTCCACCAGCCGGTCGACGGTGCTTTTGCCAAAATGCCCTTTGCCCAGGCCATAATTGCTCACCGCTTCGCGGACGGTGACACGCGTCCCGCTCAACACCGGCGCCAATGCGGCGCCAAGCGGCAGTCCCAGGGCGACTATCACCTGCAAGATCAAGGCCTGCGGCGGGGCGCGGAAAGGCCCCACTGTAAAATTGAGCATCTGGCTGACGCCATCGGCCACGGCATAACTGGCGACGACCGAAAGTGGCACGGCTACCCCCAAGGCCACCACGCCAAAGCACAAGACGAGTACGATGTACATGCTCACGATCTGGCCGGCGTCGCCGCCGACCGCTTTCATCATCCCGATCTGCCGGATTTGCTGGCCCAGCAGTGCGCTGATCGTATTGACGACCAGGAAGGCGCTGAGAAAGACGGTGAACACGCCCAGGCCACCCATCATAGCCTCGAGACCCTTGGTAATGTCACTCGCCCAATGCACGCCCGGCCGCGACACGATGGTGATATAAACCTCGTGCCCGCTTTTTCCAACCTTGTCCGCCACTTCGCGGGCCACCGCCCGGACGTGCGTCTCGTCGGTACGTCCTTCGCTCACGGTGAACAACAACTCCGTATAGTCGCGCGTCCCGCCCAACCATTCGAGCGTTTCCGGCGTGACGAAGGCCCTGACCTGGCCGGCGAACATGTAGGATGGGAAACTGATGTCGTGCACGATGGCTGCCACGCGCAGCACACGCCGTTGCCCGTCGGGCAGCTCGACCTCGAGCGTGTCACCAAGCTGTACAGGCAAGGCGGCGAGGGCGGAGCGCTCGATCCACACCTGGCGATTGGCCAGGGGCGGGGTCTGGGTGGGGTTGTGGGGGAGCAGGCGGCTAAGCTGTATCTCGCCCATGACAGGCGGGACGCTTAGGAAGCCGATAGGGATCTTGTTATCCGGGGCGGCCACGATGCGGGCGGAAAGGCCGCTGCGCCCATGAGCCTGCGCCACGCCTGGCAAGCGGCGCACCATATCCAGCAGGCTGTCGTCAAAAGGCGCGCAATAAATCGTTGCGCTCTCAGCGTTGATGGACTGGTAAGCGATCTCCATGTCCTCCAGCAGGATGCTGAACGAGCCGTTGACAAAACCCACCGCGAACACGCCAACGGCGATGGTCAAGATGACCAAGGCCGTGCGGAGCTTGTTACTCCACAGATCAGCTATTACTTTGCGCCAACGCGGACCGAGCATATCTTTTTATCCCCTTTACACTCATTCCTACGTGAAACGAGCGAAAAAAGTTGCATAGCTCTCACACTTGCCGGGTCTAGCATACCCCATCTCGTCCGCGCTTGCCTAGCCTGCACCTAACAGTTAGCTACCAAACTTCCTACTCCCTACTTCCTACTCATACGCCAGCACCTCGCGCACGGTCATGCGCGAGGCATTCCAGGCCGGCAAAAAGCTGGCCGCCGCCGCGATGAGCACGACGCCCACCAGGCACACCAGGGCCCCCTCCACCGAAAAGGTATAGTGCAGCGGGCTGCCCAAAAAGCCGGTCCCGATCGCGTCGCTGAACAGGCGGCCCATCGGCAGCGCGAGCAAGACACCCAGCAGCCAGCTCAAGACGCCGATGAGCACTCCCTCTGTGATGATGATTTGGCGCACCGCCCCGTTCGAGGCGCCCACGGCGCGCATGACGCCGATCTCGCGCGTGCGCTCCAACACGTTGATGCTCATCGTCCCCATCAGGCCCAATCCTCCCACCGCCGCCACCAACATCGCCATGGCGGACATGAGGAGTGTGATGATGTCAAAGAGCTGGCTGAGCTGATCGCGCATCTGGCTGCTGGTATAGATGCCGGATAAACGTATCCCCGCGTCCTTGAAACGCCCTTCCAATTCCTTGGTGATGCTGGACTGGGAAGCCCTGTCGTGCCGCTCGGTCGCCACCGCGATCGCCGCGGCCTGGTCCGGGATGCGGTGCACGGCGCGTGAAAAATAGTCATAATTAGCGTGCCCGCTGAGGCCCAGGATGGACAAGCCCTGGTAGATGCCGATCACGTGCCAGGCCATCTCGCGCCCTTCGATCCTGAGCACGATCTCGTCACCCACGTCGATATCCGGCTCGGCCTTGATCACCTCGGTGTTGAGGACAATCGCGTTCTCGTCATCCGGCAGCAGCCAACGCCCCTTGATGATCTGGGGCTTGAACATCTCGGTATCGACCGGCGTAGCGATGATCTGCATGATCGGGCTTTCGCCCCCGTCGGCGCGGATGCGATATGCGAAGGCAACGTCCAGGTACTCGAGCTTGGTGATGCCGGCCACGTCCCTGGCCGCGTCGTCGACCTGGGTGGTGCGGTGAGCGCGCGTGAAGACGATCTGCGCGTCGTAGCTAAAGTAGCTCAAAAAATCGTCGACGATTGCAAAGAGCGAGGCGCGCACGCTGAGCACAGAAATAAAGATCGCGCAGCCCAAGACCAGGGTGATGAGCGTCAGCGCCAGCCGCCCCTTGCGCCGGAAGGTGTTGCGCAGCGAGATCGCCAGGGGGCGCGGCAGCCCGCGCACGTTTTCCAGCGCGCGGTCCACCCAGCCCGAGCCAAAACGCCCCTTGCCCAGGCCATACGAGCTGATCGCCTCCCGCACCGTGATGCGCGTCCCGCCGATGACGGGCACCAACGCCGCCAGCACGGGCACCAGCAGCCCCACGACGACCTCGATGACGATGACGGCCGGCGGGATCCTAAAGGCGCCCGATTTGAAGTTGAGGAAATAGGCCAAAAAGCCGACGAACTCGCGCGCGGCCAGCGCGCCCAGCGGCACGGCGATGAGCAGCGCCAGGACCCCAAAGATGAGCACGACCGCCATGTACATCACGATCATCTGCCCGTTGCGGGCGCCCACGGCCTTCATCACGCCAATCTGCCGCACTTGCTGCGCCAGCAGGGCCGAGATGGTGTTGATCACCAGGAAGCCGCTCAAAAAGAGCGAGAACAAGCCCAGCCCACCCAGCACCAGCGAGATGGTCTGGAACACGTCGTCCAACGGCAGCTTGCCGGGTTCGTGCACCACCGCCGCCACCACCAGCCGCCCGCTCCGCTCCACCCTCTCCTTGACCCGGTCCGCGACCCGCTTGATATGCGCTTTATCTTGCGCGTCCCCCGTGACGCGGATCGTCAGCTCGTCATAGTTGCGCGCCCCCCCCAGCCATTCCAGTGTGTCGAAGGTGACGTAAGCGTAGGCCAGGCCGGCGAAGGTAGCCGGCGCGCGGCCAAAGTCGTAACACAGGCCAGCCAGGCGCATCTCACGCTCGTGCCCGTCGACCGTCTGCACGATGATCGTATCGCCCAGGCGAGCCTGCGTCAAGCCCACCATGGGGCTAAGCAGCGAGGTGCGCTCCAGCAGCAGCTCGTGCTCGGGGGGCGGCCAGGCGCCGGTGGGCCACCTGATGGGATCCGGATCGTAGACGATCTCTGGCCTGACCTTGTTGATGCGGATGTCCTTGTAATTGGGGATGGCAAAGACTTGTACCGGCAGCCAATCGTCCTGGCCGGGGTGCCTGAAACGCAGGACCAGCGTGCGCCGCCCCTCGACCTCCTGCACGCCGTCGAGCTTGCGCACAGCCTGGATGAAATCCTCGTCGACGGCATTGCCCAAGAAGAGCGTGGCGTGGGCCGGGCTGGTAGCTTCGTAACTTTCGACCAGGTCATCCCTGACCACCAGGTTCATGTGGACGATCGCGCCGATGGCGAACACGCCGATCGCCACGGACAACACCACCAGCAGCGTACGCGTCTTGTTGCCCCAGATGTCGCTCAGGACTTTACGCCAACGTGGACTAAGCATCAGCTCCTCCCCGTCTGATCAAGCTATACAACCAAAACCTATTGTACACGCAAGACCGCTTTTTGTAAACGGGCAAAATTCAGGCTCAGGCCCTAAAGGTCTTGCGCGATCCGCAGGATCGCCACCTTTAGGGTCTAATGAGGGATTCCGCAGCAATAGGCGACAACGAGCATACGTCCCCCCCAATGGCGTCATTTTGCGGCTGGGCGCCCCACTTACCTCCCCGAAAGCTC
>JAFGFO010000429.1 GCA_016931085.1 Thermoflexales bacterium
CGGAGAGACGACATGTCGCGCTTACCTTCCCGAAAGCTCGGAGCTTTCGGGAAGGTAGACAATCGCTCTCTCCGACAGCCTGCTAGACATCTATATCGCTCGAAAACTTGACAAAGACAAATCCTGCGGATTTGCATCAACTTTCAAAGACGAGATTCTAGTCTGGCGGTGCAGTTTTAGAGGTCCCTATGTCCTGGGAAGTCGAAACACGTATCGCTCAGCTGCGCGAGCAGCTCACCTATCACAATTATCGCTATTACGTCCTCGACAGCCCGCTGATCGCGGACGCCGAGTACGACCAGTTGATGGTTGAGCTGCGCCGGCTGGAGGCTGAGCACCCCCATCTCGTCAGCCCCGACAGCCCCACCCAGCGCGTGGGGGCCCAGCCGTCCGACAAGTTCGCCAAGGTCGCCCACCCCAAGCCGATCCTCAGCCTGGGCAATGCCTTTTCGGCCGACGACGTGCGCGCCTGGTGGGAGCGCGTCGGCAAGCTGCGGGCCGCCGGGGTGCCGCCGGTCGCCTTTACCGTCGAACCCAAGATCGACGGGCTGACGGTGGTGCTGACTTATGAAGACGGCCTGCTCGTCCAGGGCGCGACGCGCGGCGACGGCGAGGTGGGCGAGGACATCACGCAGAACCTGCGCACCATCCGGGCCGTGCCGCTCAGGCTCATGTCAAGTAGCAAATCGCAAATAACAAAGAGCAAATCGCCGAGAGCCGATCAGCCCGCGCTGCCTGGCTTCCAGACACAGCCGCCGGCTGATCCCCCGCTTCCGATCTCGCACCGCCTGGTGGTGCGCGGCGAGGCGTATTTGCCCAAGACCAAGTTCGAGGCGCTCAACCGTGCGCTGGCCGAGGCCGGCGAAAAGACCTTCGCCAACCCGCGCAACGCCGCCGCCGGCTCGCTGCGCCAGCTCGACCCGCGCATCACCGCCGCCCGCCCGCTGGCGCTGCTGTGCTACGCGATTGTGGAGATGGAACCCGCAACTCGCAACTCGCAAATAGCAAATTGCAAATTGCAAATCGCAACCCAATGGGACCTGCTTAACTACCTTCACGCCCTGGGCTTCCCGGTCGCCCTCGACGTGGCCAGGCGCTTCGAGTCCCTGGACGAGGCTATTCGCTACTGTGTGGAGTGGACTGAGCGCCGCGACAGCCTGCCTTACGAGGTGGACGGCATGGTCATCAAGATAGACGATCTGGACGTGCAGGAGGAGTTGGGTGTGGTGGGCAAGGACCCGCGCGGCCAGGTGGCGCTCAAGTTCCCCCCCCGCGAGGCGACGACGAAACTGCTGCGCGTCCAGGTCAACGTCGGGCGCACCGGCACGCTCAACCCGGTGGCGGTGCTGGCACCGGTCGAGATCGGCGGGGTCACCGTCGAGCACGCCACGCTGCACAACTTTGACGACATCGCCCGCAAGGACATCCGCTTGGGCGATACCGTCATCGTCAAGCGCGCCGGCGACGTGATCCCCTACGTGGCCGGCCCGGTGCCGGATTTGCGCGACGGGAGCGAACAAAAGGTCGTAGCCCCCCAGGTGTGTCCTTTCTGCCAATCGCCGGTGGCGGTCGACGCGGACAAGGTGGCGATCTATTGCCCGAACCACGACTGCCCCGGCCGGCTGGATCGCCGGATCGATCACTACGTCAGCCGGGGCGCCATGGACATCGAGGGCCTGGGCTTCAAGATCGTGGCTCAACTGATCGAGGCCGGGCTGATCGCGGACGTGGCCGATCTGTACGCCCTGAGAAAGGAACAACTGCTGGAGCTGGAAGGCTTTGCCGAAAAGAAGGCGGCCAACTTGCTGGACGCCATCGAGGCCAGCAAGACGCGGCCCCTCCAGCGCCTGATCGTGGGGCTGGGCATCCCCAACGTGGGGGCGACCGTGGCCGAGTTGTTCGCGCAGCGCTTTGGCTCCCTCGATGCGCTGGCGGCCGCCACGGCCGGGCAGTTGCAAGAGATCGAGGGGATCGGCCCGGTGATTGCCGAGAGCGTCGTCGAGTGGTTCGGCCGTCCGGCCAACCGGGGCTTGCTCGCCAGGCTCAAGCAGGCTGGGGTGGCTCCCGGGACGAGCGTGCCACAAGCGGCAGCCGGGGCCGGTCCATTAGCCGGGCTGACCTTTGTCATCACCGGCACGCTGCCGGCGATGAGCCGGGCGGAGGCCGAGGCGTTCGTCAAGCAGCACGGCGGCAAGGTAAGCGGCAGTGTGAGCACCAAGACGAGTTACCTGGTGGTGGGAGCCGAGCCGGGCGGCGCCAAGACAGGCAAGGCCCAGGCGCTGGGCGTGCCGATGATCGACGAGGCGCAGTTGCGCGAAATGGTCCAACATGAACAAGGTGATCCTCAAACCCAAGCGTGACAAGTCTGTGCGGCAAAAGCACCCCTGGGTCTTTTCGGGGGCGGTGCAGCGCGTCGAGGGCGAGCCGGCCGACGGCGACGTGGTCGAGGTCTACACAGCCGGCGGCGAGTGGCTGGCGCGCGGCTCGCTCAACCGCCAGTCGCAGATCGCCGTCCGTCTGCTCACCTGGGACGAGGACGAGACGATCGAGGCGGACTTTTGGCGCCGGCGGCTGGAACGGGCGATCGCCGGCCGCCGGGTGTTGCAAGACGATCCCGTCACCAGCGCTTACCGGCTGGTCAACGCCGAGGCGGATGGCCTCCCCGGCCTGATCGTCGACCGCTACGGCGATTATCTCTTGACCCAGTTCTTGACGATGGGCGTCGAGCGCTGGCGCGCGCCGCTGACGGCGCTTTTGGGCGAGCTGCTTAGCCCGCTTGGCATTTACGACCGCAGCGACGTCGATGTGCGCGAAAAGGAGGGCCTGCCGCAGACGGCATGCGGGCTTGCCGGCGAGGAGCCGCCGGACGAGATCGAAATCCTGGAGAACGGCTTCCGCTTCCTGGTGGACGTCAAGTGCGGTCACAAGACCGGCTTTTACCTGGACCAGCGCGACAACCGCCGCCGGGCCGCACCCTATTTCGAGGAGCGCGAGGTGCTCAACTGCTTCGCCTACACCGGCGCGTTTGCCGTGTACGCCGCCGGCTCCGGGGCCGCCTGGGTGGTCAACCTGGACAGCTCGGCGGCAGCGCTCGCGTTAGCGCAGCGCAACGTGGGATTGAACCAGGCGGCCCGTCCTGACGACGAGTACATCGCCGGCGACGTGTTTGCCGAGCTGCGGCGCTTCCGCGACCAGGGGCGCAGTTTCGACGCCGTGGTGCTCGACCCACCCAAGTTCGTGCACAGCAAGCCCCAGCTCCAGCGCGCCACGCGCGCCTACAAAGACATCAACTGGCTGGCCTGCCGGCTGCTGCGGCCGGGTGGGGTGCTGGTCACCTTTTCCTGCTCTGGGCTGGTCAAGCCGGATTTGTTCCAAAAGATCGTCTTTGGCGCGGCGTTGGATGCCGGGCGCGAGGTGCAGGTGCTGGAAAAGCTGGGCCAGGGCGTCGATCACCCCATCCTGTTGACCTATCCCGAATCCGAGTACCTCAAAGGGCTGGTCTGCCGCGTGCTCTGATTACTGTGGTGGCTACCTTCGAAGTAGACGACATGAGCTACGCTCTCCACCAAGGACGAGAATTTTTCACCGCAAAGGCGCAAAGGACGCCAAGTATTTTTATTTCTTCTTTGCGCTCTTAGCGCCTTGGCGGTTATTTTCGAAGCAGCTACTGCGCCGGCGTGGGCGTCGGCGGCAGCTTGAGGAAATAGTCGTGCCCCTGTTCGACGAAATCTTGGACGCTGTAGCTGGCCACGCGGACATAGTACTCTGATTCGGACGAGATGGCGGTATACGTGCTGTCCACCTCGTCCCTGGCGCCCACCCGCAGCGTGTAGCTCTTGGCCGCACCAGCGCTGTCGCGCGTCTGGACCGTGACGATGGCGGCGGGCTCCTTCATGCCATAGGCGTCTTGCTCGTTCTTGCCCAGAGGGCGGCTCATTCGCAGCGTTGCCAGGCGGCTCAACAGCGTCGTGATGCGGCTGTCGTCGAGCGTTTCATCTTCTGCCAGGCCCTGCATCGTCCACGCGCCGGCCTCGTCCTTGGCAAACTCGAACAGGCCGCTTTTGTTTTGCACCGTCAGGGCCGTCACCTGGTTTTGATCCAACGAAAGGTACAGGCTGTCTATCCAGCCAGCCGCCTGCACAGAGGCGTCGGCGGCCGACAAGCCAGACACCAGGTAGACTTCGTTCCGATCCTCAGGCCGGACGTGGGCGACCTGGTAACTGGGCGAGCTGCCCAGGTAGAACTTGACGCTTTTACCGTCGTCTGTCTCGATCGTGATCATGCGCTCAAAGTCGGAGATGGCCACCTTGAGACGCTTGTGGCTGGAACCGGTTCGAGTCACCATCCGGTCGGCCTTGAGCCCGGCGAGCTTGTCAAGGAAAGGCGTCACCACGCTTTCCTGGGCGGGAAAGTCGTCCGCCCCGGCCAGTCCCCAGCCGGCCGCGCCCTTGGCCAGCTCGATTTGCGTGCCGGCCACATCCTTGATCTTGAGCCTGGTGATATGACTGGCTTCCAAGCCTGGAAAGAGTTTCTCGCCGCTGGCTACCGAGGCCGCTGGCCTGGGCCAAAACATCACGGCGGCCAGCACGATCTGAAGGACCAGCACACCGGCTAGAATTTGGTTTTGTCTGTTCATTCCCTACTCCTACTCTATCTCCGCTTCGCGTGCCTTCTCTATCTCTATCTGATGTCTCTATCTGTCAAGTCCATAGGCGCCTCGTTGCGCTGGCGGACGTTCCACACCACGCCGATGGCGATGATAGCCAGCAGGGCCACCGCATAGTTGCCAAACTCCCACATGCGCTGCTCGTCTTCTTCCATCGGCTTGAGCAGGCGAGCGTAGGTGCCCCGCGAGCGAATGCTGAGCAAATCCTCGTCCTCGACCGCCCAGTCCACCGCGTTCTGCAAGAACTGCAAGTTGAACAGGTAGCGATCCTGCGAGAGGCTGCGCGAAATATCCATCACGATGTCGTCGACGAACTCGACGCTGCCGATGACCACCAGGCGCGACGAGTCTGGCGAGGCCTCGATCGTTCCTACGTTGAGCTCGGCCGTTGTGCTCTCGGTAGCCGTTGGCGCCTCGCTGGCCTGGAAGGGCGAGGCCTGCCCCTTGAAGTAGCTCTCGAACGAGCCTTTCAGGCTGACGGCCAGCGGGTAGGCTTTCTGCTCGCCCTCGACCGGGAAGCCGTACTGGGGGTAGGTCGTAAAGTCGGGCTGCGTCTCTAACGAGCTGCGCAGCCACGACTGGGTCGTGGATTTCAGCAGGACGACACTTTGACGATCCTTGTTCTTGTCTGCGTCGAGTTCCACCGGTGAAGCCCACTGGAGCGTGACGGCCGACAGGTTGGCCACGATCGGGCTGCCGGCGGCCATGCCATCGCTGCGCACGTCGGGGAAGAAGGGATAGCTCACTTGCTGGATTTCGACGACGCTCATCCCACCCAGGTTGCGTTGAACCTGGATCGGGAATGGCTCGTTGCGCGGATCCAGTACCAGCGCGTCGCCAATCTTGACGCCATAGCTGGCCAGCATGTCCTTGAGGCCGTCTTGGATCGCCTCGATCGTCACCCCATTGCCCCACTGCTGCTGCGAGAGCTGGTAGCTGCCGGCGGCCAAGACCACCGCCCCGCCGCGCATCAAATACTGGTCGATGGCGAAACGCTCCTTGTCATCCATAGCCTGCGGCGCGATGGCCACCAGCACGTCGATGTTGCCCGGCACCCGGCCGGACGTGAGATCGAGCGTCTGGACGGTATAATTTTGGGCCAGGTTTTCCCGCAGCATTTGCCAACTGGAAAGCGGTTGGCTGGCGTTGCCGTACATATCGGTCACCGGCGCCAGCTCTGGCAGCCACAGCCCGATCGTCTTGAGGAAGCCGGGCGCGGCTCGCTTGAGGGCCGATTCGATCTCGGTGCGCAGGCTGGCCTCGCTCATGTCGCTGGCCGGGTAAAGCAGCTGCGTTTCGTCCCCGATCTGCAGCACCATGTGCAGATAGTACGAGTCGGGCGAAAAGAACGAGACGGCCATCGGCTGCAGACCATACGACTGGATCAAGGTCTGGCGATTGATGCTGGCGCCCTGCGCGTCGGGGTCGATGATTTCGTAGACGAACTTGCCCCCCGATTCCTTCTGGATGGCCTGGGCTACCTTTTCGATCGTCTGCGGGGCCTGCTGCAAGCCTTCGGGCAGCGTCTTGGGGGTCACAAAGGCCGTCAGCTTGACCGGCTTGTCCACGCCGGCGAAAAGTGTGTTCAGGTCCTGGAAGCCATACACCACCTTCTTGATCGAGCGGGTCAGGTCGTATTCCAGGTTGCGCAGCCGGACGTTGACCTCGTCGCCGCTTGAATTGACCTCGATCAGGTCCTGAAAGTTCAGCGTGACGTGCTGGTCGCCGTAGCGAATCAGGATGTCAAAGTACGAGTTGATCACCGAGGCTTCGTAGCGGCCAGAGATGCGAAACGGGATGGGGTTGATGCCATACACCTGGGTGGCTTCGGTTTCCAGGTCCTCGTTATCCTTGGGATCGATCACTTCGGTCTCGACCTTGCCGCCGGAGACGATTTCGTATTCGCGCAGGAGGTCGCGAATGGTGGGCGCCAGCGGGGCCAGGAGCGGGTGTGTTCTTTCGCTCAAATAGGCCCGTATCAGCAGCGGTTCTTGCAAGCCGCTGACCAGGTCGCGCGTGACGGGCGACAGGCTGTATTCCTTCTGGGCGGTCAAGTCCGCCCGCAGGCCGTGCACCGGGAAGAGCCAGGTGTTGAGCGCCAGCAAGTTGGCGCTGACCAGGGCCAGGCTCAAAAGGGCGTTGCGGCGGTGAAAGGCCGTCCGCACCCCCTGGCTCCAACGCTTGGCGTCCAGCGAGACGATGTTGAGCACCAAAAAGAGGGCCGTGATCGAAAGGTAATAGGCCAGGTCGCGCAGGTCGATCACGCCCCGCTCGATGCTCTCAAAGCGGCTGCCGGTGCCGATCGCGCGCAGAATCCCGCCCGGCGTGTCACCCACCAGGCTGGTCACGTCCCCCGCGCCCACCACGTAAAAAGCACCGCACAGCAAGACGGTGAGGATCAGCGCCACGATCTGGTTATCGGTGCGCGACGAGATGAACAGGCCGATAGCGGCGTAGGCCGAGGCCATGAGGATGGTGGCCAGGTAGCCGCCCACCACCGGGCCCCAGTCCAGATTGCCCAGTTGGCTCACCGTCAGGGGCAGGCCGAGCGTCAGGGCCAGCGACAAGCAGATCAGCGCGACGACGGCGATGAACTTGCCCAGCACCAGCAGCGAGCGGCGCACCGGCAGCGTGAGCAGGACTTCGAGCGTCCCGGCCCGCTGCTCCTCACTCCACTGGCGCATGGTCAACGTCGCCACCAGGAAAACCATCAAGATGGGCATCCAGCGGAACAGGGGCCGGACGTCGGCGATGTTGCGGGAGAAGAAGGTCTCGGCCCAAAAGAAAGAAAAAAGCGTGGCGATTAGAAAGGCGCCCACGAAAATCAGCGCCATCGGCGAGCCAAAGTAGGCTCGCAGCTCTTTGCGCGCGACGGCCCAGGTTTGGGTCCACATCGCGTGCAGTTTGTTTCCCAATCCCGTTAGCGTAGGAACGGCCTGTTTCCACGTGTTAGTCATCGTCTTGCTCTCCTTCTGGTGTCGAGATGTCGGCAGTGGCCAGCTCGTTAAAGACGGCCTCCAGCGTCTTGACGTCGCGGCGCAGCTCTTGCAGCGGCCAGTCGTTTTGGCGGGCCAGGTTGTAGATGGCCGAACGCAGGTCGGCCCCATCGCCGCCCCGCACGCGGTACTGGCGGCCATCCGGCAGCGCCGCCGCCTCGACGGCGCGCACGCCGGCTAGCCCCTTGAGCTGGCTCTCGGCCTCGGGCACGTCCTCGCCCAGCACCAGCACCACGTCCACCGTGCTGCCCAGCTCGGCCAGGCGTGCGTCGGCACGGACCTGGCCGTTCAAGAGGATGATCACCCGGTCGCAGGTCGCTTCCACCTCGGACAGGATGTGCGTGGACAGGAGTACCGTGCTGTGCTGCGCCAGGCGGCGGATCAAGCGCCGCACCTCGACGATCTGGGTGGGGTCCAGCCCGACCGTCGGCTCGTCCAGGATCAGCAGCTTGGGCTGGTGCAAAATCGCCTGGGCCAGGCCGACCCGTTGCCGGTAGCCCTTGCTGAGCTGGCCGATGGGGCGGGTCAGGTGGTCGGTCAGGGCGACCGCCTGGACCGCCTCGGAGATCAAGCGCGGTTGCTCGGCGGGCGGGAGTTGACGCAGCTCGGCGATGGTCTTGAGATAGGCCTGCACCGACAACTCGGGGTAGAGCGGCGCGTTTTCGGGCAAATAGCCGATCCGCTTTTGTACCTCAAGCGTATCGCTCAAAACGTCCAGCCCGTCGATCGTCGCCTGCCCCTCATCTGGCTGCAAGTAACCGGTGAGGATCTTCATGATCGTCGTCTTGCCGGCGCCGTTGGGGCCGAGCAGGCCGATGATCTCGCCGGGCGCGACGTGAAAGCTCACCCCGGCCAGGGCTTGGACCGGGCCGTAAGATTTGGATAAATCGCTCACGTCAATCATGTATCTTTCCCTCCACAAGACTTACAAAGTCTCCAAGACTTTGGAAGTCTGACGATGTCTTTACGTCTTCCAGCCAGATGTTTTACCATACATGGCAAAAATATGCAAATATGCCAGCATGTGTGGCGCTTAGCCCGCATGGTCTACCCATACATCGTAGCACACAACTGTTAAGAAATTGTAAAGATTGCTTAAAGACATGTAAAGATTTGAAGCATTCCTTCCCTCGTCGTTTGCCCGCCTGTAGGGCGGGTTGACTTGCGATAGGATCAGGTTATAATTGCCTGGATCGTGCGAACAAGCTTCACGCCTTGCGATAGGACAATCACCATGGACATTTCTAGCTTGATCCCCTACCTTCCCATCGACCGGCGGCACGCCCTGGCCGGCGGCTACAGCCTACCCGACCGCGTGCACGGCGCGGCCCTGTTTGCCGACATTTCCGGCTTTACGCCCCTCACCGGCGCGCTCGCCACCGAGCTGGGCCGCCAACGCGGCGCGGAAAAGGTGCTCGACTACATCAACCCCATCTACGAGGCCGTCATCGCCAGGCTGTACGAGTACCGCGGCAGCGTCATCTGCTTCGCCGGCGACTCGATCACGTGCTGGCTGGACGGCGACGATGGAAGGCGCGGCGTGGCCTGCGCGCTGGACATGCAAGGCATCTTGGCACGCCTGGGCACCGTCACCACCCCCAAAGGCACCCAGGTGAAACTGTCGATCAAGATCGCCGTGGCGGCCGGCCCGGCCCGCCGCTTCCTGGCCGGCGATCCGCAGGTCCACAACTTTGAGGCGCTGGCGGGGGCCACGCTGGAGCGCATGGCCGCCGCCGAGCACCAGGCTGAAAAGGGCGACGTCGTCGTCAGCCAGGAGGTGGCGGACAGCCTGGGTGACAGCCTGGCCTTGGCCGGGTGGCGGGCCGAGGAGGAAACGGGGCGCGTTTTCGCCGTCGTGCCAGGCCTGGCCATGGGCGTGGAGACCGATCCGTGGCCGCCCTTGCCGGCCGGGGCGCTCAGCGCCGGGCCACTCCGTCCCTGGATCGACGCGCCGGTGTACGAGCGCCTGAGCGGCGGCGCGTCGTACCTGGCCGAGCTGCGCCCGGTCACGTCGATTTTCGCCAAGTTCGGCGGCATCGACTACGACGGCGACGACCAGGCCGGGCAAAAGTTGGATGCCTACATTCGCTGGGTCGAGTCGGTCCTGGCGCGCTACGAGGGTACTATGCTGCAGTTGACCATCGGCGACAAGGGCAGCAATTTGCTGGCCGCCTTTGGCGCGCCGGTGGCCCACGACGACGACGAGGCGCGCGCGGTGGCGGCCGCCCTGGATTTGCAGGCTGGAGCAGACTCGCCTTGCCCCTACATTCCCTCGCCCCAGGTCGGCGTCAGCTCTGGGCTGGCCTGGGCCGGCGCCTGTGGCGGGCGGCTGCGCTGCATCTACACCGTCATGGGCGACGAGGTCAACATGGCTGCCCGGCTGATGGGCAAGGCCAAGCCCGGCCAAGTCCTGGTCAACCAGCACGTGGCCGATGCCACCGCCCGCCGCTATCGCTACAATAGCCTGGGTGAAATCGCCATCAAGGGTCGAGAGCGCCCCCTGCCGGTCTCAGAGGCGCTCGGGCGGCAGACGGCTGCGACTCACCAACTGGCGGCGCTGTTCGCCAGCCCGCTGGTGGGGCGCGAGGACATCCTGAGCCAGATGAACAGCTACCTGGCGCAGGCCCGGGCTGGGCAGGGCCAGGTGCTGCGGCTGGAAGGGGCGGCCGGCGTGGGCAAGAGCCACCTGGCGGCCGTGTTTGCCTCCCAGGCCGCTGAGGCGGGTTGGCGAGTCGTCGTGGGAAGCTGCCAGAGCATCACCCAGGGCACAGCCTACACCCCGTGGAAGCAGGCCTTCTTGGCGCTCCTTGGGATCGGCGAGGCGCCAGCCGGCGAGGCGCCGGGCGAGGAGCAGGTCGAGCAGCTCACGGCCGCGCTGGTGCAGGCCAGGCCTGACTGGGAGCCGCGCATCCCGCTGCTGGGCGACCTGCTGGGGCTGCCGGTGCCCGACAACCCGGTCACGGCCGCCCTGGAACCCAAGCTGCGCCAGCAGGCGATGTTTGCGTTGGCCGCCGAAATCTTGCAGGTCTGGGCGGCCCGCCAGCCACTGCTATTGCTGCTGGAAGACCTGCACTGGCTGGACGAGGCGTCGGCCGGGCTGACGCTGGCCGTGGCGCGCGCCATCGGCCGCACGCCATGCCTGCTGCTGGCCGTGCAGCGGCCTCCCTTGCAAGCTGATCAGCCGATCCTGCCCGATCTCGATCACCTGGGCTACTATCACTTTATCCAACTGGGAGACCTGGCGCCCGAAGGCGTGGCCGCCTTGGTCAGCAACCGGCTGCGGGGGCCGTTGTCGCCGCTCGTGGGGGCGCTGGTCGTGGCCCAGGCCCAGGGCAATCCCTTTTTCACCGAAGAGCTGGTGGACGCCCTGCGCGAGGCAGGTTACATCCAGCCAGACAGGGAGGGAATGTGGGCCTTGTCGGAGGCAGCCTTGGCCGCGCTGATCGACGGCAACTGCATCGTCAAGGTGGAGGGCGAGTGGCGCATGGTCGACAACCCTCCGCTGAGCGCGGCCAGGCTGGACATCCCCGACTCGGTGCAAGGCACGGTGCTGGCCCGCATGGATCGCCTGCCCGAATCGCACAAGCTGACGCTCAAGGTGGCCAGCGTGATCGGCCGGGCATTTGGGCTGGGCTTGCTGCAAGAGGCGCACCCGGCCAGCCTGCCGCTGGACAGCTTGCGCCAAGAAATCGAGGCGATGGGAGAGCGCGATTTTGTGCGCCTGGAGGTGGCAGCGCCCGAGCCGGTTTATATCTTCAAGCACAACACCACCCAGGAGGTGGCCTACGGCACACTGCTGTTTGCCCAGCGGCAAGAGCTGCACGCCAAGGTCGCCAGGTGGCACGAGCGCACCTACGGCGGGGACGCGCCGCTGGACGCGCTGACGCTCGACTCGCCGTTGGCGCCGCACTATCCGATCTTGGTGCATCACTGGCACAACGCCGAAAACGGGCAGCGGGAGCGTGCCTATGCCGGGCTGGCGGGCCAGCAGGCGGCCAAGCAGTACGCCAACGAGGGCGCGGTGCGCTATTTCAGCCGGGCGTTGGACTTGACGCCGGAAGCTGACCTGGGAGGGCGCTATAAGCTGTTGTTGGGGCGAGAAGATGTTAACAACGTGCTTGCCAAGCGGGAGATGCAGGCTCAAGATTTAGCCGTCTTGAGCAGCCTTGCGACGGCATCAGACGATGACCAAAAGCGCGCCGTTGTCAACCTGCGGCAGGCCATGTATGCCAATTACCTGGATGACTACCCGGCCGGCCTGGAGGCTGTCCAACAGGCCGTGACGTTAGCCGTGGGGGCACAAGACCAGGACACAGAGGCAAGAGGCTATCATGAGTGGGGACGGTTATTGGCTAAGCAAGGTGAATATGAAGCAGCCATTCAGAAATACGACCACGCCCTGAAATTAACCCAAGCCACTCACAATCGACAGGAGCAGGCTCGCTGTCTATACGACATCGCCACGGTTTATTATCAGCAAACCAATTACACGGAGGCCCGAGTTTATTACCAACAGGCCCAGGTCATTTACCAGGAGGTGGGTTATCGCCCCGGCGAAACGCTGTGTTGGCTCATGTTTGGAGAGCTGCATTATCAATTGGGCAACTATATGGCGACACAGGCGAACTTTGAACAGGCCCTGGCCCTTAGCCGGAGCATCGGTACGCCATGGATTGAAGCCCATATCCTTGGCAGCCTCGGCAACAACGCGTTTGACCTGGGTGACTACCATGCCTCACAGCACTATCACCAGCAAGCCTTCATTGTTTCGCAGGAAATTGGCTATCGTTACCAAGAAGCCGTCAGTTTAGATACTCTCAGCCTGGTTAGCTACATTCTGGATGATAACGAAACAGCCCAAAACTATAGTCATCAAGCGATATCTATACAGCAAGACATCGGTGACCGGCGCAGCCAAGGGTATACTTTGAATCATCTAGGATTGGCCTTGGTTGGCTCGGGTGATGTGTTGGGCGCCCGTGATGCTTATAGCCGGGCGCTGAACATACGCCGTGAACTAGGCCAGGCAGTTCTAGCCATGGATGACTTGGCCGGCCTGGCGCGAGTCGCCCTGGCGCAGGGAAACATAGCCCAGGCTCTGACACACGTGGACGAAATCCTGGCCTGGCTGACCGGCAACAGTCCAGACGGCATCGAGTTTCCGGTGTGGGTGTATCTCACCTGCCACCGCGTTTTGCGCGCTGCGGCCGGCGACGACCCGTCGGCACTTGAGCGAGCGCACAAAGCCTTGGACGCCGGCTACAAGCTGCTGCAAGAGCGTGCCGGCCGCATCCAGGACGAGGCCCTGCGGCGGCAGTTCCTGGAAAACGTGCCGTGGAACCGGGAGTTGGTGGCGGAGTGGGAGGAAGAAGACGTAAAAAACGTTCGCCCATAAATCAAGCCACTGGGCGAGTATTTATCATATCGCTCCTATATCCATCTGGGATCATTATAGCACAGAGCGTACTTTTCGTCTTATCCACCACACTCCCAAGCCCAGCATCACAGTGCCGAGCAGCACACCCAAAACGTGAAACGTGAAACGTGAAACGTGAAACGTGAAACGTGAAACGTGGACACTCGCCGGCTCGTGAGACTCCACCGGCGTGCCGATCGCCCACGTGCCCAGGTCGTGTACCGTGGCCTCGACCTGCTTGAGATCTGTGTCGACCGTCGAGTCGTAAGCCACCCACGTCCCGCTCCCCTCGTCGTAGCGGTACAACGCCAGCGAGCTCTCAGCCGTGATGGGGATGCCGGCCGCCAGCAGGTCGCTCTCGTCGTAGCACAGGCTGAAAGTGGCCGTAAAGCCAGAGTTGACATTGCCGGCCAGGGTATAGATCCTCGGCAGAGGGTGCGCCCCGGCTTGTGCAGTCGGGTAGGTATAGGCCAGGGTGGCCGTGACGGTCGCCAGCCCACCCGTGTCGCCCGTGCCAAAGGTCAGGCGCGCGCACGTATCGCCCAGGCTGTACGTCCCCTCGCCAACGGCCTGCGCCGCGTCAAAGCGGACGGTCTGATCACCGAGAGGGTAAAAGTAGGCCTGGCGGTTGCCCCATACACGGGAGCCGGCCATCGCCTGCTCGCCCACCTTGAAGACAACTTGCCGGCCCTCGACGCCACAACCGTCGGGGGCGAGGGCATTTTCGGAGCGCACTTGCAGCTTGTAGGCCAGGCGGCCGGCCCAGTTGACGACCTCGCCCTGGCCGCACGAGTCGTCCCCTACCCAGGCCGTGACGCTCGTGCCGGCCGTGGGCGTAAAGGCGCCGCTGGATGGGACCACCCAGCCATAGTAAGTGGCCGGCGGCAGGTAGAGGGCGGCGCTGGGTTGGCGCGCGGCGCCGGCCGGCACGCCCAGGTAGGCCGTGACAGCCTGCGTAGCGTGCAGCCAATAGCCCTGCCCGAACTCGAGCTGCGACAGATCGTTGACCATGCCAACCATCTCGGGGTGACGGAGGCCCACGCCCGGATCGTACAGCGTCCACCGGGTGGGCGGGCCTGGCTCATAGCCATAAAGCGAGCTGTAGGCGCCGGCGATCGAGGCCAATGCCTCGGTCACCGTGCGGCTTTCGGGCGCCGGGTAGCCGAAGAGGTTCCAGCCGGCCTCGAAGGGTGGCATGTCGATGGTCGACAGCAAGGCGTAGATGCCTTGCCCATGAGTCGCGTTATCCGGCATCTGGGCCGTGGCGCGATTCATGGCCGTGTCCAGCTCGGTGGGCAGGCGCGACCAGCTCGGCCCATCGTCCGGTATGTAGTACAAGCGCAGCGTGTGCTCGTAGCCGGCCGGCGCCTCGCGCTGCAAGTAGTCAAAGGCGATCGTGCGCGTAAAGACCTTGTCGGATACAAAGCGATAGCCTTGCCCAACCGGTGTCAGCCAGGTCGGCAGGTTAGGCAGGCTGTTGAGCGCCTGCAGCGAGACCGTGCCCGTGTCAGCAAAGATGTCCTGCGTGTTGAAGACCGTCACCTGCCCGTCACCCGACGCCACCGGCGCGCCCAGTTGACGCTTGTTGGCACCCCAGGCACGGGTGTTGCCGAAACCGAACGCGCCGCCCATATTCGGCCCCCACGGCGGGCTGAGAAAGACCTGGCTCAGCCCCTCCCGCACCGGGCTGGCGCCTCCCACCCATACACGCACCCAGCCCTCGAAGGCCGGCTCGTCCAGCGTCACTACTTGCGTAAAGACCGATGACTGCGTCGGGCTGAGCGGCAGCATCGGCGCGCTGGGCGCAGTGACGGCCGTCGCAGTGGGCGCGCCGTAGGCCGGGAAGACCTGCACGTGCAGATCGGCCGTGCTGACGGCCAGCGTGACCGTGATCGCCATCGTGCGGCTGGTGACAGACTGCACGACGATGGCCGGCCGCCAGTTGGACGCTGGCGAGAGATAGACCGAGCGATTCAGCGCGCCAAGCGACTCGATGCAGCCGGCGTAGGCAGCGCTCACGGCCTCGTCATAAGGCCCCAGCACGCACAGCCGGTCGCCGGCCTCCGCCCCGCGCACCTTGATCCGGTCACCGCTGCCCACGCTGGCGCCCAGGTGGATGACGCGATCGTCCTCGATGCCGGGCGTGCCGCGTGTCTTGAACAGGTAGGCCTGCGCGCCCCGCACGGCCAACAGGTCGAAGCTTTGCGCGCTGCGCAGGTCGAAAAAGTCGGGCGGCAGGGTGGCCACCTCGCCCTCGACAGGCGCAGCTACCAGTTGAGTCACCCCCAGCGGCAGCACGCCTGGGCCGGTGTTCACCAGCGTCGGCGTAACCAACGCCGGGTAAAAGCGCCGCAGCGTCTCCCAATCCGCCCGCCCGGTGGTGTGCTCGGCCATCGTCTTGAGGCACTCGGGGTCGGTCTGCCATCGCGCTCGGATCAGGAACTCGCTGTAGGTGTCATCGTAAGTGCTGGTCATAAAGCTGCCCTTGCAGTCGGTGTAGATCGGGGCGCCGTCCGGCCCTATGCCGATATAGTTGTCGGGCAGGTAGAATAAATAGTGCGACAGCTCGTGCGCCAGGGCGCTCTGCCAGTCCTGGCTCAGCTCGACCAGGCTCTGGCCGAAGGGGTCCCAGTTGGGGCCCATGCGGATTTGCCCAGGCCCGTAGGCGTTGCGGATAGTGCGCTCGTCGCGATAGATGTCGTCGGTCAGCTCATCGACCACGCCGCCCATCGAGGCACGCGGGCGCACCCCGTTTTGAGCGTACATGATAACGTCGGCGTCAATCCAGTTCTCTTTGGCCTGGTGCAGGCGCACGTCGCCCAGGGCGGCTTGCCCGTCGCTGACGTCGTAGAGCACGGTCGAGGCCTGCTGGATGGCGTTTTCCAGGTCGGTCAGGAAGGTCCCGTCGCCGCGGGCGTCCCACTCCAGCGACATATCCAGGTTGAACAGCAGCAGCGGGTTGGTGGGCGAGACGAGCAGTGTTTGCACGCCGGCCTGGCGCACCGTGTGACCGCTGGGGCCGCCTGGCGTGATGCTGGCGTTGGTGTGGTACAGTGTGTAGGTATTGGTCGCCGTGACCGGCCACAGCGCAAAAAGGCTGTCGCCGACGGCGATTTGCCCGCGGCCTTGCAGGTAGCCCTGCGCGTTGGTGCGGTAGGGGATGCCGGCGTTGTTGGCGACCGGCTTTGCGCCGGCCGCTTGGCCCTTGGGTAGGTGGTAGACGAGCGCGTTCGGGGCCGCCTGGCCGCCAGACAGGACCTGCACCTGGGTGCCGCGCACACGGAAGGGGTAGGTGCTGGCTGCGGCGTACGGCCACTGGTAGGGGCCGGGCACGGTGTCGGTGTAAGGCCGCAAGCTGGGATAGGCCTCGATCCGAAAGACGACGTTGTCGCTCTGGCCAAAGAAAGCGCTGGCAAAGGTATCCCACACAAACACGTGTTCCACGTCAAAGAGGGGCACGAGTTCGGCCTGGGTTATCCCCAGGCTCACGTCTTCTCCGCCGGCCAGGGCAGCCACCCGATCCGCCGGCAGTGCCCGCTCGTAGATGCGCACGTCGTCGACCAGGCCCACCAGCCCAAGCGTATCATCATCCAGCTCCATGCCGATAAGCATCTCGGTGACGTCCCCACCGATCGGGTTGAGGCTGGCCCGGGCGCGTGCCACCTGGACGCCGTCGACGTAGATGGCCATCTCGCCCTTGCTCTGCCACGTGACCGCCAGGTGAGTCCATGTGCCGGCCGGCACCTGCCCGCCTGACAGGGAATAGCACTGGCCAATGATGTCCCAAATTTGCACGGACAGCTTGCCATTTTCTATCCCCATCGAGTAACCGTTATTCTCCCAACCCTTGCCGATGACGGTTTGTTCTAAGGCCGGGTCGTCTAAATTGACCCAGGCGGCCAGGCTCAGCTCCTTGTCAGGGGCCAATAAGCTGGAGGGAGGGATTTCCACGTAACCATCCCCGTCGAACTCCAAGGCATAGTCATTGGCAAACTGGATGGCGGGCGGGACGTCGCTCGTAAAGATGGGGAGAGAATAGCCATCCAGCGTGCCATCGTGGTCGTAGCCAGACGAATCAGCCGCCGTGTTCCCCGATCCCTCTTCCAGCGCCCAATAGCCCATCAGGTGATTGGTGTCCCAGGTCTCGACGATGGCCTGGCGGCTGCTGGCCAGGTTCCTGGTCGGCGTGTCCGTGCTGGCTACAGCCGGGTACCAACGCCCACCGCCATCGGGCGAGTAATAGGCGCGGATCAGGCCCACCGGGTCACCCTCGGGGTCGAACAGGCTGTAGGTAATGGGGATAGTCAGGCTGTCCGCGATGTAGGGTGAGGCATGAGCCGCCGCGCTGGTGGTCGGGCCGGGCTGCGTGATGACCACCAGGGGGGGATTGTTGGTCAGTTGTCCCGAGCGACGGGAACGATTCAAGCAGACCTGGCTCTGCCCACCCAGCCCTTCCTCGTCGGCCTGGCTGGCGATGACGAGGTCGAGCAGCCCGTCGCCGTCTAGATCTCCGGCGGCCACCGCCACGCTCTCGGACTTGAAAGAGCTGAGGCCAAAGGTGCGCACAGCCGTCGGCCAATCAAAGTGCCCCAGGCCGTCGTTCAGGTAGACGGTCTTGGCGCCGATCTCGTTCCCGACGATGATGTCGAGGGCACCGTCCCCATCCACGTCTCCCACCGCTACGCTGTGGGTGCTGTCCGAGCCGGGGCCTATTGCACGGGCTTGTGGAAAGCTGCCGGCCCCGTCGTTCAGGTAGACCACGTTTTGCTCTTCTTCGTTGCCGACGACGAGGTCGAGGTCGCCGTCGCCGTCCAGGTCCCCGCTTGCCAGGCTGTCGGTCCAATCCGAGCCCGTGCCAAAGGGCCGGCCGGTGCCAAAGTTGCCGCTCCCATCGTTCAAAAAGACCAGGTTTTGCCCGCTGCCGCCTTCTTCGGGGGTGTTGCCCACGGCGACGTCGAGCGCGCCGTCGCCATTCAGGTCGGCCAGCACCACGCTGCTGGTCCGGCTGAAACTCGGCTCCAGGACGCGCGAGCTCAAGCTTCCAGCCCCATCGTTCAGATAGACCATGTTCGTCTGGGAATACTGGCCCGTCACAACGTCGAGGTCACCGTCGCCATCCAGGTCCCCCAACGCCAGGCTTTTGGTCTGGTCCGAGCTTGTTCCAAAGGCGCGCGCGAGGGGGAAGCTGCCGGCCCCGTCGTTCGAATAGATGGCCTTGGCCCCAGGCTTGCGCCCGGCGACGATGTCCAGGTCGCCATCGCCGTCCATGTCCCCCAACGCCACGGCGGTGGTGCTGCCGTCGCCCGGGCCGAAGCAACTGACGCCGTCGGCCTCGCAGTCCGCCTCGCCAGAGTAAAAGTAGCCGCTTCCATCGTTCAGATAAATCACGTCCATCCCCTCGTCATCACTCGTGACGATGTCGAGGGCCCCGTCGCCGTCTACGTCTCCTAACGCCACGCTGGTGATCCCATCTGTGCCGGTGCCCACGTTTTGGCAGGGAGCCAGGCTGCCCGTGCCATCGTTCAGGTAAACGATGTTTTGAGCCCACTCGTTGCCGACGGCGATGTCCAGGTGCCCATCGCCGTCCATGTCACCCAGTGCCACGCTCAAAGTCCCGTCCGCGTCAGGGCCAAAGTCGATCTTGGCACCTGGCCAGTCAAAGTGAGCTTCTCCGTCGTTCAGGTAAAGCTCGTTTTGCTCCAGGTAATTGCCAAAAGCCACATCCAGGTCGCCATCGCCGTCTAGGTCTCCCAAGGCTACGCCTGGCGTGTCGTTCGAGCCGGTGGCAAACACGCGTTCAAGGTCGAAATTGCCCCCCCCGTCATTCAGGTAAGCGACATTTGAACCGCCTTCTCCCAGCTCGTCCGGCCAGTTGCCGGCGACGATGTCGAGGTTACCGTCGCTGTCCAGGTCTCCCACGGCCAGGCTGCTGGTTTGGCCCACAGTGTCGCCAAAGCAACTGACGGCGTCGGCGTCGCAGTTCAAGGGGCCGTAATCAAAACTCCCGCTCCCGCCGTTATAGTAAACGACGTTGAAGGCGGCATTGTTGCCTACGATAATGTCCAGCGCCCCGTCGCCGTCCATGTCACCCAGAGCCAGTCCGGTGGTATAGTCTGAGCCGGTGCCAAAGGTATAACTTGGGCCTGGCAAGGTGTGGGGTATCCCTTCTTGAAAGCCGTTCTCGTTCCGGTAAATGACGTTGGCCTCCCCGTCGTTGGCTGTAACGATGTCGAGGTCGCCATCGCCATCCACGTCCCCCAGGGCGACAGCGGTGGTCTTGCCCGAAGGCGTGCCAAAAGTGTACGGCGTAAAAGAGTTGCCGGCATTCAAATAGACCACGTTTATCTGGGCATAGTTGGCCGTGACGATGTCGAGGTCGCCATCGCCATCCAGATCGCCCAGGGCTATGCTGCGGGTATCGTCCGAGCCGGAGCCAAAGGGGTACCTGCTGCCGGCCCAGTCAAAGTGAGCCGATCCATCGTTGAGATAAACCGCATTTTGCTGGCTGGTCTCCCCCGAGCCGGCATCCTCAACCAGGCCATTTCCGACGACCAGGTCGAGGTAGCCGTCGCCGTTCATGTCCCCCACCACCGCGCTAAAGGTCACCCCCAGGCCCGTGTCAAAGGGGCGCGGGTCGCCAAAGACGGGTTCGCCAGCGGAGGCGGACAGGACGCCGGCGAACAGAAAACCGGCCAGCACGACCGTGCTGACAAGCCATTTCCCAAGCTTGAGGTGTGAGGTTACGGTGTGTGTTTTCATGTTATTCTCCTTAAAGTGTATCTACTCAGCCACAACTCTTTTTTACCACAAAGTACACCAAGTACACTAAGAATAAGAGTTTTTCCTTTGTGCCCGCCGATCCCCGGCGGGATCGGATGTGTCCTTGGTGGTGAAATAAAGGCGCCGGTTTGGGCAAGTCACCTGGGC
>JAFGFO010000430.1 GCA_016931085.1 Thermoflexales bacterium
CGGAGAGACATCTCGCTGAGCCTACCTTCCCGAAAGCTGGGAGCTTTCGGGAAGGTGAAAAAGCGTTCTCTCCGACAAACTCCTAGGCGCAAGTGTTTGGCATAGTGTTACGGCTCTACGCAAGAAGGAATCGCTTTCATCCCAACGCTTGACCCGCCGCCTCTTCAATCGACGCCACCAGCCTGTCCCAAGAGAGCTGCGGGCTGGTCTGGCGGATGGCCTTGGCCATTCGCTCCCCCTGTCCCTCGCTCAAGTAACGCGCCACGGCCTCGGCCAGGGCACCCGGGTCGCCGGGCGGCACGAGCAGCCCGGTCTGGCCATCACACACGACCTCGCCCAGCCCACCTACGCGGGTGGTGATCACCGGCAGGCCAAAGCCGAACGCTGTCTGGACTACAGCGCTGCCGGTGACGTGCCGGTACGGCGCGACCAGCACGTCCGCGGCCGAAAAATACAGCCCGGCGTCCTCGTCCGGCAGGTAGCGGTCGTCGACGATCACCGAGTCGCCGATCCCCAAGCGCTCGATTTGGTCCAGGTAGGGCTGCTTGTCTTCCCAGAATTCCCCGGCCACCAGGAGGATGACACGCCCCAGGCGCGCCCGCAGTGCCGGCAGGGCCTGGAGGATGTCGTGCAAGCCTTTGTACGCTCTGACGATCCCAAAAAAGAGCACGACGGGTGCGTCGAGCGGCAGCTTCAGCCGCCGGCGTGCTGCCTCTTTCGAGCTGCGCTCGCCGGCCAGCCTAAAGACCGGCAGCGGTGCCACACTCGCCCGCGCCCCCGGCAGCAGCTCGAGCAGTCGCTGCCTCTCGTCTGCCGACTGCACGATCCAGTGCGTGCCCCAGCCCAGCACGCCGCGCGCCAGGGCCGCGTCCCACCACCTGCGCTCGTGAGGGAGCACGTTGTGGCAGACGAACACCAGCGGCCGGCGCAAAAAGAGCCTGGACAAGGCGCCCAGCACGAACCAGGCCGGCGCCCAGAACGGCGTCCACCACTGGAGGATGACGGCCTGGGGGCGATAACGGCGGATGCGCCAGAAGGTGGCCAGCCACGTGAAGGGATTGAGCGAGTCGATCCAGTACTGCGCGTCCTCAACCTGCAGCGGACTCGAGCTGGGGTCGCGGTCGCTCTGGCCAGGAAAGAGCCACTGGGGATATTGGCGCTTGAACGACACCAGCAGCACGTCGTGCCCGCGCTCGCGCAGCGCCCGGCAAAGCAGCGTGGTATAATGCGCGATGCCGCCCCGGTAAGGGTAGGTGGGACCGATCAATACGATTTTCACGCTTCACACACAAAGAGCTGGTTGCAGCCCAGCAAGAAACGCCGGTAATGGACGCAGCTTAGGCCGTGGCGATGCAGGCGCGCTTGCAGCGTGGCGCGCGTGAAGATGGTCTCGTGCGCTTGCGCCGCTTCGAGGTAAAACAAGCCCAGCCTGGCGCCGGCCTTGTGAATCCAGTCCCCCAGGGGAGTAGGGGTGGTGATCACCACCCGCCCGCCTGGCTTGAGGTGCTGGGGAAGCTGAGAGAGCAGCCTGTCTGGCTTTTTCAAATGCTCGACGACGGCTGTCATCAAGATCGTGTCGAAGCGGGTGTCCAGGCCTAGCTCGTCCTCGTCCAGATCCCGCGCGTGAAACTCGTACTCGGGCCGGTTTTCTTTCAGCCAACCCAAGAAGGCCGGCTGGTTTTCCACGCCGACGTAGCGCTGGCCCGGCTGCAGCAGGGCCACCACCTTGGCCACACCGCAGCCCAGGTCCAGGACCTCGCCGTGCAGATAAGGTTGGATGGCCCGGTAACGCTGCTTCTCTAACAGTTCCGATAAAAGTGGCGCCATGTGCTCCTTTCAGTCCTCGATGCGCAAGATGGACACGCCATCGCGCTGGTACACCAACGTGACCCCGGCAGCCTGGCTGATGCGCGCCGCGTCCAGGCCAGGGCCTGAAAAGTCGCCCCTTGGCCCGATGTAGATGTAATCGACGCCCAACTGGCGGAGCGTCTCCAGGGCGGCCAGGTCTGTCTCCAGGCCCTCCTCCGCGCGCGACATGTCGACGATGCTGGCCTGGTAGGCCTGGGACGCTTCGATGGATAACATGGTGCTGGCCGTCGTCTGGCGGCCGGTGAAGTAGGGAATCCAATAGCCCCCGTCGGTGCCGTGCGGCGCGTGCGGCAGCCAGAAATAGGTGTTCACCGCAAAGCGCGCCTCGGGCGGCGTGTTGGCCTCGATCCAGTCCATCGCGGCGACGTCCGCCGGTGTGACAAAATAACGGTACAGCTCGATCTCGGTCACGCGGGCGTGGCTGGCGACAAAGCCGGCCGCCAGGGTCGCCCCGACGAGCAGGCGGGTCGCGCGCTCGCGCCAGCGCCGCCCGGCCAACGCGAGCAACTCCTGTACGGCCGCCCCGATCACGAGCCCGGCCGGCAGATAGGCCATGATCAGGATGCCGCTCAGGTTGCTGAAGGCGAGCAGCGGCAGCCAGAGATAAGCTTGCCCCATCAAGACCAGCACGGCTGCCCACGCCGTGGCGACCAGGCTCAGCTTGTTGCGCCTCACCAGGCCCAGCAGCACGCTCGACCCGCCCAGGTAAAGCAGCCATCTGGGCACGGTCAGGAGCGGCAGGGCGCTCCAGGGGAACTCGTAATAAGTTTGCAGGGTCTGCTCGGCTTCAGCCGGCGCCAGGGCGAGCGGCTGGGCCACGCGCGTGTGAACGTACACGCGCAGCGCGGTCCAGAAGGCGGGAGAAACCAGGCTCAGGCTGGCCAGCCCTACGACGACAGTCCCCAGCAGGACAGGCCGGAACTGACGCTGCCGGCCGGCCTGCCACCATTCCCAGGCGACGGTGATGGCCAGCAGCGGCAAGTAATAGCCGGCCGCGCGAAAGTGGAACAGGAACACGGCGCTGTTGAGAAGGGCGGCGGCGGCCGTGTGCCATACCATGTCGGCTTTGTGGGTGCGCCAGGGGCGTTTCCAGGCCGAGATGGCTTCCCAGCTCACGACCCAGGCCATCAGAAGCACCGTTTGGCTGGCGAGCTGCGTGAAACGCCCCCAATTGACGTACCAGGCTGGTTGGTGCGACAGCAACCCCACCACGGCCGCACCGGCGAGGGCGCCGGCCCGCCCGGCCTTTCGATCCAGGGCCAGGTAGACGCCTAAGCCGCACAAGCCGTTCATGGCCTGCGCTGTCCACAACAAGGCGGTGTGAGCCGGCACCTGGGCCAGCCACTGCACGCTGGCCGACAGCGCGTACAGGCCCAGGTGGTACTGGCCGAGCGGGATGGGGAAATACGGCTCCAAGGTCTGCGGCAGGCGGCCCTGGACGGCCGTGAGCTGGGTGAGCAAGGTATGATGGAAGGAATCGCTCCAGGCCGGGTAGGGCTGATCGCGGATGATCCAAAAGCGCGTAAAGAGCGTCATGCCCAGCACGCCGATCGCCGCCCATTCCAGGCCGTCGAAGGTGACCATCTCGCGCCAATGGCCTCGCATGCGCCAGGCCACGAAGGCACCGCATGCCGCCAGCAGCACGCCCATTTTGTACGGACCTAGCGTTAGAGGAGACAGGCGCAGCTCGTAGAACAGCAGCGGGTAACAGGCCAGGCTCAGGCCAATCGCCACACACCAGCGCTGCAATCCCACCCAGTGGCGCCAGGCGTGAGTGAGCGCCAGCAGCGCCCAGCCAGGCAGCACCACTAGTCCCACCAAGACGAGCGCCAGACGAATTTCAGTCAGCAAAGCAATTGTTCCATCTAGATTTTGATGGCTATTTTAATGGATAGAGCCGTTTTGGGCAAATTCCAAAAACACGGCTTGTAGGCCCAGTGTTGCGTTTTCAATGATACCATGACACAGGGAGAGTGTGCAAAACTGGTAGCGTTTCTGTTTTTTTCGGCCCTGGTATGATGATCGAAGCGGCTTTCCGTTTCGGCCTTGTCCGCTTGACATTTTTTTTTCTTTCCGTGGTATACTCCCACCAGCTATTGAGGAGATTGATCAAGTGCGAGCACCTGAAAGGAGGCTACCGTGAAGAAAGCCAATCTCTTTACGCTTGGATGGATCATTCTGGCCGCGCTGCTCGCGCTGGCTGGCTGCCAGCCATCCACGGCCGAGGCGCAGGGCAGGGCGCAGGCTCTGGTACCTACCAGTGCCGCCACTTTGGAGCCTTATCCCCCGCCGCAGGGTGGGGCGCGAATCCTGCTGCCCACCAACGCCGCCACTTTGGAGCCTTATCCTCCCCCACCTTTGCCACCTATCCAGGCGACAACCGAGACGGGGTGGGTGCTGACTGCGGAAGCGGAATCGGCAGCGTGGGCCGCCGCCGCCACGGCGACGACGTACTGGCTGATCACCCCCACCCCAACGCCTTCCCCATGCTACGTGCTGGCCATCGCCCACGTCGCCCGTGAGCACAACATTCCTCCCGAAAAGCTGATCGCCGGCATACACATCTCGAATGAGAACGGCAAGTGGATCAGCGACAACAGGGTGGACTGGTTCGAGTTCCCGTCCATTAAGCAGAAAGTGTGCTACGTCAAGGTCAGCGTCACAGATAGCGACGCGCTGTATGGCGTTGCCCTGGACGAACAGGGTCGGGTCGTAGACCTGGAGAAACTGCGGGCGCTGGAGCGCGAGGCCAACCGCGCCATGTGCGGCAAGCTCGACGCCGCCCTGTGCGCTCACCTGCCAACGATGGCCAAGGACGAGCAGGTGGAGGTAGCCATCTGGCTGAAAGATATAGACTGGGGGGCGATTTACGACGCCGTGGCCGCCCGGTATCCCGCCTCGCTGCAGCCGGCAAAAGGGCTGCCGTTCGACGCTGACCACCCCGACTGTCAACAGGCGTTCCAGGAAGCAGAACAATTGGCGGTACAGGCGTACGGCGAAAGAACAAAGCCTGTCCAGGCTTTTCTGGAAGCGCAAGGCGTCAGGTACCACTACGCCAGCTCACGCTCGCCGGTCGTGTTTGCGGAGGTGTCCAGCTCTGTCATCGCCGCCCTGGCCAATCGCGAGGACACGGCCGGCATCTATTTGCTTGGAGGAGAGCTGCGCGACAGCGCAAGCCCTGCCGCGCCGACTGGCCAGCCGCCGGCTGCCTGGGAACAAGCTTTGAGAGGCAGCGGTGGGCTTCTTGCGGCGGCGATGGTGTGGGGATTGGCGCTGGCGCTGATCTACCTTGCAGGGCGGCGTGTGGAACCGGCCAAAGGGAGACTGCGGTGGATCATCCTGGCCGCGGCGGCGGCGCTCACGCTGCCCTTGCTCTACCTGGCCGTATGCCAAGATGGGGGAAGCGGACTGCCTTTTGAAACGGTGGTGAAGGGAGAACATGTCATACTGTATGGCGACCAGCCGGATCCAAGTTTCACTGCCACGTATGAGGTTATGGATTTGCTGATTGCCGCCAGCCCGGCCGAGGCCCAACACATTGCAGACACGCTGTCGCCGGAACGGCCGGGCCTGCGCTTCGAGATAGCCGACGTGGACTATGGCGAGTACCTGGTTGTCGTCGCGTACCTGGGCGCCAAACCTCACGGCGGCTTTGGCATCACCATCGAAAAAATCACTCAAGCGGAACAGGCGGTCGACGTGATCATCAGCACAGTGGAATCGAAAGGGGGAGACATGATGGTAGTTCACCCTATTCACGCCGTCAAGATCAGGCGAGCCGCTTTGCCGGCCAGGGGCCGCTTGACTTTTAACTTGTGGCAGGACGGCAGGATCGTCCTGGCGCGTGAGCACGTCGTTCCGTAACGAGGCCGCGAGAATCGGCCAACCAGATTTGCAGAGGAGGATAAAAATGGATAGCAAGATGAGGTTCCCGTGTCAGTTGCTTCGGTTGATTGCAGGGGGCATTCTGATCGTGTTGGCCACGCTCGTGCTGGGCAGCCGCCCGCCGGCCGCGAGCCGGGCGTTCGACTCGCCGCTCCCCACGTGGGCTTTCACGCCGCCGGCGCCGACGGCCACCCCTGTGCCTCGCTGCCACGCGCTGGCCATCGCCCACCTCGCCCGCGAGTACGACATTCCCCCCGAAAAGCTGATCGCCGGCACACACATCTCGAATGAGAATGGGCGGTGGGCCAGCGATGGCAAAGTCGAGTGGTTCGAGTTCCCGTCCATCAAGCAGAAAGTGTGCTACGTCAAGGTCATCGTCAAGGGGAGCGATGCGCTGTATGGCGTTGCCCTGGACGAAGGCGGCCGGGTCGTAGACCTGGAGAAACTGCAGGCGCTGGAGCGCGAGGCCAGCCGTGCCATTTGCGGCAAGCTCGACGCCGCTCTGTGCGCTCGCTTGCCAGCGATGGCCAAGGACGAGCAGGTGGAGGTGGCCATCTGGCTGAAAGATATAGACCGCGGGGCAATCTACGATGCCGTGGCCGCCCGATATCCCGCCTCGCTGCAGCCAGCAAAAGGGCAGCCGTTCGACGCCGACCACCCCGACTATCAACGGGCCTTCCAGGAAGCAGAACAATTGGCGGTACAGGCGTACGGCGAAAGGACGAAGCCTGCCCGGGCTTTTCTGGAAGCGCAGGGATTCAAGGCCCACTACGCCAGCTCGCGCGCGCCCATCGTGTTTGTAAAGTTGCCCAAGCCCGCCATCCTCGCCCTGGCCAGGCGCGAGGACACGGTCGGCATTTATTTGCTCGGAGGAGAGCTGCGCGACGCTTTAGACTCTGTAGTACCGACCGACCGCGTCTCGCGGTTTTGGAGCGCGGGGTATAAAGGCAATGGAATCAAAGTGGCCATCCTCGAGGATGATCCGGTGGACTTTAGCAATCCTTACCTCGACCAGGCTAACGGCGGAACGTGCGACCCTTTCTGGTGGGATTCCAATGATTCGCTTCATCCTACATGGGCTGCCGGGGTGGTGGCGATGGACGGGCACGACCTCTATCGAGGCATTGCCCCTGGCGTGACGCTGATCAGCGCAGATACTGGCTCGTACGATCCGCAGAGCAAGGTGGCGACGGCTGGCGAATGCGCGATCAATACTTACTCCGTGGACGTGCTCAATCTCAGTTTCGGAGGCGACGATCCGGCTGACGACTTTTGGTCGAGATATTTCGATCACGTGGTGTGGGCCGATCGCAGGATGGTGGTGGCAGTCGCCGGGAACGATGGCGGCCAGGTTCACCATCCAGGCAGGGGGTACAACGTGCTCACGGTAGGCGGGTTTGACGACAAGAACACTCCAAATTGGTCCGACGACGAGATGTGGGCAGGGTCAAGCTATCAAGGGCCTGGCAATCGCGACAAGCCAGAAGTGGCTGCCGTGTCGAACGTATGCACGACGAACAATAGTGGGGGCACACAGTGCGGAGTCGTAGGGACTAGCGTTGCAGCCCCCCAGGTCTCTGGCCTGGCTGCCTTGTTGATGCAGCGAACGGGCGTCACCCGCAAGCCTGAGCTGATCAAGGCCATCATCATGGCCTCGGCCGTGCACAACATTGAAGGCGACAGCAAGCTCAGCGATAAGGACGGCGTTGGAGGCATTGACGGCGCCCTGGCTTACGCGGTCGCCGAGCACGGGCGGTATGGCGTCGCCCCGGCGGGATGGTACGATTACAAGACCGTCTACCAATCGAGCTTTGACGCCGAGGGCCACTTACACTACAATGTCCCTGCTTCTCGAGGGGAGAGAATACGCGTGGTGCTGGTCTACAATTCTCATCCCAACGCGGTTGACCCATATAACAATGACCTACTATACTCTGACCTGGATTTGCGCGTACATCGTCCATCCGGTGGGGAAGCGGCAAACTCGGTGAGCGTACCTAATAACTTTGAAATCGTTGAATTTATCGCCGATGAGACCGGAACTTATGATGTGCAGGTGTACAGATCGAGCTGGTTCGCCGAGTACGAAGACATCGGCATCGCCTGGGTCAAGGAGGCCACCTACCTGCCCGAGCTGCGCAACAAGGATGGCTGGGCTTCGCAATTCTACGTGCGCAACGACGGGGTGGTGTACCGCGATGTCACGATTAACTACCTCAACGCTAGCGGCCAGCCTACCAAGGCTCCCGACGTGTGTGGCCTGCACCCGAATCAATGGTGTAATATTTGGGTATGGCAGAACGGCCGCATCCCGGACGGCAGCATTGGTTCAGCCATTATCGGCGGCGGCGAGGACGTGTCAGTGATGGTGAGGAGCGCCTCCACGAATGGAGTGACCAGTTACACGGGCGTGCCGGCGGCCGGCAGCGGGGCCGGTTGGGATCAGCCTGGCACCACGGTCTACGTCCCGGCCGCTCTCAAGCAGTGGGGCTGGGTCTCGACCCTGTACCTCCAGAACACGAGCGTGGTGACGGCCACGGCCGACATCCGCTTTTATGACATCAACGGGAATTGCCAACACACTTTGGAAAACGTGTCGATTGTTCCCAACGGGCAAGTCGCCGTCAACCTGGCTGGCATCACGCAACTGGGCAGTTTCTCCGGCTCGGCGGTGGTCAGCGCCGATCGAGCCCTGGCGGTGGTGGTCAGGCAAGACAACGCCAACAGCGCCGGCTACTCGGAGTATAACGCCTTCAGCTCAGGCGCTGACAGGCTGTACCTGCCCTCTTTGCTGAAGGGCTATTACAA
>JAFGFO010000431.1 GCA_016931085.1 Thermoflexales bacterium
CATCAACGAGTCCTACCTGCGCGTGGCCCACCGCCTGGCCGAGATGCCGGCCGGCGAGCTGCGCAGCATCGCCGAAGGCATCCTGGAGATTACGTACTAGTCCGAAAATGAACCACGAAGGACACCAAGGACACGAAGAAATCCTTTGTGCCCTTTGTGGTGAAAAAGGTTCTCATATGATCGACACCGTCCAATTGAGGGAACAGGGCCTGGCGTTGTTTCGCCAGGGGCGTTTTGAGGAGGCCGCCACTCATCTGGCGGAGGCCTGCCAGGCCTACACGGCGCAGGGTGACTGGGCCGCCGCCGCCGAAGCGCTCAACGACCAAGGGGTGTGTCTGCGGCAAGCCGGGCGATTGGAAGAGGCTGAAAAGGCCTTGCTGGAGGCGCGTGGCCTGTTCCAAAAGACCGCCAACGCGCGCGGCGAGGCGGGAGCGCTGGGCAATCTGGGGGCCGTGTACGAATCGCTCGGCCAGGAGGCCAAGGCGATTGGCCTGTACCGCGAGTCGATCGGCTTGTTGGAAGAGTGCGGCGAGCAGGCGATGGCGCGCGATACCTGGCTGGCGCTGGGCCGGCTGAGGCTGCGCAAGCACCAGTGGTTGCCGGCCCTGGCCGCCTACGACATGGGCCTGGAGGATGCCAAGGACTTGAGCGCCTCCCAACGCACGCTGCGCACGCTGCTGCGTTTCACCCGCCGTATCATATTGCGCTAGCCATCAGGCGTAAAACCTGCCTTGGTTTGCCGGTTGACTTTTGGGCCTCGAGTTGGTATAATAATACCATCGTGTTGACCAGTGCCCAAATACTGATCGCCATAGTTTTGTTTTAAATCTTCACAACTCATCCCATCTGCTTTTTCCTATTCGTCGCCAGCTAAGGGCACTTGAGCCAGGCAGGATTCCCTGCCTATAGCAAAATGGAGGATAAAATGAACCCGGTTCGTCATGCTACTTTTAACAAGCTCTTGTCTGCGAGTATGCTTCTTTCTATGTTATTCGCGCCGCTTGGCCCAACGGGCGCCGGCGCTGTGGCTGCGCCGCTCGAGGCGCCCCCGCCGGCCCGCGCGGAAGAGATGTCCGAGCTGCCGGCCGCCTCTAGCCCGGCGCAGGCGGACGAAGACGAGCTGGCCAGACTGCCTGTCCCACCTTATCTCACGCTCCAGGTGCTGCTGGAAAACGAGCGGGACGCGGCGCACTTGGAGGATGTCCAGCAGGTGCTCGACAGCCGGGGCCAAAAAGCCACCTTTTACGTCACGCTCGATTTTGCCCAGGCCTATCCCCAGGCCGTCGGTAACCTGGCGGCACAGGGCCACGAGCTGGGCGCGCTGCTGACGGGCAGCCCGGCCGGCGCGCACTACGAGGAGCAAGTCGAGCGGATCGGCCAGGCCTTGGACAGCGTCCGGCAGGCGGCCGGTCTGGCCGGCGACGCGGCGCTCCACGTGCGCTTCAACGAGTACACCTGGCAGTATGACCAGCTCCAAGACAGCTTGCGCGCCCTGGAAGAACTGGGGGTGCCCACGCTGAGCGGCGTTTTCTTGGTCGGTGACTCTTTCTTTTGCCATTACTGCGCCGACAACAGCCGGCTCATGTACCCCCTGCCTTCGGAGGGCACCGGCGATCTTGTCTTGATCCCGCTCGCCGTGGGCGGCGGGGGCGACTCGGCGGATTCGGCCCGTGCCGTGTCATCCCTGGTCGAGCTCCGCACCTGGCTGCCGCTCGACGACGCGCTTTTCCAGGCCCCTTCCGACATGATTGCCGCCGCGGGTAAAAAGTACGCCGATTTCGCCGCTCCCTCGGATGCCTCGCGCGCGCCGGCGCTGTCCGACGGTGAGAGCCACCAATATCCGCACGACAAGTTCCTCACCCTGACCGTCCACCCCTCCATCACAGGCGCCGACGAGCAGGCCTTGTCCGCCCTGGACGGGCTGGTCGAGGAGGTGGCGGAACAGAGCGGGGGAATGACGAGCAACACCCAGCTCATCGACCTGACCATCCGCGCCGTGTCGGGCGGCTACATCGGCAGCCTGCGCATCGTCAAGGGCAGCGAGACGGTCTGCCCCGGCGGGCGGGTGAACCTGACAGTCGAGTTTACGGCCCTGCTGTACTGCCCGACCTATTATTTCCGCATCTATGGCAAGTACCCGTCCGAGTCCAAGTGGCGGCTGCACGACTCGGTCTCGCGCTACGTGCGCACCGGCGCCTGGTCCTTTGGCTCCAGCGCCGTCGTCCCCGCCCCGCCCGCGCCGGGCGACGATTTTTACACCTTCAAGGTCGTCGGCCAGTCGTGTATGAGAGGCGGCTGCAACTGGCCCACGCTCGACAGCTACGAGCGCGACGCCACCACCAGCGTCAACGTGCCGGCCATGGGCGCCATCCAGGAGATCACGGTCTCGCCGGCCAACCCGCAGACGACCCAGGAAGTCACGCTGCAAGTGCCGGTGCCGGCCGGTGGAACGGCTCCCTCCAAGGTAGAATGGACGATCGTGCCGGTGGGGACGCGCACGACGATGCTGTCGGGCGCCAGCCGCCTGCCCGTGCCGGTCGTCAAGGGCGATGGCAATCCCTACAAGTACACGCCGCTGTCCAACACGCACGGCGCCAAGCGCGCCACGGCCACGCTCACCTTCCCAGGCAGCACTCAGACCTGCCAGACCAGCAAGGATTTCAACCTGTTCTTTGTCAAGAAGGGCGACGAAAACGGCGACGGCACGCCCAACTGGTTCGAGCACTGGAAGGCCGACGGCGTCCGCGACGAGTTCAACGACCCGGTGGTCGGCTTTGACTCGACTTTGGGTGCCAACAGCTACGGCTATTATGATTCCACTAACAACAAACTGCGCATGGGAGGCGCCGCCGGCGATCAGCATTACAGCCGGCCGATCGTCATCACGCCCACCGGCGCTGCCATCTCTTTCGGCGGGCCGACGGTCAAGGGCATCGACACGGCCGCCGAGGTGCTGGTGCACGAGCTGCGCCACAAGTGGGTCGCCGACAACTGGAAGGCCGGCGGCGCCTGGGTGGGCAAGACGGATACGGACCGGGGTGTGCCCTCGGCCAGTTACAACGACCGGCTCCCAGATGACTTTGAGACCGGCACGGTCGGCACCTACATCACCAAGACCGACTCGTTCGACCTGCAGCATCTCAAGAGCGACACGTACAAGTATTACGGCGACGAGGAATTTCACGTCATGGTCTATGCCAATGGCCAGAAAGGTGTGGTGGCCAACGATTGGGCCAACCCCGGCAAGCAGTCCAACCCGGCCTACTTGAGAACGGCCGAAGCGGATATTCCGGCCGCGGCCAGCGGCCCGGCTTCCGAGCTGTCCTCGCTCGCGCCAGATGCCCTGGTCAGTGAAGAAGGCAGCCTGCTGGGTCCGTATACCAGCCAGGGCGTGGACGCCGACAGCGACGGGAAATACAATGTCTTGGAAATCGCGGCCACCGCGCTGGTCAGCATCGAGGCCAGCTACGACGTCGTCGGCTGGCTGGAGGATGGCGCGGGCCAGCCGCTCGCCTGGGCGCGCGCCTCGGCCGAGTGGGCGGCCGGCTCGCACGGCTTTGCGCTGCCCTTTGACGGGCAGGCGATCTGGGCCAGCGGCCTGGATGGGCCGTATACGCTCGCCCGGGTCGAGCTGCGCGTCGTCGACGACGACCTGTTCCTCATGGACGTGGTAAGCGACGTCCACACGACGGCGTCTTATGCCTACACCGATTTTGACCCCTACGATGCGGCGCTCTCCGGCGTGTACTCCGACGCCGCGCGCGACACCGGCAGCGATGGCCAATACGACGCGCTGGACGTGACGGTCGGCCTGGACGTGCAGGCGGCCGGCGCCTACACCGTCAGCGGCGTGCTGCTCAGCCTGGCCCATCCCGAGGCCGGCTACCTGGCCGATGCGCTTGCCTCGGCCGCTCTGAGCACGAGTGGGGGGAGCGTGACGCTGTCGTTCGACGGGCGCGCGCTGCGCCAGGGCCGCGCCGATGGCCCCTACCAACTGGCCGCGCTGAGCGTCTATAATGCGGCCGGCGATCTGGTGGCGTTTGCCGCCGGTCCCTATACCACCACTGCGTATGCCTACACCGATTTCCAGGCCGGGGCGGCCGAGCTGAGCGGCGTCTACAGCGACCAGGGTCTGGATACCAATAGCAACAGCCGTTACGACATTCTGCGCCTGAGCACCGAGGTGAGCGTGAGTCTGCCGGGCGTCTACAGCCTGGTGGGCTCGCTCAGCGCCGATCAAGGCCCGGCCTTGGGCAGCGCCTCGGCGGTGTACACCTTGAGCGCCGGCCTCCAGGCGCTCAGCCTGGACTTTGACGGCCTGCCCATCGGCGACTCGGGCTTCAACGGCCCTTACCGGCTGGCCGGCGTGTCGCTGCTGGACAGCGGCGGCAGCCTGGTCGACTTTGACCCGCGGGTCTATAGCACCACGGCCTACGCGTACAGCCAGTTTGAGGTGTCGACTTCCATCAGCGGCACGGTGCGCAGCCAGTCCGGGCTGCCCCTGGCCGGCGTGACGATGTTCGCCGGCGGCCCGTCCAGGCTGTCGACCGAAACCGACGCGAATGGGCAGTATCTCCTCACCGGTGTGATGCCCGGTTCGTACGAACTGTTTGCCATCCCGCCAGCATCCTATTTCGCCCGCGAGAGCAGCCAACTCTTTACCGTGTACGCCGGCGCGCCACTCGTGGTCGACTTTACGCTCGCCATGGCCGGCGGCATCGTGGGGCGCGTCACCGACGCCAACGGCGATCCCGTCACCGCCACGCTCGACCTGGGCGGTTACGAGCCGCCGCATTATTCCACCGACGCCAACGGCTACTATACCCTCACCAACCTGGCGGTGGGCGACTATACAGTGCACATCGCCAGCGACCCGGCTTACGGCGATTGGTGGATCCTGGTGGACGGCCGCCACGCCGAGAACGGCGTCCAGATATCGGGCGTTAAGGTGGTCGAAGGGCGCTACACCGTGGTCGATTTCCGCCGCCCGCCGGCCGCGCCGGCGGCCGATCTGTACGTGGACAAGTCCATCGTCAGCGGCATCGTGGGCTTTGGCGAGGAGGCGCAGTACCGCGTCCGCGTGCGCAACCTGGGCAATCTGGCCCTGGGCAGCTTGCGCGTCACCGACACCCTGCCGGCCGAGGCGGCCTTTGTGGCCGAGACGCACCCGACCGCCTTTACGATGGTTGTTTCCGGCAGCCAGACGGTTTGGACGGCCGGCTCGCTGCCAGCCTACGGCCAGCCGGGCTACGATAACTATCTGTACCTGACGGCGCGTTTCGCCGGCGACCTGCTGGCCGGGACGCTCGTGACCAACAGCTTGAGCGCGTCCGCCGCCGACGCCGAGGCGAACACTCCCAACAACAGTTACCTGGACGTTCAGACGGCCATCACGCCCACGCGCGATTTGCGGATTTCCAAGTCGCTGTCGTCTTCCACCAACCCGATGCAGGACAGCGACATCCAATACCAGCTCTATTATGTCATGTCCGGCAACAGCCTGATGCGGGACGTCGTCATCACCGACACGCTGCCGCCCACCTTGAGCTACAAGTCCGAAACCCACCCCTACGGCTTTATCTTCAGCCAGGACGGCAACACGCTCACTTGGCGCAGGGACAGCATGGCGAACGAGTCGGGAAATATCTACCTGACCGTTCACGTGTCTGAGACGGCCATAGCCGGTGAGATGCTGACCAACACCGCCCAGATCGCCGGCCGCGACCCGGAGACGGATTACGCTAACAACCAGGCGGATCTTGGCCGCGCGGTGGTGGCGCGCACGCGCGACATGGCCGGCAACTCGATCAGTCTCTACCGGGGCGTGGCCGCCCCCGGCAACGAGCTGCAGTACCGCGTCGACGTCCGGAACTATGGCAACAGCCAGGCAGATGACGTCGTCATGACTCACACGCTGCCGGCGTCTGTGACTTACCTGTCCTGGGAGGGCGATGGCTATAACCCCAATTACGTTGACCTGGATGAGACGATATCGGCCACTGTCAGCGCTGACCGGGTGTTGGCCTGGAACCTGGGGGCCTTTGCGCCCGACGGTTACCTGTCCCTGTACGTGACCGTCCGCGTCGACGACGGCGTTCAGGCCGGTGAGCTCCTTAGCTACACGACGGAGGTCACGACCAGCCACGTCGACATCGACCCGGGCAACAACGCGCGCACGCTGGTCCTGACGGCCCAGGCGCCGACCAAGGACGTGTACGTGTCCAAGTCGTTGAGCGGCAGCCCCACGCCGGGCAACACGCTGCGCTATAATATTTCCTATGCCAACCAGGGCAACACGCCGGTGGAGAACGTCGTCATCACCGACACGCTGCCGGTCTCGACCACCTACCTGTCTTCGTCCGGCCCGTTCGCCCCGACCCTGGTGGGCAGGCAGCTCGTCTGGGATCTGGGATCTCTGCCCGGCTCGGCCTACTCCGGCTACAACGGCACGCTGTACGTCACGCTGGCCCTGGACGAGCAGGCGCCTGTGGGCACGGTGCTGACCAACACCGCCGTCATCACCACCACCAGCCTGGAGACGGGCGCGTACGCCAACCAGGCCCAGACTGTCCACACCGTGCGCGTGGGGTTCCCCAATGTCTATGTGTACAAGTCCTTCCAAGATAACTATGCCGCGCCCGGCTCGGAGGTGCGTTACCGCATCACGTATGGCAACACGAGCTCGGATGCGGCGCTGAACGTGGTGCTGACCGACACGCTGCCGGCCGGCGTCAGTTACGTGCGCTCGAACGGGCCGGTGACGCCAACCCAGGCGAGTGACAGCTTGAGGTGGGAGTTGGGCACCCTGCCGGGCAGCACCGCCAATCTCAGCTTTGACCTGACGGCCTACATCGCCAGCAGCGTGGAGGTGGGCAGCCGGCTGACCAACACCGTCGTCATCTCGGCCCCCAACGACTCGAACTTGTCTAACAATTCCGCCAACGACGGCGGCCGGACGGTGGTCACCGCCACGCGCGACCTGTCGGTGTCCAAGTATCAAAGCAGCGGGTATGTCGTCCCCGGCGCGGACGCGACCTACCAGATTTACTATAACAATTCCGGCACGGCCAGCGCGCGCGGCGTGGTGCTGACCGACACTCTGCCGGAAGGCACTACGTTCGTGTCGGCCTGGCAATCTTCGCCGTCGAATCCCTTCACACCCACCCAGGTGGGCAATCTGCTGGTGTGGGACCTGGGCACGTTGCCGGCGCCCTACGCTTCAGGCTACTATGGTTACGTGTACGTGGCTGTTCGCCTGTCCGAGGCGCTCGTGCCGGGCGCTCAAGTGTGCAACCAGGTGGACATCACGACCGTGGACCTGGAGACAGGCACGAGTGCGAACACCGACACGGATTGCCGCACGATCCAGTCGCCCACCCGCGACGTGTACGTGACCAAGTACCTGGACAGCGGCGTGCCGGTCGCCGGCAACATCGTGATCTACCGGGTTTACTATAACAACGCCGGCAACAGCCCGGCGGCGAACGTCGTCGTCACCGACACGCTGCCGGCAGGCGTTGACTACGATCCGGCCGGCAGCGCCAGCGATTCGGACGGCTGGAGCAGGCAGGTGTCTGGCAGCCAGGTGACCTGGACGCGCCCGGCCTTGAACGCCGGCGAGTCTGGAAACCTGTACGTCTCGGCGCGCCTCCCAGACGAGATGCTGCCCAAGACGGTTTTGACCAACACGGTCCAGATCGCCACGTCTGACGTGGAGACCGATTATGGCGACAACACCTCGACCCTGGTGCGAAGGGTGCTGGCGCCGGGGCGTGACCTGGTGGTGTCCAAGAGCTGGACGGGCGGCCAACGCGCTGGCGGCCAAACTCTCACCTACCGCATCGACTATCGAAACGGCGGGGTAGAGCCGGTCAGCGACGTCATCATGACCGACACGCTGCCGGTCGAGATGGCGTACTACACGTGGAATTACAGCTCGTACTACTGGCAGTTACACTACTCGGACAACGTGATCACCCTGACGCGCACGAGCTTGCCCGGCGGCGCGGAGGGCTGGATCGACCTGACCGTTACCATCACCGATCCCATCCCCTCCACCCGCGTGTTGACCAACACGGTCGAGATTGCCGGCAGTGACGTCGATAACGATCCCAGCGACAACATCGCGCACTTGCCGCTGACGATTCACCCGGCCGCGCGCGACCTGTCCCTGACCAAATCTCTGGATAGTGCCGCGCTCGTGCCGGGCGCCGAGGCCACTTATCGCCTCTACTACCGCAACTATGGCAACGCCCCGGCGGAGGGCGTGCTCGTCGCCGACACCTTGCCGGCCGGCTTTTCGTTCGTGTCGGCCTCCGGCGGGGTCACCTGGACGCTGGCCGGCAACGATCTCGTCTGGCAACTGGGCACGGTGGCCGGCCAGTACAACAGCGGTTACTACGGTTACCTGTACCTGACCGTCCGCGTGCCGGAGAGCGCCGTCGTGGGCAGCCAGGTGTGCAACCAGGCCCTCATCACCACAGGGGACGCGGAAACCGGGCTGGAGCCAAACGCGGCCGAGCGCTGCGACGTCGTCCAGGCGCCCAGGCGCGACGTGCGGGTCACCAAGTCGGCCAGCCCCGCCCCCCCCGGCGAGACGATGCGTTACACGATCAGGGTCTACAACGACGGCAATGTGCCGGCGCACGATATCGTGGTGACCGACACGCTGCCGGCCGGCGCAAGCTACGAGTCGGACTCTAACTCATCCAACTTTACGCGCGTCCTGCAGTCCGGCAACACGGTGGTCTGGACGTGCCCCGACAGGAACGCCGGCAGCACCGCCTATCTGTACCTGACCGTGCGCGTGACGGACACGGCAGTTGTGGGACAGATGCTGACCAACACCGTCCAGGTGTCGGCCAGCGGCGTCGACGAGGAGCCGGCCGACAATGTCTACACGCACACGGTGGCGGTGGCCGAGCCTGTGCTCGACATGTCCATCTCTAAATCCATGAACGGCTCCATCGCCCCACCGGGTGGGACGATGGAGTATCGCCTCTACGTGGCTAACTCTGGCAACGTGGCGGCGCGTGACATCGTGGTGACCGACACGCTGCCGGCGGGTGTGAGCTATGTGTCGGACAACAACTCGGCCGGCTTTACGCTCGTCCAGCAGTCCGGCGACACGCTGGTCTGGACGCGGCCCCAGATGGCCACCGGCGCCTACGCCTACCTGTACCTGACTGTGCGCCTGGCGGACACGCTGGCCATCGCGGAAGTGCTGACCAACACCGCCCAGGTGTCGGCCAACGCGGCCGGCGTAATCACTGAAACCAACCAGGAAAATAACATGGCGACCCTGGCCGTGGCCGTGTCCCCGCCCACGCGCGACGTGTACGTCATGAAGTGGGCCGGCACGCTGGCCGCACCGGGTGGGATGACGACTTACCAACTCTACTTTGGTAACTGGGGCAACGCGACCGCGCGCGACGTGGTCGTCACCGATACCCTGCCGCCCAGCCTGACGCTGGTGTCTTGGTCGGGTTATCTGAACGATGCCCCGAACTATTACTATACTAACCTGGGGGACATGGCCAATCTCGAGCAGTCCGGCGACCAGTTGGTGTGGCGCATTGGCGACCTGGCGCCTGGCCAGTACGGCTATGTGTACCCGCGGGTGCGGGTGGCGGAGACGGCGGCGCCCGGCCAGGTGTTGACCAACGTGGTGCGCACCTCGACCAGCGATGAGGATATCCAGCCCTCCAACAATGTCGCCACGGACACGAGCAGCGTGGCCGATCCCACGCGCGACATGACGGCCCGCAAGTGGCTCAGCAGCGGCGCGCCGGTGGCTGGCCAGACCTTCCGCTACGGCATCTCGTTCGAAAACGAGGGCAACTCGACGGCGCGTGGTATCCTGGTGACCGACACGCTGCCGGCCGGCGCCAGCTACGTGTCCTGGTACGGCTCCTTCTACAACCCGCGCTACCAGAGACTGGAGGAGATGATCACGCCCACCGTGCGCGGCGGCCAGGTGATCTGGCAGATCAACCCGCTGCTGGCCGATGGCTACGGTTACATCTACCCGACCTTCCACCTGGCAGACTCCGCCTCGCCCGGCGAGGTTTTGACCAACGTGGTGCGGGTTTCGACCACTGACGTGGATGTGGACGCCGGCGACGACGCCTACACGCACACCGCCACCGTCATCACGCCCGGGCCGGACATGTACGTGTACAAGTCACTCTCAGGCCGGGCCGGCTGGCCTGGCGGCGACATGAGATATTCTATCTACTTTAGCAACGACGGGCGCGAGGCGGCGACCGACGTCGTCATTACCGACACCTTGCCGGAGGGCACAGCTTTCGAGTCCTGGTACGGCTATGCCTACAATCCCTCGATGCACCTGGGGGGGACGATTACGCCGAGTGTGAACGGCCGCCAGGTGAGCTGGCGCTTGGGCCAGGTGCCGGCCGGCCAGTACGGCTACATCTACCCGAACCTGCGCATCTCCAGCTCGGTCAGTGTGGGGACGGTACTGACCAACGTCGTCAGCGCCTCGACCAGCCCCGGCGAGACAGACCTGTCCGATAATGTCTACACGGACACGAGCTCCGTCATCTCGCCCACCTGGGACGTGTACGTGGAAAAGTACCTGGCGTCTGGCTACAAGCCGCCGGCGCCCGGCGGCGAGACGCGCTATAGGCTCTACTTTAGCAATCAGGGCAACCAGCCGGCGGCCAACGTGGTGGTCTCTGATACCCTGCCGCCTGGCGCTCAGCTTGTGGCCTGGGACGGCTATGTTTACAATCCGAACTATGTCAACCTGGCCGGGACCGTCACGCCGACCCAGTTGGGCGGCCAGGTGGCCTGGCACATCGGCGCGCTGGCGGATAGAGGCTACGGCTACATCTACCTGACCGTGCGCATCGACGCGGGGGCCCAGGTGAGGGACTTGCTGGTCAACGCGGCGCGCATCTCGACCAGCGATCCAGACAGCGAGCCCGCCGACAATGTCTATACCTACACCACCCGCGTCATCCTGCCGCGGACGGACGTGTACGTCGAAAAGTACCTGTCCGGCCCGGCCGGCGCGCCCGGCGGCGAGATGGCTTACAGCATCTACTTTGAAAACTCGGGCAGCAACTGGCCAGCCTCCGACCTGGTCATCACCGACACGCTTCCGCCTGAGGCCAGCTTCGAGTCCTGGTACGGCTACGCCTACAACCCGGATTACGTGGACCTGGACGTGCTCATCACACCGACGGTGAATGGCCGCCAGGTGGTGTGGCGCTTGCCCGCACTGGGGGTGGGGGGCTATGGCTATCTCCACCCGGTGGTGCGCGTCTCGTCCGGCACCCAGGTCGGCGAGCAGTTGACCAACATCGTCACGGCCACCTCTAGCATCGTTGATCCCGATCCGTCCGACAATGCGCACGAGCACGTCACCCGTCTGTCGCGGCCCACGCTGAATCTCCAGGTTTGGAAGGGCGTGGCCGGTCTGAGCGCCCAGGCCCTGGCCGAGGCGGCCGTCGTGGCCGAGACGCCCCCCGGACGCCAGTCTGCCGAGCGCGACCGGCAGGCCGATCCGCGCCGCCCGGCCGAAGCAAAGGAGCAAGAGCGTACGGCTGAGGGTGAACCCTCGCGCCGCCCGGCTGAGCTAGACGAGCGGGCGCAGGCGCTCGAGAGTCAGGCCGGGCCCGAGCCGCTCGAAGCCGGCGGCGTCGAGCTCGAGCTTGCCAGGCCAGCCTATAGCTCCGCCGCGCCCGCCGGCGGCGGCGCTTACCCGCCCACCGGCACGGTGGCGGCCGGCCACTGCTTTAGCTATGCCATCTCCTTCGAAAACACCGGCAACATCGCCGCACCCAACGTCGTCGTCACCGACGTCCTGCCGGCCGGCGTGAGCTACCAGGACTGGTCCGGCTACGCTTACAACCCGGCCTACGTGGACCTGCGCCAAGCCGTCACGCCGAGCGTGAGCGGGAGCCAACTGGTGTGGAACCTGGGTCAGGTCGCCGGCGGCGGTTACGGCACCCTCTTTGTGGGCGTCTGCGCGAGCAGCACGCTCCAGGTGGATGACAGCCTGGTCAACCGGGTCGACATCTCGACCGGCGGCCAGGAAGAGACCTTGATCGACAACAGCTCGACGGCCACCGTCACCGTGTCGGCCTTCGTCCCGCTGCTGGGGATAGACATCCACGGCCCGGCGACGGGCACGGTTGGCCTGAACAATGCCTTCACGACCGTCGTCACCCCGTCCACGGCCAGCCGGCCGATCGCCTACACCTGGTCGAGCGATGGTCTGGTCAGCGGCCAGGGCACGGCGCAAGCCAGCTACCGCTGGACGACGGTGGGTGTGCGGACGATCACCGTCACCGCCTCGAACGACGGCGCGCCGGTCACGGCCACCCACACCATCACCATCGGCGAGGCGCCGTCGGTCAAGGTGACGACTGTGCTCATCAGCGGCCCAACGGATGGCCAGGTCGGCGCGAATTACGCCTTTACGGCCACCGCCGCCCCGCCGGATGCCACACCGCCGATCAACTATACCTGGTCGAGCGAGGGCCTGGTGGACGGGCAGGGCGGCCGGGTGGCCACGTATCGCTGGACGACGGCCGGCGCCAAGACGATCAGCGTCACCGCCTCCAACGCCGGCGGCTCGGCTTCAGACATCCACATCATCAACCTGACGGCCCTCCAGCCGGTGACGGACACGGTCGGTCCGGACGGCGGGGTGTTCGTGTACACCAACACGACTGGGGTGACTGCCACCTTCGAGGTGCCGCCCGGCGCGGTGGGCGAGCTGCTCGAGCTGCGTTACACGCCGACCTACTCCGTCCCACCGAATGGTGGCCTGCTGTTGGTGGGCAACGCGTTTGAGTTGGACATGTTCCGCGGCGAGGAAAAGCTGACCGGTTACAGCTTTACCGGCACGGTGACGTTGACCATCCGCTACTCGGAGGCCGACTTGCTTGGCCCGCCGCGGGTGGACGAGGACACGATCGTGCTGTACCGCTGGGTGGACCCGGCCTGGCAGAGGGTTGGAACGCAAGCAGGCGAGGGCCAGTCGCTCGACACCGGGCGCAATACCCTGAAGGCCTGGCTGCGCGGGCTGAGCCTGTTCGGCAAGTTTGGCGAGGGCGCGATCTACGAGATCTATCTGCCGGTGGTGATCAAGAACGGCTGAGTGAGACGTAATACGTAATGCGTAATGCGTAATACGTAAAACGGATACTTCATGAATGTAAAGGGCCTGTCGCCTTGTGTGGCAGGCCCTTTACGTTTTACGTCCCTTACGTTTCACGTTTTACGTTTTACGTGTTACAATAGGAGTGTCTTTGCGCGTCGCACATCACGTATCACATATTGGAGAAACCCATGTCGCATCCTGTCATCGGTTGGGAACGCGAAACGCCGGTCCCCGATGGTCACGCCTTTTGTGACTATCTCAATGCCTGCCAGGGGCGGCTCTGCTTCGAGGAGCTAGACCTGGCCCAGTTCTTTATCGGCGGGGGGGCGCAGGGCTTGGGGCGCTTGTTGCCCAGCCCGCTGGAGATCGTCTACCTGCCCAAGATTCGCCAAAAAATCGACGCGATGCGGGCCGTATTCGACCAGGCCATCGCCGAGACCAGCTACGCCGGCCGTTTCCATTACGCCTATGCCTCCAAGGCCAACGCCGCCGAAGAAGTGATTCGCACCACCTTGGGCGCCGGCGCTCACTCCGAGATGTCTTCTGATACAGACATCGAAATTGCCCGCTGGATGAGAGCGGCTGGCCATCTGCCGCCGGAGCGTTGGGTCATTGCGAACGGCTTCAAGCCGGCCGGCTCGGCCTATGCCGGCAGCCTGGTCCGCTTCAAGGCCGAGCACGACAAGCTGATCCCGGTCGTCGAGGACCTCAGCGAGCTGCCGCCGCTGATCGCGTCTGGCTTGCCGTTCGACGTCGGCCTGCGCCAAAAGAGCTATGGCATGCATCACGATGAGATCGAGATGGACGCGGCCAATTCTCGCTTTGGGCTGCGCCTGGCCGACCTCTGGCAGGCGGCCGAGGCGATCGCGGCCGCCCCCAACCTGCGCCTCAAGCTTTACCACGCCATGATCGGCACCCAGATCACTCCCGAGCAGGCTTTTGTCGATGGGCTGGCGCCGGCCATGGAGATTTACGCCCGCTTGCGGCAGCGCTATACGGATTTGAGCCTCTTTAATTTTGGGGGTGGCGTGCCGGGCCCGATGACGCTGGATTTCCGCTTCGATTATCTCGCCTGGGCCCGCCTCCTGTTGGCGGCTCTGCAGCGGGTGTGCGCTGCCCACAATGTGCCCGTCCCGGACGTGATGGGTGAATTCGGCCGCTATACCACGGCCGAACACGGCGCGCACCTGTTCAAGGTGGTGAGCGTCAAGGACAACGCCTCGCCCTTGCCCTGGTACATCATCGATGGCTCGATCATGACCTCTTTTCCCGATAGCTGGGCGTTGAGCGAGCACTTTATCGTCCTGCCCGTGACGCACCTGGACAAGCCTTTCCGGCGCGTCCGCCTGGGCGGCATCACCTGCGACAGCGACGACGTCTACCCGCCCTGGCCGAGCCAGTCCCCACTTTACATGCCCGTGGAGACCGATGAGTTGTACGTCGGCTTTTTCGGCATCGGCGCTTACCAGGAGATGCTGGGTGGCGTGCGCGGCAGCAAGCACTGCGTGCTGCCGGAAGCGAACGAGTTGGTCGTCGACCGCGACGACGCCGGGCGCTACCAGTTCAAGATACTGCCTGGCCAAACGACCGGCGACGTGATGCGCAACCTGGGTTATGGCGACCTGCGCTAAAGGTTGGCTTGATGTCAGCTTCCTGTCTGGATTTTTGTGCCAGCTTGGTGTAGTATAATAGCAGTAGCTTGTGGGATTCGCATTGGGTATGCAATTTTTTCGAACCACAAAGGACACCAAGATCACAAAGAATTTAAAAACCCTAGTGTCCTTTGTGCTCTTCGTGGTGAATATCTTGGGTTGCGGCGCGGAGGCGCTGTGCTAGTGACAAAGGAGTGAACTATGAAAATCGGCAGAACGCAAATCATCTTTTTCGCCATCGTCGGCCTGGCGGCCATCGTGGTGTGTGGCTCGCTGGCCTACACCCAGTTGAAGCCAGTCCTCTCGCCCACCCCAACGCTTGGGCCGGGCGTGACCCCCATCATCGACGTCAACCTGGAATCGCCGCCGCCCATTTTCGCCCCCAGCTACAAGGCCGGCGACGGCTTGCCGGTTTATGTCTGCGGGGCGGACGCCTTTGGCAGTTACTTTACCCTGCAGCAAATGCAAATGTCGGGCAAGGACGTCGATCACGGCTTCCACCTCGGAGTAGTGCCTTTCGCCTTGGATGGCGACCCGGCTTACGACGTTTCTGAGGAGCAGCGCACGGCTTTGCTCAACAGCGGCCAGTGGGACTGCCTGTTGACCACGCTGGACTCGGTCGCGCTGTCCAGCCCGGGCGTGGTGACGGCCATTGTGGACGAGAGCGCTGGCGCGGACCAGTTGTGGGCGCGCGACGTGCCCACGATCAATGACCTGCGCGGCAAGCGTATCGCCTTCTCGCGGGGCAGCGTGGGCGAGTATTTCGTCTACTACACGCTCTCGATCGCTCGCCTCAACCCGCGCTTTGACGTGACGCTGGTGCCCAAGGACAGCGTGGCCGAGGCGGTCGAGGCCTTCAACGCCGGGCAGGCCGATGCCGTGGCCGGCTGGGAGCCGGATATCTACGAGGCTGAAAAGGGTGGCGGCAAGCCGCTGCTCAGCTCGGCCCAGATGCGCATCGTCATCGACGTCGTCGTCACCTCCCGCCAGTCGATTGCCAACAAGGCCAACACCGTCCAGTCCTTTCACGACGCCTGGTTCGACACCATGAAAGCGCAGGTCGAGAATTTTGACACGGCCGCGGCGCACATCGCGCAGTGGGGGCACAACGACTGGAGTTTCGTCTACCCCGACAGCGCCAGCGCCGATCTGAGGACCTGGCTCGAGCACGTGGCCCAGGCCGACCTGGGCGATAACGCCTTCGTCATGCGAGACACCAGCCCCATCGTCAATCGCTTGGACATCGCGCGGCGCGTGTGGGCCGCTTCCGGCGCTGAAGCGCCCAAGGACGAGGTGGCCAGCTTGATCAATCCCGGTTTTGTCTCCCGCTCGGCCGCCCAGGCCCAGCTCCAGGCGAACGGCAAGCCGGTCAACGACAGTTTTTCCATCTCGGCCAAGCTCGACCTGTCCGGTGTCGGCGGCGACGACGCGGCCACCCTGGCTGTCTTGCCCTGCAGTCGCTTTAACTTCGTGCCTGAATCGACCGAGCTGACCCTGGAGTCGCGCCGCATCCTGGACGACTGCGCGCTGCCCACGCTGCAGCAGAGCGTCGGCCTGTTCCTGCGCGTCAAGGGCTGCTCGGCCTGGCCTGGCCCTCCCGGCACCTACACCGAGCAAGAGATCCTGGATTTTGCCAGGGCGCGTGCCCAGTCAGTAGTGGATTACCTGGCTTCACAGGGCATCGACCGCACGCGTTTTGTCGTGGAAGCTACCCTGCCGCCGCCAGAGCACCGCGAGACCGAGGACGCCGATCTGCAGGCGCAAGATCGCTACGTGGAAATGACCCTGGTGACGGTCGGGAGATAAGGAGGTGCCATGATGCAAGCAAAACGTTCCTTTGCTGTTCTGTGCCTGGCCGTGGTCCTGGGGTTAGCTAGCCTGGCGTGTGGGAGTTCGCCCAGTATCTTGCCCTCCAATGCGGTTGCGATCGAGGTGCGGGCCAACACCAGTTTGACCCCCTGGCTCTCGAGTGCAGTCGCGGCCTTTAACAAGGCGAATGTGAAAACATCCGGCGGAAGGCCAGTGTTCGTCAACTTGAGCACGGCCGAGTCGGGCCAGGCTGTGATCGATATGAGCGCGGGCGGCGAGCTGCCGGCACTGTGGATAGCCGATAACGAGGTCTGGGTGAATGTCCTGGCTGATCAGGGCCAGGCCAGCTTCCAGGGCCAGTGCGCCAGCGTCGCCCAAAGCCCTATGGTGATCGCCTTGTGGCAGCCGATTGCCGAGTCCTTGGGCTGGCCGGGCCGCTCGCTGGGGTGGTTGGACATCGGCAGCCTGGCGGCCGACCCGCCGGCCTGGGCCTATTACAGCGGCGGCCAATTTGGCTCGGCTCTGCGCATAGGCCACACCCACCCAGGCTTGTCGGCCACCGGCGCCAATACCTTGCTGGCCGTTGTCCAGGCGGCCCAATCGAAGACCGAGGCGGTCACGGCGGCCGAAATTCAACAGCCGATCGTCCAGGCCTCGGTGGGGACTTTTGAGGGCGCGGTGGCCTGGTTCAGTACCTCCACCGAGCAGTTGGGCCAGACGATGCGCGAGCGGGGCATCAGCTACCTGGGCGCCGCCGTGGTCTATGAAAGTACGGTGGTGAACTATGGCGGCGGAGACCCGGCACTCGTCCCCATCTATCCCTTCGAGGGCACCTTTATGGCCACTCACCCGGCCTGTGTGAACAGTGCCGATAGCCCAGAAGCCCAGGAGGCCGCGCTGCTTTTCCGCGATTATCTGCTGAAGAAAGAGGCGCAGCAGTTGGCGGTAGCGAATGGCTTGCGCCCGGTCAGTACGGAAGTGACCCTGGGCGCTCCCCTGGATGCCGCCCACGGCGTCGATTTATCGCAGCCCAAGGTGATCTTTGGCCAGCCCAGCGTCGAGACCTTGTACGCGGCCCAGGCCTTGTGGCAGGCGGCGCGCAAAGACGTTTACCTCGTCATGCTGCTCGACACCTCGGGCAGCATGAGCGGCGACAAGATGGAAGCCATGCGGCAGTCGGCCATTCAATTCGTGCAGCAAATGGGGGACGACGATTTCATCACCGTCATTAGCTTTGCCAGCCAGCCCACCGTCCTGGTCTATAATCAGCAAGTGGGGCCGGCCCGGCCCGAGATTATCAAGGCTCTGCAGGCGATGCAGGCCGTTGGCAAGACGGCCATGTACGATGCGATCGGCGAGGGCGCCCGGCTGGTCGCCGAGTCCTCCTCTTCTCAACGCAGCAACGCCATGGTGGTGCTGACCGACGGCAAGGACAACAGCAGCGTCACATATCGCTTCAACCAGCAGTTGATCGCGGCGGCCACGGCTCACGACACGACGGTCTTTACGATCGCCTACGGCGCGGACGCCGAAAAGGAGAGCATGACCGAGCTGGCCAGCCGGGCCAACGGCAACTTTTACCTGGGCACCGAGGCCAACATCGCCGCCATCTACCAAGAGATGTCGGCCGCTTTCGGCGGCAGCGTGGGAATCGGGCGCTAAATCCCTCCCCTGGATGGGGGAGGTGAGGAGGGGGTGGGTGTAGGACTACCTCCCCGAAAGCTCAAAGCTTTCGGGGAGGTCTTTTGTTGTGGCGTTCTTCGGCCGGCTGTGGTACAATGATGTTTCGGGGCGTAGCAAATCCGGGCCGTTTGTATATACGCTATCTTGTGGTATGATTACCCCCGTTTGGGGTTATTGTGGAATAGCCTGGCCTGAAACCTGAAACTATATAATTGAGGAGTAAGTGACATGAAAGTCCTCTTTTTGGCAGCAGAGGTCTCTCCCTATATCAAGGTGGGAGGGCTAGCCGATGTGGCTCGCTCGCTGCCCCGCGCCTTGCGCGCGTTGGGGCACGATGTGCGTGTGGCCATGCCGCGTTACAAGGCTGTGGACGGCAAAAAGTTCGAGTTGACCAAGGTGGGGGAACCCTTCTCCGTCCCGCTTGGCCCGAGCTTGCGTCGCACCGAGGCGGAATTGGGACAGGTGGATGGCGTACCCACGTATTTAATCTGGGACGAGCAGTACTTTGGCCGCGAGAGGGTGTACGCTTACGACGACGACGCGCAGCGCTTTGTCTTTTGGGGCCGAGCGGCGCTCGAGCTGGTCAAGAGCCTGGATTGGCAGCCTGACGTGATCCACGCCAACGACTGGCACGCGGCGTGCGTGCCGGCGTGTGTGGCCACGACCTTGCGGCGCGACCCATTTTTTGCGCCGTGCGCAACGGTGTACACCATTCACAATCTGGCCTATCATGGCACTACCGGCAATACGATTCTGTTGTTTGCCGGACTGGAAGGTCACGTGCAACACCTGGACGTCGAAGCGCCTGGTACCGTGAACTGGATGGCCAAGGGAATCGCTTACAGCGATGTGATCAACACAGTTAGCCCGCGCTATGCTCAGGAAATCCTCACGCCGGAATACGGCTGCGGCATGCACGATCTGCTCAAGACGCGCAAGGGGCGGCTGTCAGGCATCCTGAATGGCGTCGATTACGAGCTGTGGAATCCGGCGACTGACCCTGCTCTCGCCCAGCCCTTCGACGTGGAGCGCCTGGGCGAGCGCGCGCTCAATAAGGCCGCTCTCCAGCGGGCAGTCGGCTTGCCGGTCCGTGATGACGTGCCGCTGTTGGGCATGGTCACACGCCTGGTCGATATGAAGGGTTTTGACCTGCTGGCGTCCGTCTTGGACCGGCTTATGATGCGCGACGTTCAATTTGTCCTCTTGGGCACGGGCGACCCTCAATATGAAGAGTTGTTCGGCGCGCTGCCGCGCCGCTTCCCGCAGAAAGCAGCCGTTGTCCTCCGCTTTGATGAGGCGCTGGCTCAACAGATCTATGCTGGAACGGATCTGTTCCTGATGCCCAGCCGCTTTGAGCCGTGTGGCTTGGGGCAAATCATCGCTATGCATTATGGCAGCTTGCCCGTGGTGCGCGCGACCGGCGGCCTGGCTACCACGGTGGTGGACTATACCACGTCCAAGAGCAGGGGGACGGGCTTTGTTTTTGCCGATTATACGGCCGATGCTTTGTGGGACGCTGTCCAACGTGCCCTCGATGCCTATACCAACAAAAAGATCTGGCGCTCTTTGCAAGTGCGCGCGATGAAAGCCGATTTTTCGTGGACGGCTTCAGCCCACAAGTATGCCGAACTGTACGAAAAAGCCATCAAGTTTCACCAGAAATAGTAGGGGCGGGTTTCAAACCCGCCCCTACCTGGGATTAATTATGAAAGCTTTGGCCATGATCCTGGCAGGCGGTGAAGGGCGGCGTTTGAGCATTTTATCGCAAAAACGCGCCAAGCCGGCGGTTCCTTTTGCTGGCAAGTACCGCATCATCGATTTTGTCCTGTCAAATTGCTGCAACTCGGGCATTTACACGGTGGGCATTTGTACCCAGTATCGCCCTCGCTCGCTTAACGATCACATCCGCACCGGTGCGCCGTGGGACATGGATCGCATGAGCGGCGGGGTGACGCTGCTCCAGCCTTACCTGGGGCGCAGCGACTCGGATTGGTATTCGGGCACGGCCGACGCCATCCAGCAAAATTTCGACTTTGTTCGCCATTACGACCCCGAGCTAGTGCTGGTTTTGGGCGGCGATCACATCTACAAGATGAATTACGACAAGCTGGTGGATTTCCACACCGACCACCAGGCGGACTTGACCGTGGCCGCGCGGCAAGTCCCGCTCGAAGAGGCCAGCCGCATGGGCATCCTGGAGGTGGATCAAGATCAGCGCGTGATCAGCTTTGAGGAAAAGCCTATCGAGCCTAAGGGTAGCCTGGCGTCTATGGGGACCTATGTCTTTAGCACCGAGGCGCTGAGCGCTGTCTTGCGCGAGGATGCCGTGCGTAAGGATTCAACCCACGACTTTGGTAAAAACATCATGCCGGTCATGATTGACCGCTACCGCGTCTACGCCTATCCTTTTTCGGACTATTGGGTTGACGTGGGGACAGTGCAGGCGTATTGGGAGACCCACATGGATTTGCTGGCCGACACGCCGCCGCTCGATTTGAACGACCGCGAGTGGGTCATTCACACTCGCAGCGAGGAGCGCCCGCCGGCCAATTTGCGCACCGGGGCGACCGTGCTGCACAGCTTGATCAGCGATGGCTGCTGTATTGAGGGTACGGTCGAGTATAGTGTTCTCAGCCCGGGCGTGCGCGTGGAACGTGGTGCAGTCGTCCGTTACAGCATCGTGATGACCGATTCCACGATCGAACAGGCGGCAGTGGTCGATCGGAGTATCTTGGATAAGAAAGTAGTGGTTGGAAGTGGGGCACAGCTTGGTCATGGCACAGACTACAGCCCTAACCGTCTGGCTGACTTGAACTCCGGCATCTCGCTGGTGGGCAAGTCGGCTGCCATCCCGCCGGGAATGCGCGTGGGGCGCAACTGTGTCATCGCCAGCGAGGTGGCCGCCGATGACTTTGGGGGCACGAGCGTGCCCAGTGGGACGATCGTCGATCCAAGCCGCGGAGCTGCGAGCGGGGGGGAAATAGCTTGATGGGCAAGATTCATCTTTCACTGGCTTTCCACAATCACCAGCCGATAGGCAACTTTGATTGGATTTTTGATGACGCCACCCGCTTGGCTTACGAGCCGATGATCGCTGCCTTGGAGCGCCATCCTGGCGTGCGCCTGGCGCTCCATTACACGGGACCGCTGCGCGATTGGCTGGTTGCGCGCCGCCCTGATCTGCTCAAGCGGGTGCGAGCGCTGGTCAGGCGTGGCCAGGTGGAGGTCATGAGCGGGGCTTACTACGAGCCGGTGTTGTTGGCTTTGCCGGATGCCGACAAGCTGGGCCAAATCAACAAGATGACGCGGGCCATCCAGAAGGATTTTGCTTACCAAGCTGGCGGCGCCTGGCTGGCCGAGCGTGTGTGGGAACCGCATTTGCCCAAGCCCTTAGCGGAAGCTGGCATCCAGTACACCATCCTCGACGACACGCACTTTGGATACGTTGGCTTGTCTGGTGACCAGTTGTTAGGCTACTATATCACGGAGGAGCAAGGCCACTCGATCAAGATTTTCCCCTCACTCAAGTATTTGCGTTATGCCCTCCCCTGGAAGCCTGTGTCAGAGATTATTGACTGGCTGCGCGCCCAGGCTGACGAGGCGGGGACGCGGGTGGCCGTGATGGGCGACGACGGTGAAAAGTTCGGCCTGTGGCCTGGCAGCTATGAGCACTGTTGGAAGCGTTGCTGGGATACGGAAGGCGGCTGGGTCGAGAGCTTTTTCACGGCCCTGGAGGCGAACGCTGACTGGTTGGTGACGACGCCGCCGGGCGAGTACGCGGCGGCTGAGGCGCCAGCCGGGCGGGTCTACTTGCCGGCAGCCGCCTACGATGAGATGACCGAATGGGCCTTGCCGGCCGAGGCCAACGCCGACATGGTCGAGCTTAAACAGCGCTTGCAAGACGAGGGGCGCGACGACGTCTTGCGTTTTTTGAAAGGCGGTATCTGGCGCGGCTTTATGACCAAGTACCCGGAGATCAATACGATGCACAAAAAGATGCTGTACGTGAGCGACAAGGTGCATCGCATCAAGAATCGCGCCGCGCGCGTGCAGGCCCTGGACGCCCTGTGGGCCGGGCAGTGCAATTGCCCGTACTGGCACGGCCTGTTCGGCGGCATCTACCTGCTTCACATTCGTGAAGCGGCCTATGAGCGCTTGATCGCGGCCGAAAGATTGGCCGATGCCCAGTCTCACATCTCGCCAGCCTGGGCGGAAGCCTACCTGGGCGATGTGGATCGAGACGGCCGTGACGAAGTGATCTTATCGAATGGCCCCCAGAGCCTGACTTTTGCGCCGGCAGTTGGCGGCGTCTTGTTGGGGTGGGACTGGCGCGGCAAGGGTGTGAACCTGGTCAATACGATGACCCGCCGGCCCGAAGGCTACCATCGTATTTTGCGGCGGGCCGCCGAGCGCGGCGAGTTGGTGGTCGCCGGCCAGGGGACAGGGGAGGCGATTTTGCGGCCCGGCCAGGTTCGCGTCAAGGAAGCTGGGCTGGAGACGAAACTGTTTTACGATTGGTACCGGCGCGCCAGCCTGGTCGATCACTTTATGCCAAGCTCTGTGACGCTGGACGAATTTTCTCGCTGCCACTATACCGAGTGGGGAGATTTTGTGGACCAGCCCTACACGGCCACGATCACTCACCCCTTTGACCAGGACATGCCCAGCCCTCTTCCCGGCGCGGGGGCAGATCCGAACCCGGAGCGGGTGGTGCTCGCGCTGATGCGTGAGGGCTACGTGTGGCAGGCTGAACAACGCTGCCCGCTGCGGCTCGAAAAGACGATCAGCTTGGTAGCCGGGCGCTTGACCCTGCATGTGGCCTATCGCTTGACGAACCTGGGCCAGTCGCCAATTTCTGCTCGCTTTGGCGTAGAAACCAACTGGGGGCTTTCGGGCGGCGATGGACCGCAAGCCTATTCGGTATGGCCCGGTGGAAACCTGGTGCGCCTGAATGAGGTGCACGCGACGGAGGACGTGTGTGAGGCGGCCCTGGTGAACGAATGGTATGGGCGTGTCATTATGCACTGGGAGGGGGGGGACTGCCGAACAGCTAGCTGGTGGCAGTTCCCTATCGAAACGATCAGTAATAGCGAGTCTGGCTTTGAGTGTGTCTACCAGGGCACCTGCGTATTGACGCATTGGCCCTTGGAGCTGGCTCCTGGCTCGAGCTGGGAAACGACGCTTTACTTTAAACTACACTGATATGAGTAAAAGCAACTTTTGTCTCCACGGACACTTTTACCAACCTCCTCGTGATGACCCTTTTAGTGGCCAGATGCCGCGCGAATCGGGCGCTGAACCCTACCACGATTTCAACGCCAAGATCACGGCCGAGTGTTATCGCCCCAACGCCCTCTTGGGCAATTTTGAGCGGGTCAGTTTCAACGTCGGCCCGACGCTCATCCAATGGTTGTCTAACCACGACAAGATGACCTATGGCGCCATCGTTGAGGCCGACCAACGTCACCGGCAAAAGTACGGGGTAGGCAATGCCGTAGCGCAGCCGGTGCATCACAGCATCTTGCCCTTGGACCGGCGGCGTGACAAGATCACGCAGATCGCTTGGGGGATCGCGAGTTTCGATCTTCGCTTTGGCCGCAAGCCGCACGGGATGTGGCTGCCCGAGATGGCGGTCGACCTGGAAACGTTGGAGGTGCTGGCCGCCGCCGGGATTCGCTTCACAATTTTATCTGACGAACAAGTGCAGGGCGACCTGGCGCAGGGCGCTGGACCGTACCTGGTCAAGCTGGGTAGAAAACAGTCTATCGCTGTGTTCGTGCGGGATCGATTTTGGTCCAACCAACTGTCTTTCGACATCGGGCGTTACCAGGATGCCAGCGTGTGGGGCAAGATGGCGCTGTCGGATCACAAAAAAGGCTTGAAATTGCTGGCGACTGATGGCGAGACTTTTGGCCACCACCACCGCGGCGCCGAGCACTTTTTGCACGATTTGCTGTGGCGCGATTTACCCAAGAGTCGGGCGGAGGTGACGACGCTCGAGCGTTACCTGGACGAGCACCCCCCCAAGATAGAGCTTGACATCACCGAGTACTCCTCATGGAGTTGCGGACACGGCGTGCAGCGCTGGCTGACCGGCTGCGAGTGCACGCCGGGTGACAGCCGCTGGAAGGGATCGCTGCGCCGCGCGCTAGACATCCGAGCTGGTGAGATCGATCGCGCCTACGCCCAGGTGGCGCGAGAGTGTGGCGCCGAGCCGTGGGAGCTGCGAGACGGTTATATCGAGGTCAGGATGGGCAAGCTGGATGGCCCGGCTTTCCTGGCCGCCCACGGCCTGGGGCATCTTGACAGCGACGCGGCCCGCCGCTTGCTGCTGCTGCTGCAGGCTCAATTCTATCGTCAGCGCATGTATGCCAGTTGCGCTTTCTTCTTTGAAGAGTTGACCCGCTTCGAGCCGCGCTACGCCATTGCCAACGCGGCCAAGGCGATCGTCTTGGTCGAGCAAGCTACCGGTGTGGATTTGGCCGCCGGCTTCCGCCGCGATCTGGCGGTGGTCGTTTCAACCCGTGTGGGGGTGACCGGCGCTGACTTGTACGATGCGATCGTCGAATCGGCTCGCTCGAACGGTTGCCTGTTGGCCGCCACCGCTCGCCGCAAAGCGCTCTGTCCCCCCAGCCCCTAAGGGTCTGGGAGACTCTTAGGGGCTAGACTTGGCTGTGCGTACAGGCTTGACTCTGCTCGCTCGGCCAGTTGCTCATCGTCTAACTCGCCGTATCCCCATGCGTGTAAATCTAACCAGTTAACGCTGACCAGCAAGCGGATTGTGGCTGGGTCGTTCTCAACGGGTACGTCTACCTGTACGCGAGGGTAGGGACCGCAGCCTTGCTGGGGTAGAGAAACGGCGGCTGCCAGCGCATCCCAGGCCACATCGCTCGGTTGGGAAAACGGCTGCCCGCCTATGTCCAGGCCGGTCAGGCGCAGATGGAGCACGTTGTCAGAGTCGATGCTGGCCGAGCCAGCAATGTGGCGCTGCGCCAGCAGGCGAGCGGCTAAGCTGCCGCATGTGCTGCGCAAATCGGGCTGAGGAGGGGGAGAAAGATCGGTTGTGCTGGCGCGCAGCACGATGAACACCAGCGCCAGTACGGCGAGATTGGCGACCCCCAAAACGCTCAGGACGCTTTTCTGGCGGCGCGTCAGGCCGCGCCAAAGGTGTGCGATCCCCACGGCGCTCTCACCCCCGCTCATCCCGTGACCTGAATGCCCTGTCGACCCCGCCAATACGGACAATACGGGCACTCTTGCCCGGTCGGGAAATCGATGCCTTCCTCGTGCGGACAGCCGAGCACGCCATCGGTGATCACAATATCCTTGACGCCATGCGCCTCGATAAAGCCGGCCATCTGGAGCTGGACCTCCGGGTTCGTCATCACGTCAGGCCCCAGCCAGCGCTCCATGATGGGTTCAGCCTCTTCTGATTCGATGATGCCCACCGCGACCTTGGTGACTGTCTGCTCGTCAGGGCCATAATAGGCGATCGTGCCGATCGGGTACTTGATCTCTCGCCTCGGCCGCTTGCCGAACCTTCTTTTCATGATGTTGCCCCTGTGTGCTTGGAGTATAACATGGCCACCCCACGGCGTCAAATGCCACGGATTCGCTTCGAATCCCGTTCGCTTCGAATCCCCCATTTCCCTAAATCGCTCCTGGATGCTATAATAATTGAGAGGTGTTTCAGTTCAGCAGCTATTTCAAAGACTACCATGAGCACGTTGTAGAGCTTTGCCTGAGACCCTAAACCTGAAACCCGAAACGATCTTTGAACAAGGAGGAAAAACATGACTGTGAAACGCAAGGCCGCTGCCGATCTATTCGTGGAACAAAACATCATGCCCCAAGCCGCAGCCGAGTTGGAGGGCGTCCAACAGCAAGCCAGGGAAGCGCTGCCTGCCAGCGTTGTACCCACTGCCGGCGTCGCGCCCGCGCCGCCGGCCCCCTTGCACGGCAGATGGCCGCGTGAGGCTCTGGCTGCCTTCAAGACCTCCGAGGAGCTGCAAATCGAAAAAGAGCCTATTCACGTCCGCGAGGTGGGTGCCTGGCCCTTCAAGCGCGTCATCGTGCCCCCCAACGTGTATGTGGTGCACACCCGCCTGGGACACACCGAGCCGGTGACGATCGGCCAGGGCTTGTCGTTCCGCTATAATCCCTATACCGATGCCTACCTGGTCGTGCCGGCCGCCATGCAGACGATCGGCATTATCGCCAACAGCATCAGCCGTGAAAAGCAGGGCATCAACGTCCTGGCTTACGTCCAGTGGCAGATCAACGACTTTGCGACGGCCTACCGCAAGCTCGACTTTTCCGACCTGCGTGACCCGCTGGGCATCGTCAACGCCCAACTGCGCGAGCAGGCCGAGGCGGCCATC
>JAFGFO010000432.1 GCA_016931085.1 Thermoflexales bacterium
CGTGGCCGGCGACCACGAGGGCATCTACGTCGTCGGCTGCGACGCCGCCTGGGGGCCGGCGCGGCCGGTGTGGAACGAGTACGCTTATCACATCACCAACATCGCCGACGATCTGAGCGTGCCGCCGGCCGAGCCGGACAGTTGGGCGGCGCACAACACCTATCACACCCAGTCGCCGCAGATCAACCCTGCCCCGGTCTACCGCCTCGAGCTGACGCACAGCCTGGCGCTGAGCGGGGTGGCAGTGTTGGAGGACACCTTCTCCGCCCCGCCTGACCCTCGCCCTGAGCCTGTCGAAGGGACGCCGGCCCCGGCTTACCACTGGAGCTACCGGCAGTACTGGTACGAGCCAGCTCACATCACCCACTTTGCCAGTCGCCTGGAGGCTATGCAGCCCGGCGAGGTGCGGGCCGTGGCTGAGGGCACACACGTGGCCTACACGGCGCCCGGAGGCGCGGGGCAAATCGACCTCGGCCCGCTGTACGTGTCGGCGGCGCATCTGGTCGCCATCACCCCATCGGCGCAGACGGTTGGCGCGGGCGGGACGGCGCAATACGAGGTGACCTTGTTCAACCCGAGCGGCGTGGCGCAGACCTACACCCTGTCTGTCGCCGGTTTGCCGGCTGAGTTTGTCGCTGCTCTGCCGCCCACCGTCACGCTCCAGGCTGGTGAGATTCTTACTCTTCCACTCTCTGTGCACGCTTCTTCTCTCCGCGTACGCGTGTCACCGAACGCCTTGCGTTCGGCCCTATCTGTTCTTGCCGAGACCTCCTCCGGCGGGCTGGACGCGGCGGGTGCGGATCTGACCGTCGTGCCGCCCAGCTTTGCCTTATCCATCGCGCCTGGCCTCCGATCGGCCGGCAATGGTGAGACGGTCACCTACACCGTCACGCTGACCAATTTCGAGGCCCTGGCGCGCACCTGCACCCTGGCCGTGTCTGGCCTGGAGGGCAATGCCGTTAGCCTCTTGGCTAACGACATAGTTCTTCCGACCTCAGTCGAGGTCGCCGGTGGCGCGACTGTCACGTTCCCGCTGGTCGCCACCGCCCACACCTATCGCGGCCTGTATCCTTTCGCCGTCGCCGCCAACCTTCCATCTCCGCATACGCGTCTATCTGATTTCTCTATCTTCTCCGTCACGAGCGACCGCGGCGTTCTGGCTTCCCTCTACCCCTCTTCCGCTTCCGGCGGGCCGGGTGTGCCGGTGCGCTATCGTGTGCTCGTCACCAACACCGGCAATTTGTCGGATACCTATACCTTCGGCGTGAGTGTACCTTCAGGCTGGGATTACCGTCTGGAGGCCAATGGCGAGGCCATCACGGCCTTGACGCTGACACCCTTTGTGTTCAACGCAGCCGAGTTGTGGCTGATCGTCACGCCGCCGGAGGGCGCGCCGCCGGGCGAGTATGCCATCAGCCTCACGGCTGCCTCGCAATTCGACCCTTCTGCATCCTTTATGGTCGAAAGCCAACTCACCGTCGGCGGGCGCGGCGTGGTGGTCGAGCTCAGCCCGCCGCAGGCGGCGATGCTGCCTACCGGGACCCACACCTGGCAGGTGCTGGTGCGCAACACGGGCGAGGTGGCCGATAACTACCGCCTGTTCGCTGGCGGCCTCCTATCCGGCACGGCCCACTTTAGCTCTGACACCGTCTCGCTGGCGGCGGGTGAAACGCAGGTGGTGCAGGTGACGGCCGGGCCGGTCGAGGTCGCGCTGCCAGGGGAATATCCATTTGCCATCACGGCCCGGTCCGAGTCCGATCCGGCCATCTACAACTATGACATGGGCCAGGTCAGCTTTGGCGAGTTTGAGGCCGTGGACGTGGCGCTGCTGCCGCTCAGCCAGACACTGACCGCTACCGCGACGTTACAGGCGTCATACTTGGTGCTCATCACCAACACGGGCAATGTGGGCACAATCTTCAATGTTCAATTGTCACATGTCAAATGGCCGGCGTTGGAGCCGGGCTGGTTGGAGGTATGGGCCGGGGAGGACGAGCTGTATTTGCCGCCCCACGCGGCGGTATGGGTGCCTGTGACGGTGCAGGGAGGTGAGGCGGGGACGTACCAACTCACCGTCTCGGTCAGCTCGATCAGCGGCGGGGCGCAGGAAGAAGAAAGCGTGACGTTGAGCATCGCGCCGGCGCCAACACCGACGCCCACCCCGACGCCGACCGCTAGCGCGACGCCGACACCGACATCGACGCCAACCGATACACCGGTGCCACCAACACCGACCGACACGCCAGCGCCGCCGACAACGACCGACACACCGCTGCCACCAACAGCGACCGATACCCCGGTGCCGCCGACGCCAACGGCAACGGATACCCCGGTGCCGCCAACAGCGACCGATACGCCAGTGCCGCCGACAGCGACCGATACACCGGTGCCACCAACGGCAACCGACACGCCAGTGCCACCGACGGCGACCGATACGCCAGTGCCGCCAACGGCGACGGCAACCGATACCCCGATGCCGCCGACAGTGACCGATACCCCGCTGCCGCCGACACCGACCGACACGCCGGCGCCATCGACGCCAACGCCGACATCTGTACCGTCGTGCGAGTTGTACCCGATTGCGCTCCACGTGAGCACTGTGTTGGAAACCGTTCCTGGCCAAGAGTTGACCGACATTTACAACGGCTCAGGCCCCGGCAACTTTGGCTGGCTGAGTTGGGCAGGCGATCAGGGCGTGCCAGCGTTGGTGAACAGCCTGACACCACCGGGCGATAGCCACACGTACATCAATCCGTACGATCCCACCGACCACGTGCTCTCGGCGGGTGACTGGGTCTATGGCCGGCCTGGCGTGGCCAACGCCAAGGCAGTCCGTGATGCCCTGGATGGTCTCAAGAACACCGTCATCACTGTGCCAGTGTGGTACGCTGCCAGCGGTCAGGGCAGCAATGCCAAGTATCTCGTGGTCGGCTTTGCACGCATCCAGATCACGGGCTATCGCTTGCCGGGCACGAACCGCATCTCGGCCATCTTTCAGGGATATACGACATGCGGCGTGCCTTGAGCGGGCGGTGATAGTGGAACCTGGCGAAAAGTCAATTGCGTCAAGCTGGAGGACAGGATTGATATGCATCCAGGACATGACCGGCAAGGACTTTTTGGCAAGATTAGCAGCTTGGCAGGCGACTGGCCATAGCAAAGAGGTTATGCCAGAATGGAGCTGTGTTCTATTTTTCAAGATTTATCATTCAGCGTTCAAATCGCCGCGCATGATGCTGGGCTGGAACACTATGCGCCGCACATGTACTTTGATACTGTCGCAGCCGTCCAAGTTTATCAAGAGTGTTTTGCCCCAGAAGACTGGATACCCCCTTTCACGTCGTATGCGGAAATCAAATTCGAGATCAGCCCACTGGACATCGCCCGCTCACAAATACATGACCGAGATATTGTCAAGACCCTCGGCGCAGTGCCGAAGGATAAGGACAGCGGCGAACACTTGCCCATCGTTGCGCACTTGGGCGTCCAGTTTATCCTGGAAGTGAGCAAGCTGGGCCAGTTATCCTCAGAAAATCGGGATGATTACCGTCACCATCTGGCCGATCGCGACCAGTTGCAAGTCCGGCTGGAAAATCTGAGGCATAGCTTGCAACGTGTAATCAAAGAAGATGCCATACACATCGAAGCCAGCGTGACCATTGCCGAATCCGGGCAATTGGTGCTCAGCAAAATCACTGCTCACTGGCCGGTGACCATCGAAGTGGATATCGAAGACGCCGTGCGGCAGACCAGGCTGGAAGACATGATGAACCGCATCCATGCCGGCCTTGACACGCTTGAGACATTCGGGCAAAATTTTGCGAAAGACGCGGAGTACCCAAAATGAATCAAGAATCGAAACACGTGGTACTGGACGAGTGGATCACGCCCGCAGAAGCGGCCGAGATCATTGGCGTTACACCTTACCAGGTGCGGCACCTGGCGCGCACGGGTACGGTCGAGGCGCGCAAGTTTGGCCGTGCCTGGATGATCAAGCGCGATTCGGTCAGGGCTTACGCCGCCCAGGAACGCCATCCCGGTCCCAAACCCCAGGAACCACCCACGCCGGATTGACCCCCTTCCCTCCTCAATTCCTTCTTTTCACTCTTGACAATTATTTACGTTTCGTATATAATTATAGCGTAGTTCATAGTTGAACAACCATCAGCGCGCCAACGCTGATGGTTCGTATCGACCGCTGGTGTAGGCAGCGGCCCGACCGGGTGGCCTGCTGCAAAGCAGGCTGCCCGGTTTAAGTCAATTTTCAGGAGGATTTCAATGTCTATCAGCACCGATTCGATCGAGAAGGCAATCAAAAACTATCTCACAGGCAAACTGGCCCAGTTTCGCACCACGCTGGAAGGGGAATCCGGACAACCCATTTGCGAGCTCGATCTCGACGGTACCCTCTTGCTTTCAGATTTATGCCGCTTCTTGGGCTTGGACGAACAGCAGTACAACCAGGTGTTGGGTGATAACGGCGTGCAGTACGTAAGCGAGGTCTTTGAAACACGCGTATGGGTCTGCTCAAGTTGGTTGCCTGTGTCTTCCGAAGCAAAACCTGCAATGGCAGAAAGATAATCGGTCCGGCTGGAGCACATCTGATGACAAGAGGAAAGCGGCTGGCATGTCCCCCAGTAACCGTGCTGCGCGCTGACCCGCCCAAGTACGCCACCCGAGAGGAAGCCTGGGCGGCGGTCGGTCGCATCGTCGCGCGCCTTCTGGCTCAAGCCATCCTGCAAGAACAAGCCGAGCAGGAGCAAGCTACTCGTAAGAGGAAACCCTCCGGGTAGCTTGCTCTATTTGCTCGATTGTCTCCACTTCATCACGCCAGGTGCGCACCAGGGCCAGGCAGGTCACCCAGCGACGCAACCCCTCGTCAGACTGCACAACCTGAGCTCGCAGGGCCGTGAACATTGGCACAATGGTGTTACTGGTGGGCTTTTGGGCTAGGTCTCCATAGCGCCCCCGAAAAGCCTGGGCAAGCTCTGACGCCGGCGAGAGCACGCCCAACTCGACTGCCATTTGCGCTTGGGCCACCGCCTGCCAGCCCAGGACAATGTGAAACATCGTCGGCGTATCCCACTCTGGCACCAGCACCGGCTCGATAGCCTCCAAGAGTGCGCGGGTGGACAAGTCCAGTACCTTACCTGGGAGTGCCAATAGCGTCCGCTGTGCAGACATCTGCCTTAACGTGTCCACAGCGGCCTGTTGGCGCTGCTGGTCCAACTGGCGCTGGCGGGCCTCCCAGTCAATTAACGCTTCTTGCGCCGCACCTCCACATTCCGCGTGAAGGCAGGCCATTTTCTGCACACCGCCCGGCTGCAGAATGACTGCACAGCCTGGTGGGGTATCTTGAGCATGGCGGCACGTTTTCGGAGTGCAAGGTTCGCCTTGCATTTGCGGATGCTCCCAAATATACTCTTGTGCGTCTTGTCTTTCCTGGATAAAGTTAGGCAGCGCGGCCGGCAACTTTTGCTGTCTCAACGCTTGCACGGCTTCCTGGGCAGCCTCGGCCTCTTGAAGATGAAAGCAACTGTCTGGCTCGCGAACGTCGGGTGCAACGCAATAAGCATCCAGTCCGTCAAAAAGCGAGGCAGCGTCGCCTCGCACAGCCTGCCCATCTGGCCCAAACGCGCCAGGCGGATAGTGCCCAGCATCGTTTCTGCCTACCTCTAGCACAGATGCACCATCAACACCAGGCACAAACTGTTGCGTATAGCGTGGGAAAAGTCGCAAGTACCGGCAAGAGCACCGGCTGGTTCCATTGGTCTGCAAGGCAATGGGGGCCGTTTCGCGCTGCAATGCTGCTTGCAGATCTTCAAATGTCATCTGACACCCCAGGCATTTGTGAGTGGGTACATCGTTCCAAGTTTTACCCATCTCAAAACGCACACCGTGGCTGAGCAAATCACGCGTAATGGCGCGACCAAATTCGTCTAACGACTGAGCTTGCACCCAGGCGGGGTGTCGCAGTTGCTCCATAAACTTGGCGTGCAGTTGGGGGTACTCGGACAAGCGTTCATTGATCAGCGCAGTCCAATCGCGTGTCAAGCGCGCCTGGAGCGTCCGCCGGCGTTCCTCGGCTTCGGCATCGTAATCCAGTTCTTTATCCCAGAGGCGTAGTTGCTCAATCGTAGCCCCATCTACCTCAAACACGGTCTCGACCACCTCTGGTTTCCGCTCGGCGGCTTGGAGCAATGCCCGGACCGTTTCCCACCGTGTGAGGTTTTCGCGCAAATCGTTTTCCATCAGCCCGATGCTAACCGCGAGTCCCTCGTCACACTCTACCAAGACGGCAGGGATTAGTTCTGCCGGGTTCATACCTTTTTCTTGAGCAAGTTCCAGGCAAGCCAGAAATCGGTGATTGCCAGCTATCCCTTCCAAAGTGCCGGCGCGAACGACAACAGGCTGCCACATGCCGGTTTCGGCAATGCTGCGCTTGAGGCGCTGGACGAGGTTCCAGTCAATTTCACGACGTGGCGAAAACGGGAATAATCTGGTACAACGATTGTAGACGACACTGCCTGCCGGCATCTCGGCAAAAGTGATGTGTGACAACATACGCGACCTCCATATGAGCAGATTTTGGATTTAGCGTATGTAGCGACAAAGGAAGGTCTGTCGCTACATACGCTAAACTTTTTGTATGAGGGCCACGGGCCTTGTCCCGCGACCTGGCGTGCGCCCGTGAGGGACGCAGTCCCGGTGCCAACACGTGGTCATGGCCTGTTGTAGCGCTCATCATTCACCCCAACAATCACATCGCCGGAAAGTGCAGCTCGACCCTACATTCTTCGCCGCCCATTACGATACGGGAGCACAACTGCTCGCTCACTTCGCGCAGATCAAAGAACTCACCATGATCAACCATTGCGCGAGCCCGGCTCACATAAGCCGTTATTTGCTCTTGTGTCACCTCAATGCGAGAGTTGGCCAACTCTTGCTCCAACACGATCAGCTCTAGCCGAAGCTGATCCGCCAAATCACATTGCTCTCTGAGGGCGCGTTCAACAATGCGCGTGGGCGATTCCATCGTTCCGAAATTACGCGCCATTTTCATAGCCAGTCGATCTGCTTCCGACAAATCGCTGCGCGTGTGGTTTACTCGCAGGGTCAGTTCTTCAAGCCCAGCATTCAAGTGTTCATTTGTCCATTCGAGCAAATCGTGCAGATAATCGTCCACCAGCACATGGGTCACCAGAATTCGAATGATTTCCTCTTCTATAGGATCGGCGGGGATAAGGCCGGATTCGGGACACGACTCGACATTGGTGTTGTGCTGTGAGCAGGCATAATAGCGATGCCCCTGCGTGCTTTTCCCTTCCATTGGGCTTCCGCAATACATGCATTCCGCGATGTTTGCGAGGAAAAAGCGGCTGCCTTTACGCCGGGGATGATGTCGCCCGGCCAGTTTTCTTGCCTTGCGTTCGGGCATCCTTTTCTGAACCGCCTCAAACAATTCGCGAGATACGAGAGGCGGATAGATATTCGTAAACACGTCCTCCAGAAACTCGTACTCTCCGATATAGGCTCGATTGCGGAACAGATGGTCCCACGAGCCGGCCTTGGGACCGTAAAGTCCCGTTTCCTTTGAAATGGCCGAATGGGGAGCGCCTCGCGCTTTCATTTCGAACGCTTTGATGACCAATAGCCCCACTTCTGGATCAAGCTCTGGCTTTCGGCCCATGCGCGACGTGCCATCATGATACGTCGCGATTTGCTCCTCACGGAACGTGTATCCTTTGCAAATCGCACCGACTGGCACGCAACCTCGCTCTGCAATGAAACGCAACCCGCGCTTGGTGTTCTCACGCAAGTCCTCGAGAAACTGCTCATTCCTCCAATCCGTCATCGCTTCAAAAATGATGGCGAAAGGGCCCAGCGGAAGCTCATCCTTCATGGACAATATTTGCCACCCGTCCGCACGAAGCTGTGCTTTATACAACTGCGAGTGTATCTGGTTGCGAGCAAAGCGCGAGAAATCCCAGATAATGAGCAAATCCGCCAGGCGAGGTTTTTGTTTAGCCAGGTAAATCATGTGGTTAAAGGCCTCACGATTATCTGTGGACTTGCCTGACACCCACTGGTCACGAAAAACCCGATCCACAACCCAGCCTTTCTCACGAACCAGCCGCATGACCTCGGCCTCTTGAGACTCTATCGTCTGGTTGTCGCCGGGCGAATGCCGCAGGTAGACCCAAGCTTTCGTGCCAGGAGGCATATCGCGCGGGTCCAAATCATAAGATTGGCTCATCCTTCCTGCCCTCCATATATGGTATAATGTGCCTTACACAAGAACATACGTCCTCTATCTGTCGGCCTGGCCTGTCATCTCAGGAAAAGGGCCAGCTCGCGCAAAACAGGAGGACTGATTACTTGAAAGTAAAAAGCTGACGATGTTTCAAGATCTAACCTACTCGCTTGAAATCGCCGCCCACACGGCCGGGCTGGAGCATTACGCGCTGCACATGGACTTTGACGCCGTCACGGCCGTCCAGCGTTACCACGAAAGCTTTGCCCTCGAAGACTGGCTTCCCCCCTTCCACACCCACGCCGAGATCGAATTCGAGATCGGCCCCTTGGATACCGCCCGCTCACAACTGTCACAACAGGCCATCGCGGAAACTATCGGCGCCACGTTCGAAGGAGAAAAGCATCCAGTCCCTATCATCACCCACCTGGATGTAACGTTCAGCCTGGCCATCAGCGCCTTGGGTGACCCATCATCGGACGAGTGGACTGACTATTGCTCCCAGGTGGCCGATCGCAAGTCCTTACAGGCCGGGCTGGAAAATCTCAAGCGCAGCTTGCAGCGCGCTATTGGGGACGAGGCTAAACGCCTGCCCCTTCACGTCCAGGCCCACACGACCCTGGCCGAATCCGGGCGCCTGGTGCTGAGCGAGATCAGCGCCCACTGGCGACTACCCTTCGAAGTGGATATCGACGACAGCGTACGACAAGCCAGGCTAGAAAAGTTGATGAGCTCTGTCCACACCGGGCTGGTGGCGCTCAACGCGTTCGCTCAAGACATCGGAACAGACTTTGAGGCCGTCCAACATGGATTACCAAGAATTTGAGCAGCTCGTAACCGAGGCCATTGAGGCATTGCCGGCGGTGTTCCGCGAAAGGTTGGAAAACGTCGAGATCGTGGTCGAGGACTGGCCCGATCCCCAGACGATGCGCCAGGCGGGGATCCAGCATCCTTCCCAACTTCTCGGCTTTTACCATGGCGTGCCGTTGACCGGCCGCAGCCAGGGATACAATCTCGTCCTGCCCGACAAGATCAGCCTCTACCGCCAGCCGATCATGATGAGCTGCCAAAATTGGGAAGAGCTATCCAGGTTGGTCCACAGGGTTCTCAAGCACGAAATAGCCCATCACTTCGGTTTGGACGACGACAGGTTGCGCCAGATTGGTGCGTATTGACACAATCCTTGCGGTGCGATATTGTTCACACGCGATAATTGTGGTATACTTACAAGTGTGAATGCTGAGCCAAGTGATCAAGTGATCGCCAGGTGGGCAGAACGCATCAAGGGCCTCGGCTGGGCTGCCCCGGCGCTCATGCCGCTTATGAGAGCCGTGGGGCCGCTGCTCAGCCAGGTGCTATGGATGGGACAACCTATTGCAAGTGGGCTGGTAGACGAGACAGAGTGGAGGGAGCTTGCGCTGTTATTAGAGCACCCAGACACCCTGGACAAATTAGAACAGCAATTGGAATCGAGGCGCTAACAGGCCGAAAGGCAAATGATATGCCAACTCATTCTACAACAGTGACACTCTTGCTGCTAGGAGCGGTCCTGTGCTTTGGGGCGCTGACCTTTGCCTTCTGGATCGTCCTGCTCAAGCGGCGCCCACTGTCCCTGCGCACGATAGCGGCCTATCTGGCCCTGCCCAAATTGCAAAGCCGCTCGATCGAGACCGGCCAAAGTCTGCACGTCTCACTGGGCACGGCCGGGGTGGGCGGGGCCGATACGGCGGCCACATTGTCTGGGCTGGCCGTGCTGGAAGGCATGGTCGAAGAAGCGGTCGCCAGCGATTCACCCCCCACCATCACCGTTGCCGACCCCACCACGCTGATCCTGGCCCAAGACGCCCTGCGGCGTGCTTACGTTCGCCAGAACAATCCTGCCGGCTACGATCCGCGCTCCGTTCACATGATCGCCGCCCAAGCCATGCCTTACGCGGCGGCCGCGATGGACATGCTGGCGCCAGGCCGGGTATCGGCCAACGTGATGATTGGCGCGTTTGGCCCCGAAGCAGCGATGATCGTCGAGCAAGGCGCCCAGCGAGGTGTGGCGCAAGTGGTGAGCAGCTCGAACGTGACAACTTTGCCCTTGTTGTACCCGTCTTCGGACCATCTACTCGTGGGCGAAGAGATGTTTGTGTCTGGCGCCTACATCGGCGCCAACCCAGGCCACGTGGCAAGCCTGGTTGTGCAAGACCTTTTCCGTTGGTTACTCGTATTGGCCATTTTATTTGGAGCGCCGCTCATCGCGCTCTTGAGGTAACGCTTATTGGGATAGGGCGCTATCGGAATAGCGCGCGCTATAGGAATAGCAAGGAAAAACGACGTGGTTCTGAAACGCATGTTACCAACCACCATAACGTTGGCCGTGGGGATCATCACCCTGGCTTCGTATTTCTTGCCCTCTCTGGCCTACATACGCGGCTACTGGATTGAATTGGCCGTGATCATCGCGGCGTTCGCCATGCTGGTTGGCTTTATCAACCTGCTATCCGTCCACAGCGGGCGCTTGGCCGGCCGGCAGCACAGTTGGTTCTTTAGCTTCGTCACGATCGTGGCAGCAGTCGGGGTACTGGTCGTCTCAATCCTGGACGCACTGAGCGCGGAACACCCCCATCCCGCCCAAGCCCTGGTCGGCTCACACATTCAGGCTATCTACACGTATGTGTTGTACCCGCTGCAATCCAGCTTTGCAGCCTTGTTGGCGTTCCTGTTAGCGCTGGCCGCCTTCCGTACCCTGCGCTTGCGGCGTGGTCTGAACGCCTTGTTCTTTTTGGCCGCGGCGATCATCGTCTTGCTCGCTCAGGCCATCCCTAGTATCCCAGAGTTGGCAGACCTTCGAAATTGGCTGGTGAATGTTCTGGCCACGGCCGGCTTGCGTGGTGTTCTGTTGGGCATCGGTTTGGCGACCATAGCCACCATGGTGCGAGTATTGGTGATGATCGACCGTCCAGCCAGCGAATGAGGCCTATCGGAATAGATAAGACATGCTATACTGTCCCAAATGTGGCGCGACGAATAGAGACGCAAGTAGGTTTTGCAACGAGTGCGGGGCCAAGTTGCCCAGTGAATCGGGCGTGCGTTGCCCTATGTGCAGCGCGGTGAACCCACTCAGCAATGTCTACTGTGATTCGTGCAATGCCCGCTTGACGCCACTCGTCGCCCCGTCCAGCGCAGGCGAAGAGCCTCTCGCATCTGAACCTATCGTGCCTGTCAAGCGCGGATTATCTCTGCCGACCAAGCCGCGCGATACAGAAGCTCCACCAGCACCCAGCGACGAGGAACCTGATTGGTTAAGCCGGATGCGAGGCAGCTTGCCCGGCGACCTCCAGGATCACGTTGAACCTTCCCCAGTTGAGGATGAAGGGATGCCAGAATGGCTGCAGGAGCCAAGCGGGCAGGCAGGCAGCGAGGAAATGCCAGATTGGCTGCGCGAGATTAAAAAGTCGGCTATAAGCGCCACACCCTCCGGCCCAGCCGAGGTCGATGCTTCAGAAGCCGTCACGGCTGAAACAGCAGCCGACGAGATGCCCGATTGGTTGAGCGGCGCAGCGCCTACAGTGGGCGCTGAAGCGGCAGAAGTGCCCGATTGGCTGAGCGGCCTGGCGCCCACAGCACCAGCCGAGCCAGAGGTCGCCGCTGCCGAAGCGGCAGAAATGCCTGATTGGCTGAGCGGCGCAGCGCCTACAGCGGGCGCTGAAGCGGCGGAAGTGCCCGATTGGCTGAGCGGCCTGGCGCCCACAGCACCAGCCGAGCCAGAGGTCGCCGCTGCCGAAGCGGCAGAAGCGCCCGATTGGCTGAGCGGCGCAGCGGACGAGATGCCCGATTGGCTGAGC
>JAFGFO010000433.1 GCA_016931085.1 Thermoflexales bacterium
CGTGGCCGGCGACCACGAGGGCATCTACGTCGTCGGCTGCGACGCCGCCTGGGGGCCGGCGCGGCCGGTGTGGAACGAGTACGCTTACCACATCACCAACGTCGCCGACGATCTGAGCGTGCCGCCCGAGGAGCCGGACAGTTGGACGGCGCACAACACCTATCGCACCCAGTCTCCACTGGCGTCGCCGGCGCCGGCTTACCGGATCGATCTCACGCATACCGTCGCGCTGACCGGCGTAGCGGTGCTGGAGGATACGTTCTCGGCTGCACCTGATACGGCCGGCCCGGCCTATCATTGGGGCTATACCCAGTACTGGTCCGAGCCGCTTCGCCGGATCACCTTCGCGTCGAGCCTGGCCAACTTGCAGCCGGGCGAAGTGCGGCAGATTAGCGAGGGCAGCGAGCTGGCCTACCGGCTGCCCGGCGGGCGGAGCTGGCTGGCGGCGCCGCCGCTCTACGTGGCGGCTGCGCACATCGTGGCCCTCACGCCGCCGGCGCGCGCGGCCAATCCCGGCGGGTTGGCGCGCTACCAGGTGACGCTGTACAATCCGCAGGCCGCCTCGAGCGTGTATACGCTGTCGCTGGAGGGCCTGCCGGCCGGCTGGACGGCCGGGCCGGCCGCCGTGCCCATCGGCGGCGGGGCGGAGCTGGCCCTGCCGGTGACGGTGACTGTGCCGGCCGGGGCCGGGCCTGGGGAGTACGTCTTTGCCGCCGTAGTGGAAAGCTCTTCGGGCGGGCGGGACTATGCCCAGGCGCGGCTGTCCGTCGCCGATTGGGTAGAGGTCGCTATCGAGCCGCCGCTCTCGATCGCGGACAGCGGCCAGACTGTGATCTACACGCTCGCCGTCACCAACCTGGAAGACGTAAGCCGCAGCTACGCCTTGAGCGTGGATGACGTGGCCGGTTTCGACGTCGAGCTCCCGGCGGCGCTCGCCGTCGAGGCTGGCGCGTCCGCCACGGCGACGCTGCGTGTCACGGCACGCGGCCAGGCGGGCTTGTACCCGCTCCGCGTCGCCGCCGTTCACGAGACGCCGGAGCGCATCGTCCGGGGCGTGGCTGAGGCGGCGCTGGCCGTTCTTGGCAAGCGGGCCGTCCAGGTTTCTCTCTCCCCCTCCGCCGCTGCCGGCGGACCTGGCACGCCCGTGCTTTACCGCCTGTCCATTACCAACACCGGCAGCCTGTCCGACACTTATACCTTTGCCGTGGACCTTCCGGCTGGCTGGACGTACCAGTTGACGGCCAACGGCGTGCCTGTCGATAGCCTGACCATGACGCCGTTCGTCTTCAATGCCGCCGAGGTGTGGCTGATCGTGAGGCCGCCCGAAGACGCGCCGCCTGGCGTATACGCGCTCAGTCTCACGGCCGTATCGCAGTTTGACCCTTTGACCTCGTTTACTGCCAGCGCCGCGCTAGACGTCGGCGAACGTGGTGTGACGGTAAAAGTCACACCAGCCCAGGCCACGATGCAGCCTGGCGGGACGCACACCTGGGACGTCGTGGTGCGCAACACCGGCTCGGTGGCCGATAGCTACGCCTTGTCCGCAAGCGGCATCGTGTCGGCCGCGGCCGGCTTTGATCCCAACCCGGTGGCACTCGCGCCGGGCGAGGTGCTGACGGCGCACTTGACGTCCGGGCCGCTCGAGTTCGCGCTGCCGCAGGCCTATCCGTTCGCGGTAACGGCCCGCTCGCAGGCCGATCCGGCCATTCACAATTATGACACGGCTGAGGTCAGCTTTGAGGAGTTTGAGGCAGTGGAGGTGGCGTTCCTGCCGGCCAGCCAGGCGTTGACCGCTACCGCGACACTGGAAGCCTCGTACCTGGTGCTGATCACCAACACGGGCAACGTGGACACGATCTACCACATCTCGAGCTCTGCGATGCCTGCCGGGAGCATCTTTACCCAACTGGAGATAGAAGACATCTACATCCCGCCGCACATGACGGCTGGCATCTTGCTCGTTGTGCGGGTGAGTGCTGAGGGCACCTATACTATCACCGTCTCAGCCAGCTCGACCAGCAGCCCGGCCGCTTATAGCGCTACGACCGAGCTGACTGTCGCTGTCCCCAACCGGCCGCCGAGCGTCCATGCCGGGCCGGATCAGGCGGTGGATGAGGGCGAGAGTGTGCTCTTTGAGGGTTCTTACACTGACCCTGACGCCGGGGACACGCACACGAGCGCGTGGGATTTTGGGGATGGCGGAACGGCAGCCGGCACATTGACCCCATCTCACACCTATGCTGATAGTGGCATCTACACTATCACGCTCACCGTTACGGATAATGCTGGCGGGGTGGGCAGCGACACGCTCGTGGTCACCGTCAACCCGGCCAACCATCCACCCATAGCGGCAGGCGACATGGCCATCACCGATGAGGACACAGCAGTCACCGTTGATGTGTTGGCCAATGACGATGACGTGGACGGCGACAGCCTGAGCGTGGACTCGGTGACGCAGCCTGCTCACGGCACGGTGGTCAACAACGACACGGACGTGACCTACACGCCGGAGGCCGACTTTGACGGGAGCGACAGCTTTGGCTACATAGTCTCTGACGGCAGCATGACCGGCACCGCTACCGTGCTGGTGACGGTGAGAGCGATCAACGACGCACCGGATGCGGCAGACGACACGGCCGTCACCGACGAGGACACGGCGGTCACCGTTGACGTGTTGGCCAATGACGATGACGTGGATGGCGACAGTCTGAGTGTGAACTCGGTGACACAGCCTGCTCACGGCACGGTGGTCAACAACGGCACGGATGTGACCTACACGCCGGAGGCCGACTTTGATGGGAGCGACAGCTTTGGCTACATAGTCTCTGACGGCAGCATGACCGACACCGCTACCGTGCTGGTGACGGTGAGAGCGATCAATGACGCACCGGATGCGGCAGACGACACGGCCGTCACCGACGAGGACACGGCGGTCACCGTTGACGTGTTGGCCAATGACGATGATGTGGACGGCGACAGTCTGAGCGTGGACTCGGTGACACAGCCTGCTCACGGCACGGTGGTCAACAACGGCACGGACGTGACCTACACGCCGGAGGCCGACTTTGACGGGAGCGACAGCTTTAGCTACATAGTCTCTGACGGCAGCTTGACCGGCACCGCTACCGTGCTGGTGACGGTGAGAGCGATCAATGACGCGCCGGAGGTCGAGGCTGGGCCGGACCAGGCAGTGAGCGAAGGTGAAGAGATCGGCTTTGCCGCTTCGTTCACTGATCCAGACGCGGGGGACACGCACACGATCGAGTGGGATTTTGGGGATGGCGGAATGGCAGCCGGCACACTGGCTCCAGTCCATAGCTATACCGATGACGGCGTGTACACTGTCATCCTCACCGTCACGGACGACAGTGGAGGAGTGGGCAGCGATACGCTGCTCGTCACCGTCAGCAAGGTTGTGACAGCCTGTGATTTCTATCCCATCGCGTTGCACATCGACACGCTGGCCGGTGCAGAGATAGGCCAGGAACTGGAAGATATCTACAACGGGGCAAAGCCTGGGAACTTTGGCTGGCTCAGTTGGGCGGGCGACCAGGGTGTGTCAGCGTTGGTGCAAAGCCTGACCCCACCAGGCAACAGCGGCACGTACGTCAATCCTTACGACCCCACCGACCACGTTCTGTCAGCCGGCGACTGGGTACGCGGCCGGCCTGGCGTGTCTAATGCCAAAGCGGTACGCGAGGCCCTGGATAGTCTCAAGAACACCGTTATTACCGTGCCGGTATGGGACGCTGCCAGCGGGCAGGGCAGCAATCTCAAGTATCACGTTGCCGGTTTTGCGCGCATCCAGATCACTGGCTACCGCCTGCCAGGGACGAACCGCATCTCGGCTGTCTACCTGGGGATGGTCGACTGTCCGTAATACGCAAATCGTCCTGGGACACCTCGATCGATTGGAAGACCAATTGAGAACCGTTCCGCCGGCATAATCGCCGGCGGAACGGTAGGTGTTGTCCCAGAACGATCGAGATAACCAAAACAATCACAAAATCCATGTGAGGGTATCCAAGGTCAGAGTGCGGCCTCCCATTGGGCATCAAGTCACCTCGGGGAATCCAAAGTGTTCGCGCATGGCGAGGAAACTCTAGCGAGTCCGCTATCCCCCATAGTGCCTGGATCTTGTGTTATTGCACGTGCTTGATGGGTAGTCAATCATGCTTTTATGCTTGTAAGCCGTTGTACACCCACCGAGCCTGCTGCCGCTGCGAGTCAAGTATCTCGTGGCTGGCTTCGCGGGTACAGATCACCGGCTACGGCTTGCCCTCCCTTCAAGCGCGAGTTCGAGAGCCACAATGGTGGCGCTACTCCCAATTGCGACTTGCCTTTTCTGCTCATGCATGTATAATAGCCCCGACGCAGCCATTCATCCAACCCTTGCAAGCCACAAGGCGTGGTGGATCAGCCAGTATGGCAATGCCATTTCTTAATGGCACGCGATTAAGAAAATGGGCAACGATAGGAGGACTACATGCGTTCTTTGCGCGTTCCACGTTCCTTCGTTCATACTGTGAACGTCCTTGTCGTATTGTCTTTGCTTTCGAGCACATCCAGCCCAGCACCTGCGGCTGGCCATGGCTCGTCGGCCTTGCCCACGCAAGTCGTCAATGTCTCCACTTTGCCGGTGTTCCTATCCTCGATCGTGTGGGCCAAGCCCACGCTGTCACTGGCCCCCAGCATTCCGCCTGCCGCCCTCAATATCCCGGCTGCTCCAGTTATTTCGCAGGCAGATGTCGAGTCGCAGCAGGCAGACTTTCTCCCACCGCAGGTCTACCACCCTCACGCCTATCTCGTCTACTTCCCCATCGTCATGAAGAATTACCCGCCGGTGTCTTCCACGCTTTCATTGGATATGGGTATGGCCGCCCACCCCGGCTTGGTCGAGGCCGGCCAAGATGTGACCTTTACCGTGGCGTTGTCTAACCCGAACGACGCGCCGCTGGCAGGCTTGCTGCTCAGCGCCACGCTGCCCGGCGAGCTGGACTGGGTTTCACACCAGGCGGGTTGGGACTACGACGAGCCGGATCGGCGCGTGAGCGCCAAAGTGGGAACACTCGCGCCGGGCGCGGAGATTAGCTCGACCCTGCGATTGCGCACCCTCAAGCCAGAGCACGTGCCCCTCGGCCAAAGCAAGAAGGCAACCCTGGCCATCGAGGCACGCCAGGACGCCCCGGCCGGCTATGGCCCACTGGCGGATGCTTCGGCCTCAGTCACGATCACGCTGCCTGCCACGCCAACGCTGGCGCTGACGTTGGCCGTCTGGCCAGAGATCGCGCGTCCCGGCCGTTTGGTCACCTTCACGCTGACGCTGTCCAACACTGGCACGACGCCGGCCAGCGGGCTGGCGCTCCGCGCCGCAATCCCCAAGGGGCTGCACTGGGTCCAGGATCAGCCCGGCTGGGTCTATGACGGCTCGGCCAAGTGCGCGACGCTAGAGCTTGGCCTGCTGCCGCCAGGCGCGGTGAGGGTATTGACTTTCTACCTGCACACCAGCGGCCCCCTGGATAGCCCGGCGACACTGGCAGTTGAGGCGCTGTACGAGAAGTTGGTTGTGGGACGGGCCTCGGCCACGGTCTGGATTGTGCACCCGACGCGGGGGGTAGAGGGCGTGCTGGACAAGAGCGTCACACCCTGGCTGGCCTGGCCTGGCGGCGCGGTGACCTACACCTTGAGCGTGCGCAACCCCGGCAACCATCCGTTGAAGAATGGCGTGGTGGTCGATCGCTTGCCGGGCGAGATCGAGGTCATCGAAGCCGAGGGAGCAGACTATGACCCACAGACGCGCGAGCTGCGCTGGGAGCCGGGGCAAATCAAGCCAGGCCAGTCTGTGACGCTGAGCGTCCTGGCGCGCCCGGCGGCGGGGGTCGAGATGGCGGTGGTGCACAACAGCGCTGTCTTGAGCGCCGAGGCCGCGTCTTTGCCGCAGCCCATGACGGCGACGGCGGAGGCCACACTATACGTGGGCGGCTCGATCACGGCCACGATCACACCCACCGGCGGCCTGATATCCGTCCTGGATGGGCTGACGACGCTGGACTTTCCGCCGGGGGCGGTGACGGAGACGGTCGTCGTGACGGTGAGTGTGCCGGTAACGCTGCCGGCGCCGCTCGAGTGGTCCACGGTCTACAGAGGCTATGCCCTGGATGTGCGGCTGCGCGCGCTGAACGGGGGCACGCCGGTCACCACGACGCTGCGGCCGGTGACGATCACGCTGCAGTATGCGGCGCTGCCCACGCTTGGAGAAACGGTCTGGGAACCCTGGCTGGGAGTCTACCACTACGACGGGGCGCGAGGAGAATGGGGGTATCTGCGCACGCAGGTGGCGACGGACACCGGGGTATTGACTGCGACCACGCTTGGCTTTAGCGCGCTGGCGCTGGCAGAGGACAAGTTGGACACCGGTTGGAAGTTGCTGTACAACCCACCCCAACTGGCCACCTTTAGCGGCGCGGCGACCTACAACTACCCCATCGAGGCGCCGCCGGGGCGGAATGGCCTGCAGCCGGCCTTGAACCTGTCCTACAACAGCCGCCGGGTGGACGGCATCGTGGGTTGGGTGGACAGCGGTTGGGTTGGCCTGGGCTGGTCACTGGACACGGTGGAGATCGTGCGCGATGAGATAGACGTCGAGCATTCCGGCCCGGAGGACTATTATCTCGACTACGACCCAAGCTTTACCCTGCTGCTCAACGGCACCGGGCACAAGCTGTACGCGGGCGACGGCGTGGTCAACCACGGCCGGTATTATGCCAAGAATGCGCCGGGCCTGTACGTCTTGCGGGTGAACGACTTGTGCACCCCGGCCACCTGTGATGGCTTCGAGGGTGGAGCGGCTACCGAAACCGGCGACTATTGGATCGTCCATTTGCCGGACGGCAGCCAGGTCACGTTGGGCAGCCAGGCTGACTCGGAGCAGGTCATCGCGCCGGTATGCAGTACGTATGGCTGTGGCGATTGGGCGAGCGACGCGAAATACGGCGGCCGCCAGGCCGGCCAGGCCGTTTACCGCTGGCGGGCGGACACGTTCACCGACACCTTTGGCAACCGCATCCAGGTCCACTACACCGAGTGCCACAGCGACGACGGCGGGCGCGATTCGGCCAGTTGGCCGGCCTGGATCGGCTACAATGCGGATGAGCAAGGCCGGTGGGGCACAGAGATCCGGTTCGAGACGGCCGGGTGTGGGGATCAGCCCGGAGCGATCACGAAGGACGACAAGATCATCTTTGGGCGTCACCCGCAGTTGGATGCCATCTGGATCAGCCACCTCGGGCAGGACGTGCGGCACGTGAAATTGGGCTACCAAAGTGCCAACAAGTCCAACAACGCCAAGATTCGGCGGCTGACCTCGATCCAGGAATTCGACGGGCAGGGGCAGCAGGCCCTGCCGGCGACGGTGTTTGGATACGAGAACTATGCCAACAAGGGCTTTTGCTTGTGGGACCCGTGGCGGGGCTGGTGCAAGCCCCACCGGCAGGAGACGTACCAGTACCCGCGCCTGGTGCGGATCTACAACGGCTTTGGGGCGTTGGACGAGTTCAGCTACGCGCACGACGATCGGGCCAACGATAATGACCTGGGGTACGCGTATCGCGTGGTGACGCACGCCACGTACGATGGCCAAAGCGGCCAGCCGGCAGTACGGAGCTATGCGTATGGCACGCCGTGCTACCACGTCCTGTACGAGGGCCACGGCACGCAGTGCGTCTCGCCTGACAGCAAAAAGGCGCTGGTCGGGTTCGACGTGGTGACCGAGACGGCGCACGGCTACGATGGGGAATGGCTGGCCGGCGCGGTCCATCACTTTCACGTCGAAAACGGCCCGGACCAATCCGAGTCGCCGGTGTTGGGCCGGGGGCGTTACGCCGAGAGCCTGGCCGAGGACGGGCGCGTCCTGCAGACGGCCGAGACGCTGTGGGCCTACAGCCTGTTTGGAAACGGCGTGCCGTTCGTGTATGCGCGAGCCGTGACAGCCACCCAGGAAGGCCAGGTGCGCTGGGCGGCCTATGAGTACGACCCGGCCTTGCAGGGTGGGACCCAGTACGGCAACCTGACCTCGGAGTACGACTATGGCGACGCCGATCTCGAGGGCGACGAGCGCACGATTTACCGGCAGTACGTCCCCAGCCCAGGTGGGTGGGTGGTGAACAAGCCGGCCTGGGAAAAGATCTACGAAGGCGTGGTCGACGATCCGGCCGCCGGCCCAGCGTTGAAGACAGAGGTGCTTTATCACTACGATGGCGCGCAGAGCGTCGAGGCAGCGCCGGCCCAGGGCGCCTTGACATGGATGAGACGGGGCCGGGCCGGGGACGTGTGGCAAGACGCCTACACCAGCTACGACGCGTGGGGGAATCCCCAAGTGGTCACCGACGCACTGGGGCACGTTGCGACCACGCAGTATGATGAGGCGTATCACCTATACCCGGTGCAGACCACCAACGCCAAGGGGCACACCAGCAGCGTCGAGTATTACGGCCTCAACGCTGCCGGCGCGCCTGCTGGCGGGGGACAGCCGGGCCAGGTGTGGCGCACGTGGGATGCGAATGGTACAGAGACGGCCAACGCCTTCGTCTACGATAGCCTGGGGCGCTTGACCCGCCTGATCCGGCCCGGCGATACCGTCACGCTGCCCACGACGAGCCTGGTCTACGCGCATCCGCTGCCGGCCCAGCCCTACTCCAATGGCGGCTTCGAGGAGGACGAGCTGTGGACCAGTCCCAATGGGACTATCTGGAGCTACACGGCCGAGCAGACCCACAGCGGCAGCCGGGCCTTGAAGATCGACACGACCGGGTGGGGGAATGACTGGGTAGGGGAGAATCACACCTACCTCTCGGGTTGGCAAGCGGGCCACGCCTATTGGCTGGGCGCGTGGGTATACGTCAGTCAGGGGCAAGTGACGCTGGCGGTGTCGTATCGCTATTGCGTCGCGCGCAAGCCCAACGGCCAGTGTGACCGGCACGAGGACGGCAGTGTATCCATCGGCGTCGCGGGGGCAAGCGGTGCTTGGCAGTTCGTCTATGGCCCGGTCGTGCTGCCGCCTGGGGATTTCGCGGGCAAGCGGGTGACGTTCTACCCCACGCCAGGCACACTGGCTTACGTGGACGACGTGGTGTGGGGGCCGCCGCTGACGCCTCTGGCGATTGAGACCCGCCAGCGCGAACAGAGCGGCAAGGCCGGCGAGCTGGTCACGCTCGAGTTCTACGATGGGCTTGGACGGTTGCTGCAAACACGGGCCGAGGCGGAGAACAACCAACAAATGGTGACCAACCTGGCCTACGATGCGTTAGGGCGGGTGCAGTACGCCTACGCGCCAGAGTTCGAGCCGTTTAGTCAGGCGATGAGCCGGCCGGACGGCTGGCAGGCGCAGGCGCGGACGACGACGGAATACGATGGGCTGGGGCGGACGGTGGCAATCACCGCGCCGGATGGCACGACGACGCGCAGCACCTATGTGGGCCGGACGACGATCGTGACAGACGCCAATGGCCACCGTAAGGACTCGGTAGCAGACGCCTTTGACCGGCTGGTTGCGGTCAGAGAGTACAGCGGGACCGAGGTGTACACCACCAGCTATGCTTACAACATCTTGGGCAATCTGACGGGCGTGACCGATACGCTGGGCAACACCACCGTCATCACCTACGACACGCTGGGACGCAAGACGGGGATGCACGACCCCGATATGGACAATTGGCGCTATGGCTACGATCCAGCCGGCAACCTGCTCTACCAGGTGGACGCCAAGCGGCAGGCGGTCAACTTTTACTACGACGAGCTGAGCCGGCCGGTGGGCAAGACCTACGCAACGGAGGTGGTGGACGCGGCGAGCTATCAACGTCCCGACCCGCCGCCGGACAACAAGTACAATGTGTGGTACGACTATGACGAGGGCCAGTATGGCATCGGGCAGCGCACGTCGATGGGCAACCGTCAGGCTTCGAGTGCCTGGAGCTACGACGAGCGCGGGCGGATGGTGCGGGAGAGCAAGACCATTGGCGAGATAGGGCCGTTCGACACAACGTACAGTTTCGACGCGTTGGACCGCGTAGTGAGCACGACCTACCCCGACGGCGAGGTAGTGGAGCAGAGCTACAACGCCGGCGCCCAGCCCGACAGTCTGGGCAGCAGTCAAGGAGAAACGTTCGTGAGCGGGACCGAGTACAACGCGCTGGGGCAACCGGTGCGCGTGGGCTACGGCAGCGGGTTGGAAACGCGCTACGCTTACTTTGGACTGGACACCGCGCAGCAGTGGGGCAACCAGTTCTACGGCCGGCTGTTCCAGGTGTGCGTCATCCAGGGCGGCGCGGATTGCCCCGCTAACGATCAGAGCGATGCGCTGTTGAACCTGAGCTATTGGTACGACGCGGGCGGCAACGTCACGGCCATCCGTGACCGCACCCCGGCGGGCGACAACCAAGTGCAGCATTTCGTTTACGACAGCCTGGATCGCCTGCGGCGAGGCTACACCGATCCCCAGGGCAGCGGCGTGGGAGATTATGACGAGAGTTATACCTACAACGCCATTGGCAATCTTTTGAGCAAGGGTGAAGTCACCTACACATACGCCGACAAGCCAGGTGATCCTCGGCCTCACGCCGTCACTGACCTCAGCGATGGCTCGCATTTCGAGTACGATGCCAACGGCAACATGACACTGAGGGTAGAAGTTGGCCCCACGCAGACGCTCACCTACGAGCAAGAGTTTGATGTGGAAAACCGGCTGGTGGCCGTGACGGCGAGGGGCGGCGTCGAGGCGGTCACGCGCTTCTATTACGACGGCGATGGCGCGCGGGTGGCGCAGGTTACCCAGGCCGGCACGACTATCTACGTCGGCGATCACTACGAGTTGTTCTTCCCCGATCTGGATCTATCGCAGGCAGAGCGCGATATCTTCCAACTGGCCGCCGGCAGCGGCGCTCAGACCGGCGCGCGTATTGAAACCGCACCCGGTATGGGGCAATCTCTGCTGGTGTACCTGGACAACGTGAGCTACACACCCGGCGGCCTGCCTTATGGCGACGTCGTAGGGCAGTGGCTGGATGAAGCAGGCGAGCGGGTGGGCGCGCCGTTCGTGATCGCGAACGCGACCGAGGTCGAGCAGTTCTACCGGCCCTACATCTCTTACAATCCGTACAACCGGCGCTTCCTGGTCACAATGCCGGCCTCGTCGGCAGCAGGCGGCAGCCGGGTGGCCTATGCCTTGGTTGACGTGGCGGGGACAGTTGGCGCGCTGCACTACGTCGGGGCGGGCGAGTGGACGGCCGGCCTGGAGCGCATGATCGTATCCGAGGCTCACCCTGTTGATGGCACGTGGTTGTTGTTTTGGGATGGGGGGAAACAGGGCCAGCTTTCCAGCGGCCCCTCGTGGGGTTCGTGTGGCCTGGCACTGCTGGTGGATGCGAATGGCGCCCCGGTGGGCGAGCCACTCCAGGTCACGGAATGGGGCGCGATGGCCGGCTCGCAGATCGTGCCGGCGGTGGCGTTTGACCCGGGCGACCAGCGTTGGCTGCTGGTCTGGAGCACTAACCCGCACGGCTCGCCACGCCGCGTTTTGGGTCGGTTCGTTGGCCCGGTGAGCCTGACGCCGACACTTCCTATCTCTATCTCTATCTCTGTCTCTATCGCCACGACCTATCGTGACGCCTTTGCGCCGGCGATGGCCTACAACGCGGTCGAGGACGAGTTCTTGGTGGCTTTCACCGTCAACGGCCTCGTCAACCTGCCTGGGCAGACAGGCGGCGTGAACCGTTCCTGGGAGCTTGTCTACCAACGCGTGCTGGCCGATGGGACATTGCCGGGCGGCGTGGAAGCGCCTGTACTGCTCGACAAGCACGGCACCCACAACTGGACGGATGCTAACTCGCTGGAAGTGGTGAGCGGGACAGGCGAGTATCTGCTGAGCTACGCTTCTGTCCGGGACGGCGGCGGGTTCTTTACCGGCCCCTATGACGTGCGGCAGTTCAGGCTTGATGGGCAAGGGGCTAACCCGACCAACGGCCTGGTCTCTGACTATACCCCGCGAGCGACAGACGGGGAGTACGACGTGGCCGTGGGTGACGGCGGCAGCGTGCTGGCCGTGTGGAGCGACCTGCGCGACGGTACGCCGCACATTTGGGGCCGGCGCTACGGTGTGGGTGACGAGCTCCCCACACCGCGCGTGACGAAATACTACTACCACGGCGGCCAGCGCGTGGCCATGCGCGATGGAGACGTAGTGTACTACCTGCATGGCGACCACCTCGGCAGCACCTCGCTGGCGACCTACGGCAGTGGGCCACAGATGGGGCAGCCTGTGCAGGACAGCCGGGTGTGGTATTACCCCTATGGCGAGGTGCGCTATGGCGGGGATGGCCTGCCGACTGACTTTGGCTTTACAGGTCAGAAAGCCGTGCCAGGAACGGGGTTGATGTATTACAAGGCGCGCTATTATCACCCTGTGTTGGGACGGTTCGTGAGCGCGGACTCGATAGTGCCCAATGCACTCGATCCCCAACTACTTAACCACTACAGCTACGCTGGGGACAATCCTGTCCTGTATATTGACAAGAATGGTCACCTCCCCATCTTGCCTGTTTTGATTGCTGTTGTGGCCCTTTTGGGTCTACTGGCTAGCGGGTGTTCGGGTCCTGATCAGACCCAAGCTGTTCTTCAGTCTACAGTCATAATTGATCACAATACAGAAACTCAGCAACAGCAGGGGAACAGAATCATTGTAAGACAGAGGACACCCGCCAGCATCAGCTTGGGGACCGTAGTCGGCCCTCAATCTGTGCTCACGCATGGTCACTACGCTCCCGGAGATTCCCTTCAAGATCCCAGCTATACTGCGGAGTCACTCACTTTTTACAATCACGAGGGACAACTTATCGCCGATATACCTGCTGCAAATATAGCGATTCCTATGTCTGATAATGGGACAACACTCTTGGTAGGACCAAACCTGGGAGTGAAGCCAGCACTTATGGGTGATCCTACTGACCTCAAAGTTGGTGACAGAGTACTATTGGTTTACAAGGACGCGAATGGGCAAGCGGCTGTCTTGAGATCTACAGTGGAAGAAATGAGTGCTACACAGGGAGGGATTCCGATTGCGCGGATAAAAGATCCGCTCAATGTGGGGGAAGTCGGTGATTCCGGAGGCGGTGTATTCGATACAAGGGGGAGACTGATTGGTAACAATTGGTGGGTTGGGCTCAATGCAGATGGACTTTCAGTAGCATTTTTTGTTGCCTTGCTGCCGGAAAATACTTCTCAAAATGTTAGGTAGTTTCCAAGTACTAGATGGCTTCATCTGAACAACAATGGAACTGGCAGCATAAGGAGAACATGGAATGAAAACTTCAAAAGTGGAAAGATCAATACAGGGATGGATTATTTTGATGACAGTCCAAACCATTCTCTTGTTTATACTTAGTGCTTGTACAGGATCAAATACGCCTGCTTATGAAAGCACTGTTATGGTTGCGGCTTTAAGTAGCCCTAAGCAGACATTGACACCTGTAAAGCTACCAGGATTTTTGAGACAAGTGTTTCCACTTCCTAATGCTATATTGTCCTCGCGATCATACAACGAGCGGTTGAAGGGTTTAGCGATTATATATACAGGCGAAGTGGGAGTTGGGGTGGTCTTAGATAGTATAGCTGTTGCAGAAGTAGGCGATAGTCTTGATGAACAAGATGTTATTAGTAGAGTTTCTTTGTTGATTGACGGCGAACCATTAATATTGGACACTCCGTTCGACTGGGTAAATCAGGAAGGAGCACATACGAAAGTGCTGGACGAACAAGGGCAACTATTATATGAGGTTGCTGGTGGAGATTACTGGATGCTTTGGCGGAAACCTCTTGGACTTGGGAAACACGAAGCCATGTTTCGTGTACGCAAGACTTCTGGTACGTTGCTAGAATATAGTTGGAGTTTTGAGCTTGTACCCTAATGAGAGGCTACTGTGGCTTGCCCCACGGCGACGTCGCCGGGCAGTGGCTGGATGAGGACGGCGAGCCGGTGGGCGCGCCGTTCGTGATCGCGGCTGCGACCGAGGCTGTGCAGTTCTACCGGCCCTACGTCTCGTACAACCTGTACAACCAACGTTTCCTGGTCTCGATGCCGTCCTTGTCGTCGGCGGGCAGCAGCCGGGTGGCCTATGCGCTGGTGGGCTTTGGGGAGACGACCAGCACACTGCGTTACGTCGGGGCGGGTGAGTGGACGGCCGGCCTGGAGCGCATGGTCGTGTCCGAGGCTAATCCTGCTGACGGCACATGGCTTTTATTCTGGGACGGAGGATTCTACCGCTACATCCCTGGCAGCTACCCCGATCACGCCTGGGGTTTGTGCGGTCTGGCGGTGGTGCTCGATGCCGGCGACAACTTGGTAGGCGATCCATTCCAGGTCACGGAATGGGGCGCGACGGCCGCCTCGCAGATCGTGCCGGCGGTGGCGTTCGACCCGGGCGACCAGCGTTGGCTGCTGGTCTGGAGCACCAACCCGCACGGCTCGCCAAGGCGGGTGCTTGGTCGGTTAGTCGCGCGAAGCGGGTCGGGGGGTCAAATCACCGCCAGCAGTACGATCTCGATTGCGGCGACTTATCGCGACGCTTTTGCGCCGGCGGTGACCTACAACCCGGCTGCGGGCGAGTTCTTGGTGGCTCTCACAATTAATGGCCGCGTTGGCGGTACTGATCACCACTGGGATTTGCTCTACCAGCGTGTGCTGACCGATGGCACGCTGCCGGGCGGCGTGGAAGCGCCAGTGCCGCTCCCCAAGCACGGCACGCACAACTGGACCGACGCCAACTCGCTGGAAGTGGTAACCAGCGACCAGCAACCAGCAACGAGTGAATACTTGCTGAGCTACGCCTCTGTCCGAGACGGCGGCGGGTTCTTCAGCGGCCCGTATGACGTGCGGCAGTTCAAATTGAGTAGCCAGGGCAGCCAGTTGAGCAACGGCTTGGTCTCTGACTATACCCCGCGAGCGACGGACGGCGAGTATGACGTGGCCGTGGGTGACGATGACACCGTTCTGGCCGTGTGGGGCGACCTGCGCGACAGCGCGCCGCACGTGTGGGGCCGGCGCTACGGCGTGGGCGACGAGCTACCCACCCCGCGCGTGACCAAATACTACTACCACGGCGGCCAGCGGGTGGCCATGCGTGAAGGAGATGTGGTATACTACCTGCACGGGGATCATCTGGGCTCGACCAGTCTGGCGACTTACGGCAGCGGGCCACAGGCAGGGCAAGCCGTGCAAGACAGCCGGGTGTGGTACTACCCCTACGGCGAAGTGCGCTACGGAGGGGAGGGTTCGCCGACTGACTTTGGCTTCACAGGCCAGAAAGCCGTGCCAGGAACGGGGTTGATGTATTACAAGGCACGTTTTTATCACCCGGCATTGGGACGGTTCGCGAGCGCGGATACAATAATACAAGACCCCAGCTATTCAGTCAGTCTGAACAGGTATGCTTATGCCTGGAATAATCCGCTTCGGTACACAGATAGCTCGGGGCACTGCATAGATGGGATCAGTACATGGGTGTGCATCGGCTTTGTCATCGCCGCATTGGCATTGACGACTTCTGGTTGTGCTGCTCAACCTGTTACGTATCAACCTCAAGAGCCCCAATTTAAGCCGCAAATTCAACTTCCTGTCATTTACAATCAACTGGAGGATGCCAGGCCACCAGACTCCACTGTTGAGCGACCATACCATCCACGCGAAATACCAGCCCATCTTAGAGCCTGCGGTCCAACGTGTATGGCAATGATATTACAGTACTACATCGAAGAACGTGGAATTGCTCTTGACCCACAAAAGGTTGAACCTGATGACATTGTGTTTGATGCTCAGACAAAAGGATATTGGGATCAGTTAGAAGGTGGAGTAGGGCCAATAGCTCAGATGCTACAGCACGAGTATGGATTTCGTAATGTGCGAACTGGCGACTTGACCATAGAAATATTACAAGAAGCTATGCAGTCGGGTGTACCACTCATTGTAGGAGTTGATCGCGCAGGCGAGGAAGGAGAGCTTCAGCGGGGACGGGGGCATGCAGTTGTAGTTGTAGGTTTTTCGGGGAACCAGAACCAAGTGATTCTGGTAGATCCATATGGTGGATATACGAGAGCATACGATGTTGAGCTAGTGAAAGACTGGGGCTATATCTGGGCCGAGCCATAGGGAGGGAGCGGTGAATAAAGTGAGGATATGGTTGACTGTTGGGGTGATGCTCATAGTCGGAGTTTTGTTGATAACTCTGTGTCAATCTAAACCGCATAGCCCTATAGATCCCACCCTGAGTTCTGACTCAGAGCCAGGAACGTGGCGAATGTACGGTTATGATTTGGCTCACACCCGCTTTTCACCTGAGGTGGCACTACCACCCAAGGGAGAATTGGTCTGGCGACATGCGATTCCCGGCTCGATCTCTTCCGCTCCGCTGATCGTAGATAACATAGTCTATGTGGTTGGTTGGGAAGGCACAGTTGTTGCGCTGGATGTTGATACAGGTGAGGAAATATGGCTCACCCAACTTGATGTAGAGACTTCCTACGTGCAATCTTTGAGTATTGCGAATGACATGCTCTATGTAGCGGGTGAATATGATGTTGCTGACAAATTGTACGCGCTGGATCGGCATACCGGCAAGGTACTATGGCAACATAGCGCTACCAGTTACATAGCACCTGTTGTCTACCGTGGATTTATTTACCGGCGAGCCACTTTGCGAAAAGATGACTTAACCCATGTAATTGAAGTGCGAGATGCAGCAACGGGAAAGTGGATTAGAGCGTTTCCACTCAAAACCATAGGCGGTCTCGGTCCAGTGCTGGAGGATCACCTGTTATTCACAGGTGATACCGGCGGCTATATTTATGCCTTCGATTTGAATATGGGCAGAGCAATATGGATTGCCCAGAAGGGAGGAAAGTCAATAAGTGGTATGATGCTTGCAGAGGGCAAACTGTACGTAATCGAAGGCATCGGCGATGTTGTTGCAATCAAGCCACATACTGGAGTAGAATTGTGGCGATTTAAGAATCCCGGAAGTATATGGTGGGAATGGGACGGCGCAGCTGCCTACGGGATGGTTTTCGTAGTGGGCAGTAATAAGGACGTGGGAAATATTCTTTACGCTCTTGATGCGGAAACGGGTGAAGCGCGTTGGCAATTCCAAGTTGAGGGAAAAGTTGACGCGCCACCGGCTATTGCAAATGGCAGGATTTACCTTGGCACTGCTATTTACCCTGGCGGTTATGCTCGACACCCTGAAAGAGGTAAAATATACTCGGTGGATGCAATCGGTGGAAAGTTGGTTTGGGTACTGGACGCTCCACCTGTGATGTACTCTGCTGCTCCCATCATTGTGAATGGGGTGTTGTATGTCGGCACAAGCACAGGGGAAGTACTAGCAATCCGATGATGTCGCCGGGCAGTGGCTCGACGAGGACGGCGAGCCGGTGGGAGAGCCGTTCGTGATCGCGGATGCGACCGGGGTCGAGCAGTTCTACCGGCCCTACGTCTCGTACAACCCCTACAACCAGCGTTTCCTGGTCTCGATGCAGGCCTTGTCGACAGCGGGCGGCAGCCGGGTGGCTTATGCGCTGGTGGGCCTTGGGGAGACGACCAGCGCGCTGCGCGTCACGTCGGGGCGGGCGAGTGGACGGCCGGCCTGGAGCGCATGGTCGTGTCCGAGGCCAATCCTGTTGATGGCACGTGGCTGCTGTTTTGGGATGGGGGATTCTACCGTCACATCCCCGATAGTTACCCCGATCACGCCTGGGGTTTGTGCGGGCTGGCAGTGGCGGTCGATGCTGACGGCAACCCGGTGGGCGAGCCGTTCCAAGTTACGGAATGGGGGGCAACGGCCAGCTCGCAGATCGTGCCGGCGGTGGCGTTTGACCCCAGCAGCCAGCGTTGGCTGCTGGCCTGGAGCACCAACCCGCACGGCTCGCCAAGGCGGGTGCTTGGTCGGTTAGTCGAGTGGTCGCGCGAAGCGGGTCAGATCACCGCCAACAGTACGATCTCGATTGCAGCAACTTATCGCGACGCCTTTGCGCCGGCGGCAGCCTACAACCCGGCCGCGGGCGAGTTCTTGGTCGCCTTCACCGTCAACGGTCTCGTCAACAGCGTGAACCGTTCCTGGGAGCTCGTCTACCAGCGCGTGCTGACCGATGGCATGCTGCCGGGTGGCGTGGAAGCGTCAGTGCTGCTCGACAGACACGGCACGCACAACTGGACCGATGCCAACTCGCTGGAGGTTGTGAGCGGGACAGGCGAATACTTGCTGAGCTACGCATCTGTCCGGGACGGCGGCGGGTTCTTCACCGGCCCGTATGACGTGCGCCAGTTCAGGCTAGATGGGCAAGGGGCAGGCCCCTCCAACGGCCTGGTGTCTGACTATACCCCGCGAGCAACGGATGGGGAATACGACGTGGCCGTGGGTGACGGCGGCAGCGTGCTGGCCGTGTGGGGCGACCTGCGAGACGGCGCACCGCACGTTTGGGGCCGACGCTACGGTGTAGGTGATGAGCTCCCCACACCGCGTGTGACCAAATACTACTACCACGGCGGGCAGCGGGTGGCACAGCGCACGCTGGAGGGATTGTATTACCTGCACGGCGATCACCTGGGCTCGACCAGCCTGGCCACCTACGGCAGCGGGGCACAAATAGGGCAGATTGTGCCGGACAGCCGGGTGTGGTACTATCCCTATGGCGAGGTGCGCTACGGCGGAGAGGGCTCACCGACCGACTTTGGCTTCACGGGTCAGAGGAATGTGCCTGGCACTAACTTGATCCACATGGGCGCACGCTGGTATGACCCGCGACTTGGCCGTTGGATCAGCGCAGACACTCTTGTGCCCGATTTCTCCAATCCGCAGAGCCTCAATCGATACAGTTACGTCTACAACAGACCTTTGGCTTTCATCGACCGGGGCGGGCACCTGCCGGTACCAGTTATTGTTGCACTCGTAGTCCTTGGTGGTGTTGGCGTTGGTTACGGGGTTAGCACACTTCTAGGCTATCATACCCTACCTTTTGATCCTCCAACGATGATAACAAACAGGGTTACGGATCAATATCCTATTACTTCGAGCGACATGACCGTATGGCTTTGTAATCAACTGGTGACGAATGCTCAATCTGACGTTGTGCACAGGATTCAAGAAGCTTGGCTCAGTGGGAATCTGGCGAAACAGGATGCAGCAATGCAGGCATGGACGGCCCTTGTAGGCACCGGTGCAACTTGGGATTTCAAACCTGATATTATACTGGCGGACAAGTTTATCCCAGGTACATATGACATTATACTGGGCAATCGTCAACTCCATTACGACGTTATTGCCAACATACACTTTGGCTTTGTGGGGCGTGCTGCGGGCTTTAGTGGCGAGCTCCTTAAGTGGGGTGCTGGTATTGCTCAAACAAAGCGAGCGATAACAACCCTCGATCCAGAAAACTTTGGAGATTGCCTGGGTTCCTATTGCGACCATCCCTATGCTACCTGGGCTATAGGGTTTGGCACCTCTCTCTACAAGGATTACTGGTATCGACTGGATGAGCTGACCGATGAGGCTTTCACTCAAGCCCTGCAAGCATACATCGAAGAGTATGGGGAGATGCCCCCTTGTACCCAGTCGTGGTGTACACCTTGATACTTGAGGTGAACAATGTGTGTAAAAAGGTTACATTGTAAATGGACGGACAAGAAATTGACACTGATCATACTACTTGTAGCTACACTGGCCCTATTCCTGGCAGCTTGTGCTCTCCTGGAGCCGCCCGCCCCACAGCGTTCTTTCGCACTCAAAGAACTATTGATTGATCAAGAAACTGTATCACCAGCCTGGGAAGCCTTTAAGCCTTTTTGCCCATGCAAAGACGATATGTGCACTACCGAGTGCGTCGCTATACAGTTTGGAATCTATGATAGAGAACCGCCGATACGAGCCAGTCAGGATATTTATCGTTACCGTAGCATGGGCATCGCGCAGCGCACATTTGAGCAAGTGTACTTGCCACGATTCGAGTTTCTCAACTCAAATGGCGAGTGGATATATCAAAGCCCAATAGCAGATCAGTCACACTTTGGTTGCTATGACTCAAAAGGGCATACAGAACCAGTGTGCCAGTGGGCTGGCCGTTACGAGGAATATATAGTGGTCTTCAGGGCGCATATGCTCTCAGGCGAAATGTCACTGGAGGGGATGGAACAAGTGGTTAGGGCTATTGACGCACGGATGGCGCAGTATTTGGACAAGCCCTACCAGAGCACCCCAACAGGCAGGTAGTCCCTGTTCGTCGAGTCAGTTTCATTGAAACACTGTAGGCAGGTCGTGGGAAACGGAAGAAGACTATCAAGGCAGTGATGGACGCGAGGTGCTCTGCTGGTGTACCTGAGCAAGGTGGACTACACGCCTGGTGGTGGTCTGCCCCATGGCGACGTCGTCGGGCAGTGGCTGGATGAGGCAGGTGAGGTGGTAGGGGAGCCGTTCGTGATCGCGGACGCGACCGGGGCCGAGCAGTTCTACTGGCCTTACGTCTCGTACAACCCCTACAACCAGCGTTTTCTGGTTTCGATGAGGAGAACTGGTATGACAAGTCGCTTTTCCAGGCATACATTTTCGCTGTCTGTCGCTGCGCTGGGCGCGGGGCTCGGCTTGGCCCTGACCATCCTGTTGGTACTGGGTGCGGCTCCACCCTTGGTCTGCGCGGCCGAGATCGACGGTATCGACACCACCGACGACGACCTAGCCAAAAATAACAACTGCACACTGCGCGAGGCGATCCAGGCCGCCAATACGGATGCCAAGGTGGATCGTTGCCCGGCCGGCAGCGGCGCTGACACTATCCTCTTGCCGGCCGGCATCTACACTCTGACGCTGGCCGGGGCAGGCGAGGACAGTAACGCCACCGGCGACCTGGACATCACCGCGCCTCTGACCATCGCCGGGGTTGGGCCGGGGCAGACAATCATCAATCCCGGCGCTGGGACTGTCGTCATCTCGGGCGTGACAATCATGGACGGCCACGTCATCAGCAGTAGCGGCGGCGGCATCTATAACGCGGGCGCCGCGCTAACGCTCAACCATACCATCGTCACCAGCAACACGGCTCATGGGGATTGGCCTGAGGGCAGAGGCGGCGGCATCTATAACGCTGGCCCTGAGCTGGCTCTCATTGGCGCTACCATCGTGAGCAGCAATGTTGCTACCGGCACTCATAGTGGCGGGGGTGGAGTGTCTGTCGATCGAGGCAACGCCTTGTTGAGCGAGGGTCAGATCATTGGCAATTTCGCTACGTGGGGGGGCGGCGTGTTCGTCGACACAGGTTACATAGTGTTGAGCGGCACGCAGGCATACATTGCCGGCAATTCCACCACGGCCAGCGGTGGCGGGATATATGCCTACCATGGGAGTGTGACGCTGAACAGCACGCAAGTGCAAATCACTGGCAACTTGGCTGGCGGCAGTGGCGGGGGAGTAGTCCTGGACGGGGGCGACGCGAGCCTGAACGTGGTCGAAGGGCAAATCGCCGGCAACTCTGCTCGCTCCGAGGGTGGTGGGATACTCAGTGGAGGAAAAATCGTGCTGAGCGGCGGGCAAATCGTCGATAATGCTGCTGGCCTGCGGGGCGGTGGCATGGCTCTTCACTGGGGTCATTTGACGTTGAGCAGCACGCAGACGCACATCGCCGGCAATTCCGCTCCCGAGGGCAGCGGTTTGTACAGTTATGGCGGCATGATTGACCAACTGGCCGCGCTGACGATCGGCGGCGACGTATACCAGGTTGGCGAGGTGTTCAATGGAGGAGACGCCGCCCTGCGCATTGATGGTTCACTTCACCTAAAGGTGGGGGTGTTCAATGCGCCCAGCATGCTGGAGATCACCGGCCTCTTCACGCACACCGGCGGCACGTACCGGCAGATGCAGGTCGTCAGCGGCATGGCCGATGTTGGTTTCCCCAAGGTGGGCGGGCTGATCCTCAACGCCGGTGGGCGCGATCTGGGACGCACCGAGGTGGTCATCCGGGCTGGCCAGGACTGCACCACGGTTGGGGGTGAGACGGTCAGGCATTGCTATACCATCACGTCCACCACCCCAGCCACGGTAACGGCGACCTTTTTCTTCAACAGCAGCGAGCTGCCCGCCGGCAACACTTGTGATACACTAGACCTCTACCACTGGGATGGGGCATGGAGCGCTCCGCTGGCGGCGGACGGGCGGCAGTGCGTAAGCTCCCCCTATTCCGTCCGTGTCACGGACGTGGCCAGCTTTTCGCCCTTTGTGCTCAAAAGTGGCGGCGCGCCCACGATTGTTGCGCTGCGGGCGCTGGTTGCGCGCGGGGGTGCACCTGCCCTGCTGCTCCTCGGCGCGTTTGCCTTGGGGTTGGTTGGCGCTGCTCTGCGCCGGGGTTGGTGGCGGTAGAAATCGTTGATGCTTACGCCATCCCTGTTCAGTCACTGGAGGATAGATTGTCAATCAGGCGTTTGTCTTTTTGGCCATTGTATGCCCTTCGCACCTGCGGCCGGCGCGAGCCAAGGTTGATCGCCAACCCGACCGGCCAACCGCCGCTGCGCAAGCGAGCCTCCAGTTGCTCCATATCCAGTTGAGTGAGGCAGCGCGCCCTCTTGATCAGAACGATCACCGTGCTGCCTGCCCGGCCAGCAAGGCCAACCAGCATGATTGCACTGTCGGCCTTGCCGCGACCGGGCGGGGTGCGCTGTGTATTCACCGCCAGGCCGCTGCTCTTGAGCTCGGCCGCCAACGCCTGAAGCGGGTCCTGGTGGTTATGGTTGAACACCCGGTAATAAGCTGCCAGGATTCGACCGCTCATGTCGGCGGGTGAAGGCTCTGGCTGGGCAGGCTGGTCACCTGGCTGCTTGTCCTCCATCTGTAAGCGGCTGGCCAGCAGCCGCACTGCCATCGCCCACGGATACAGGTGACGGCTTTCTTCATACCAACTCTCCCACTCGCCGGGCGGCGCTTTCTTGAGCACCGACAACACGGCCGGACGTCTGATGCCCATCAGCGTGCCGATCTGGCTGGCCGTCACGCCGCTCTTGGGTTGGGCAGCAAGCCATTCCTCCAGCCGCTTGCGCTGCAGCCAGTCAAAGGCGTGCAGGTACGATCCGGTCGTCGTGTCGGTGCTGGCGTGGCCCAAGCTGCGGGCGATCTCGATCGGCAGCACGCCCGACACGAGCAGGCGATTGGCGTACACGTGGCGCAGGGTGTGAAAGGTGATGGGCAAGGCGATCGGGTCCTGCTTGATCTCTAGCACGCGGATGGCGGCATTGACGGCCCGTCCCAGGTTCTCGATCAGGTTCTCGTCCTCATCTGAGCTCAGGAATCGGGCGGCCGGGTTGCCGCCGGCCGCTTCCCATCGGCGCTGCCACCAAGCGCGCAGCAGGTCGAGCACCTCGGGCGGCACGTGCCTGACCCACACCACGCGTGACTTGCCGCGCTTGGAGCGCCACACGCGCAGGTAGGGCATTTGTGCGTCCAGCACCACGTCCCCCAGCCGCATGTGGGCGATTTCGCGCCTGCGCAGGCCCAAGAAGGTGGCCAGCAGGATAGCAAGAAAGGCATTGTAGGCCAGGCGAACTTTGGCCGGCAGCTTTTGGGCCATGGCGCGCTGCCGCCAGGCCAGCAGTTGGGCCAACATCTGCGCCACGTGCCCCATTGAGGGCAAGTTGACCGGCCGCAGCCGGCGGGCCAGCCTGACTGCACTGCGGTTCAACTCGGCCACATCCATCCCCATTTCCTCTTGCAGGAACTCGATCACCCGGCCCATCACCGTCAGCAGGCGGGAGCGCGTACTGACGCCCAAATCCAGGGCGGCTACTTCGCGCACGTCCTCCTCGTCCAGCTCGTCCCAGCGCACGCCAGCCAGGTGACGTACCAACGTGCTGCCAGCCGAGCGATAGTTGGCCAGGGTGAGCGGCGTCAGCCTGGTGGCGCGGCACAGGTGGGCCAGCCAGGCGGCCAATGCGGCCACGTTGAAGGCGTC
>JAFGFO010000434.1 GCA_016931085.1 Thermoflexales bacterium
CAGGTTTCCATACCTGCCGCAAGCTCGGCGGCTATAGAAAGCCGCCCTACAAAATGCTCTCTCCGACAAGCTCCTAGTCGAAAAAAGTTGAAAACTCTTGACAAATAGGAAAAGACATGCTACAATCTGAGAGCGCTCCCAAAATCGGGCTTATTGGCCTTCTAGAGGGTGTGATAAGAGCTGTGGTCTGAAAGCGCTCTCGTTACGAGGATTATGGCTGGCAACAACTCGCCCACCTTAGAAAAAATTGCCCAAGTCGCCGGCGTGTCGCGGTCGACTGTATCGCGAGTGATTAACGATGACCCTCATGTGAGCCAAGACATGCGCGAGAGGATCCAGGCGGTGATTCGCCAGTTGGATTACCAACCTCATCAAGCCGCGCGCAGCTTGGCTGGGGGCCGTACTTGTGTGTTGGGTTTGGCCTTTCCGGCCACGGCTACCCGTGTGTTCAGCGATCCCTTTTATCCTCTTTTGATTCAGGGTATCACCCATGCCTGTAACCAACACAATTATGCGTTATCGCTCTTTCTGAGTCACACCAAGGCCGACGAGCAAAAATTATATCCAAGAATATCGCGTCGAGGCTTGCTGGACGGGGTCTTGACTCAAGGCGGGCATGGGAATGATGACTTTATCGCCAGCCTGATCGAAGGTCATATCCCTTTCATCGCTCTCGGTCGCCCATTCAATCTCTCGCGTGCTAACTATATCGACATCGACAACGAGATGGGGGCGCAGGCGGCCGTCATTCACTTGATCCAGCTGGGTTACAGGCGCATTGGCACGATTTCCGGCCCGTTGGATACGATCCCTGGCTACGACCGGCAGGCCGGCTATCAGAGGGCGCTGCGCGTGCGTGGCTTGGGAGTAGATGAGGCGCTCGTCGTCGAGGGGGACTTTACGGAAATTGGCGGTTACTATGCCATGCGGCGCTTGCTGCTGCAAAAGCCAGACGCGATTTTTATAGCCTCCGATACGATGGCCATGGGCGCCTTGCGGGCCGTTCGCGAGGCCAGGCTGTCCGTGCCGGGCGACGTCGCGTTGGTTGGCTTTGACGATCTTCCCCAGGCGGCTGTCACCAACCCGCCTCTGACGACCGTACGTCAGCCGATTCACCAGGTGGGGATCAAGTTGGTCGAGACCTTGCTCGACATCATCGAAGACAGCACCGATACTCCCCGCCGGATCATTTTCAATACCGAGTTGGTCATTCGCGGATCTTGTGGTTCGCGTCTATAAAATGAGAAAGGGAGTGTATTCAATGCAAAAATTCGATGTCGCTAATGGACCGGCCGTGTTCATCATGCCGCATTGGAGCCAGCAGGCTGGCATGGAACGCGAGTGGCTGGACCAGACCCTGGACAGTATCAAGAAGCAAACGGATCCCAACTGGAAAATCTTGATCGCGGACGGCAACTCGCCCTCACAGGAAGCCAAAGACTATTTGCGGCAACTGGAACGCGAGTTCGACGGCAAATTCGAGGCCATTTTCATGCCCCACAGCGATGGCCCGGGCCACGCCAGGAACGTCGCCATCCAGCAGGCCTACAGGGCCGGCTATCCGTTCATTGTATTCCTGGACGCGGACGATCTCACCCACCCGCGCCGCGTGGAAATCGCTCGCAAAACCTTCCTCGAAAACCCAGCTGCCGGCGTCGTCTACAGCACCTTCTCGGTCATCGACGAACATGGCCAGCCGGTGCCGCACGAGAAATTGTCACAATCCATCGTCGAAATCCTGGAATCGCACGAGGCCAACCCGCCCCAGGGTAAAGACGCCTGGATCCAGATCGCAACCGAGACGGGCTATACCAATCTAACCTCGACCACCTCGGTGCGCACCCGCATCGCCTACGAGCATCCCTTCCCACCGGAAAAAGCCTCGGAGGATTATTACGCCTGGTTGGTCTATTCCGCCAGCGGCGCCGAGTTCGTATACACCCCGCTGACCCCGACCCAGTACCGCATCCCGCAATTCACCGAGGGCTCGGCCTCGCGCAGCCGCGAAGGCGGCCGGCACGGTTTTTATGCCACCAAGTGCCGGGTGGACTCGATGGGCTTTCAGGCTGCTCTCAAGCTGGCCTTGGGGCGCGGCGCGGTCTCCCCGGCCCAGGCTGACAGGCTGAATGTCAAGTTCCTGATCAAGGAGGCCGAGACGATGGGGCGTGAGCAAGAGCTGGACCTGGCCAAGAGTTGTTACCAGCAGGCGCTCGAAGTCAGCCCCGATCTTACCCAGGCCATCGTTCGAGAACTTGGCTTCCAAGATAGGACCTGGGTCGTATAGGGATAACCCAGGCGCTTGCCTATCCTGAGCACATCGCGCTCGCCCGCAGATAGGTCTGCGGGCGAGCTTTTTTTGATATGGTATAATAAGAGCACGAGCGGGCAAGCCATGCTTGCCCAGTCTACAGCCGATCCGTGGAGCGTGGGGTGATAAGCAAGCGATTCCGCCCACTGTTGTATCTCGTTCTGGTCGTAGCCGCCGGCCTCTATCTCATTCCGGTGTATGTGCTGGTGGTGACCGGCCTCAAGAGCTTTGCACAGGTCGACCTGGATACGATGTGGGCTTTGCCTTCCAGTTTTTCGCCGCAGAGCTTTGTCCGAGCCTGGAGCGGCGACCCGGCCAGGGGGCAGCCAGGGCTTTCGCGCAACTTTTTCAATAGCGTGGCCCTGGTTGTCCCGGCCACGGTCTTTTCGGCCCTGCTGGGTTCGATGAACGGTTACGTGCTGAGCAAATGGCGCTTTCGCGGCTCTGACACGTTCTTTACGCTGTTCTTGTTCGGCATGTTCATCCCCTATCAAAGTATCCTCATCCCCCTGGTGCAGACGCTGCAGGGCCTGAATTTGTACGGGACGCTGGCTGGTCTTATCCTGGTGCACGTCGTGTACGGCATTCCCATCACCACCTTGATCTTTCGCAACTATTACGCGGCGGTGCCGACGGAGATGGTCGAAGCCGGGCGCATCGACGGCGCCAATCTGCTGGACGTCTATCGCTACATCATGTTCCCCATCTCGCTGCCGGGTTTCGTGGTGGTGACGATCTGGCAGTTCACCTCGATCTGGAACGAGTTCTTGTTCGCGGTGACGATCACGAGCAAGCCGTCGGTGCAGCCGATCACGGTGGCGCTCAACAACCTGGCTGGCTCGTTCGTGGTGGAGTGGAACGTGCAGATGGCCGGGGCGCTGATGGCGGCCCTGCCGACGCTGCTGGTTTACGTTGTGATGGGGCGCTACTTTATGCGTGGCCTGCTGGCTGGCTCGGTCAAAGGCTAGGGGGGCCGTAGGGGCGACGCATGCGTCGCCCCCCTATCAGGTAGGGCAGTGATATGCCAGACGAATTGCTCGATATGCAAAAAGAGACCTTCATAGCTCTCTTGGTTGTCACGTGGATCATTGGCGTGACGGGCGCCTGGCTGGCTGTTTACCTGGCCCTGCTGGAAGATACGATGCAGGTTGCCATCGATCCGCTGGGTTATGGCATGGCGGCCCTGATACCGCTGAATGCCGGGGTATACTGGCTGGCCCAGCGGCGTTTTCGCCTGGCCACTTGGATCTGGGTCTGCAGCTTGATCGTTATCCCCATCTTGTTCACACCATGGGCCTCTGCGCCCCATTTGGGTTGGCTGCCGCACACTCTTACCTTGGTGGTGGTGGCCTCAGGACTGTTGATTTCCCGCAACGCTCCCTTGTATATCGCGACCGTCGCTTCGGCGTTGTCGCTGACTGCCTTGGGGTTGAGCGCTCGCCTGGATACGAGTGGGCTGAGCGCCATCCTGCCGGCACTGGCGATTACCTGGAGCGTGGCAGTGTTCGGTTGGGTTTCGTCCGATCAGTTGATTACCGCCCTGATCTGGGTGCGGCATGCCCAGCAGCAGGCCGACGAGCGCGCTGAACTGTTGCGCGCCAGCCGGGACGAGCTTGGCAAAAGCCTTCTCATCCGCGACAACCTTAACGCCCAACTGCAAGAAGCTCATGCACAGGTGACGCGCTTGTACGAATCCGAGCATGCCCGCCGCCAGGTTGCCGAAGAAGCCAGTCGCTTGAAAAGCCGCCTGTTGTCTACGGTAAGCCACGAGCTGCGCACTCCCTTGAACTTGATCGTGGGCCTGAGCGAGATGTTGCTGCAGAGAGATGCCATGGGAGCTTCCTGCTTGCCCGATCTTTACCGGCAAGATATCGCGCGCATCCACGCCAGCGCGCAACACCTGGATGGCCTGATCCGAGATGTTTTGGACCTGGCGCGCAGCGAGGTGGGACAATTGCAATTGGTGTGCGAGCCGTTGAACCTGGCCGAGGTGCTGCACGTCACGGCCAGCGTGGGAGCGCAACTGGCTTATGACAAGGGTCTGGCCTGGCGCTGCGATGTCCCGGCCGATCTCCCGCCCGTGTGGGGCGACCGCACCCGGCTGCGACAGGTGACACTGAACCTGATCAGCAACGCGGTCAAGTTCACGACGAGCGGCGAGGTGGCGCTCCGGGTCGAGTTGGGCCAGGATGCGTTGAGCGTGGTGGTCAGCGATACCGGCCTGGGCATACCCATTGAGGAGCAAGCGTTGATCTTTGACGAGTTTCGCCAGTCGGAGCGGACGACGGCGAGGGGTTATGGTGGCCTGGGGCTGGGCTTGGCGATCTCCAGGCGGCTGGCAGAGCTACATGGTGGGACGATGAGTGTATGCTCGTCCGGCGCGGAGGGGGCCGGCTCGACTTTTCGCTTCACACTGCCGCTGATGCGCCTTCCTCAAGCTCAACTGCCCGCACCGCCGCAGGCGCGCGAACGAGTGGTGTTGCTGCTCAAGCGGCGCGACGGTGAAAGACAGCAGTTATGCCAACACCTGCTCCGGCAAGGCTTTGACGTGAACGCGTTGTGGTTGGACGAAAACGAGCATTGGCTCTCACAATTGTTGGCCGCTCCGCCCGGCGCAGTGGTGCTGGATACCGAGATAGCCACCGAGCAGGGCTGGGAGCTGTTGCGGATTTTGAAGAATAACCCGGCCACCCAAGACACCTCCGTGTTGTTCTACTCGCTGATTCAGGAGCGCGATCATGGCGTATTGCTGGAGATGGATTATCTCACCAAGCCGGTGGGAACGGCCGAATTGGCTCAAGCGCTCAAGCGCCAGGGGCTGCCAGATGGAGAAAAAAGCATTCTGGTGGTGGATGACGAGCCGGGCATTTTAGAGATGCACGCCCGGATCGTACAGGCGCAGTCGAGCGCTTCCCAGGTCCTCAAAGCCCGTAATGGGCGAGAGGCGCTGGAAAGCATGCGCCAAAAACGGCCTGACCTGGTGCTGCTCGATCTCATGATGCCAGAAATGAATGGCTTCGAGGTGTTGGAAGCGATGCAGAGCGACCCCATCCTCCGGGATATCCCGGTGATCGTGTTGACCGGGCAGGTTTTGGCCGAAAAAGATATGGCGCGCCTGAACCAGGGCGTGGCCAGCGTGCTGGCCAAGGGTCTATTCAGTGTCGAGGAAACGTTGGCACACGTGGAGCAAGCCCTGGCGCGCAAGCAAAAGGCCGGCGGGGAAACGCGGCGGCTTGTGCGCAAGGCCATGGCCTACCTTCACGCCCATTACGCGGAAGAGATCTCGATCGACGAACTGGCTCGCTTCGTCGGTCTGAACAAGCATTACCTGGCACGCAGTTTCCGCCAGGAAACAGGCGTGTCGCCCCTGGTTTATCTCAATCGCTACCGGGTGAACCAGGCCAAGGCTTTGCTGACCGCCAGGGACAAGAGCGTGGCAGAAGTGGCCAGGGAGGTCGGTTTTTCCGACAGCGCTTACTTTAGCCAGGTCTTTCGGCGCGAGACCGGCGTGTCCCCCACCGCCTACAAGCAGGCTTGAGATCACGTGGTCTTGGCTTCTCACCAAGGACGAAGATGCGCGGCATGTAGCTTTCCATAGCCGCCGTCTTGGCGGCAGGTTCAGAATCTTCTCTGTGTCCTGTGTGTCTCTGGCTAATCCCCCCCGATTTTCTCTTCCAATTCTTCGATGTTGTGTTCTATCAGGCTGACGGCCTTGCGCAGTGTGGCGGCGTCGAAGGCGAAGCGAGCGCCGGCTGCGGCGTATAACTCGGGCAGCCCCAATGTCCCCCCCAGGGACAATGCTCTGCGGTATTGCGCCACGGCCAGCACGCGGTCTCGCAACGCGTTACGCCATATCTGCACGGCGCCCAGGCGCGCCAGGCCGTACTCGATGTAATAGAATGGGTAGCGGAGGATGTGATGCTTGTGCTGCCAGCCACAGTTCATTCCGTCTTCCAGCCCGCTCCAATCGACGCCCACCATAAAGTGCTGCCATAATGACCACCACGTCTCATCGCAATGCTTGGGGTCGCTGGCGTCGACACGGTGGGTATAAGCCCAGTGTTGAAAGGCATCCACCACCGCCATATAAGGCCAGAACAGGATGATCCCCTCCAGGAGCTTGAGGCGAGCGCGGGCCGCATCCCGTTCGGAATAAAAGCCGCCTTCTGACCGGGCCAGGTAGGGTGCGGCCAGCAGTTCCATCCCCATCGAGGCCACTTCGGCAAACTCGGCCCCGACGTCGCGTTGTTGGAAATAGGGCAGGTGGCTGGACTCAAAGTTGTGGAAGGCGTGCCCTCCCTCGTGCAGGATGGTCCGTACGTCTTCATGCGTGCCGACGATGTTGGCAAACATGAAGGGACGTTTCTGTACCCAAAACGAGGTGCAATATGCCCCCGGCGCCTTGGCCCTGCGGTTTTCCAAGTCGAGCAATTTCTCGCGGCGCATGATCTCAAAATAGCTCCCAAGCTGCGGATCGACGCGCTGAAAAATGGCGCTGGCGGTGCTTTCCAGTTCGGCCAGGCTGTCGAAAGGCTGCAGGGGGGAGAGACCGAGTGGGTCGATGTCCAGGTCCCACGGGCGCAGCCTGGGCAGACCCAGGCGACGGCGACGCTTTTCGTAGATTCGCCTGGCCGCCGGCACGGCCACGCTTCCAATGGCCTGGTGAAACCGAGCGCAATCGGCCGGCGTATAGTCAGAGCGTACTAATTGCTGCCAGCGAAACGCCCGGTAATCGGGGCAATCGGCATTGGCGGCTTGTTCATCACGCACTTTTATCAACGCTACCCACAAGGCGTTGGTGGCTTCGCGGTCGGCCAGTTGGCGCTCGACCGTTGTGCGCCAGGCCTGTTCGCGAAGAGCTCGATCCTCGCTTTGGTACGTGACTTTCAGTTGAGGGATGGTCAGTTCATTGCCGTTCCACTGGACCGTCTGTGCGCCGGCCAACTTGTTGTACTCTGTGCTCAACTGGCGCTCCTGTGTGCGTAGGGGAAGATTGCTGCGCCTGAAAATGGCCACCTCGGCCTGCATGTTGATCAGAGGGGTCTCAAAACCCGGCGCCCCCAGGCCGCTGGCCAACAGTTTCTCTTTGAGCTTTTGGTCGGCCAGCTCGACGCTGGGTGCGATCGTGCCCATAAAAGCGTTATAACGCTGTTCGGCAGCCTGGTCGGAAGTGTCACACGTGGTGGCCACATACAGGCGCGCGCGCGTCTCGCCCAGCAGGTTCAGTAGACGCGTCCAATCTGCCAGCCAGTTTGCCACTGTCTTGGCCGTCAGGGCCTGGGCGGCCAGGTCGTCGTAATACGGCTCGATCTGCGCCCACGACCACGTCATAAACTCGCCCGCTGTCTCGGGCAGTGAATCGAACATGAATTATCCTATTGTGTAGGGGCGGGTTTCAAACCCGCCCCTGCGCTGAGCGCCAACACGATGCCGGCCAGGATCAGCCCGGCCCCCACCACTTTTGCCAGCGTCGGCGCCTCGCCGAGCAGCACATAAGCCAGCAGCGTCGAGCCAATCGGCTCGCCCAGGGTCGCGATAGCCACGAATGTCGCCGGTAAGTAGGCAAGCGCCCAATTGAACGACGAGTGCCCGATCAATTGCGGCACCAACGCCAGCAGTAGAATCCACACATAAACCATCGGACGATAGCCCACGATGGGCTGGCGCGCAATCGCAACCATCACGTTCAGCACGAGCGCCGCTGTGCCGTACACCACGGCAATGTAAGGCGCCAGCGACAACTTGCCGCGCAGCCGCCGGCCAATCAGCAGATAGCCAGCCGCCATCAACGCACCGGCCAGCGCCAACCCGTTGCCCAGCAGGGGCTCAGAAGCGGTGCTTGCCTGTGTGTCGCTCAGGCCAATGATGACGACGCCCGCCAGGGCGATGACCAGGCCGGCGAGTACCGGCGGCGTCAAGCGCTCGCGCAGCAGCAGCCAGGCCGCCAGGGCCACCCACAATGGCGAGGTTGACACGAGTACGACCGAGCTGGCCACGCTGCTGTACTCGAGCGAGCTGATCCAGGTGGCAAAATGCAGCGCCAGGAACAGGCCGGAAACAGCCGCCCAGCGCCAGTCAGCCGGCTCCAGGCGGCGCAGCTCGCCCCGATGGCGATACCAGGCCAGCGGCGCCAGGACCAACGAGGCCAACGTCAAGCGCCCGGCGGCAATCACCAGCGAGCTCGCCTCGGCCTGGGCGTAGCGAACGAAAATGGACGCTGTCGAGACCGCACCGATGCCGACCAACAGCACGAGACCCGGGGCGATGACTCGTTTCTTCGTCATGTTGCCATATAGGATACCACACTTGGACGTTTTGACCAAATCGCCGAGTTCGGCGAAGCCGAACTCGGGGAAAATTGGAGGTTGACAAAGAGATACACTTTGGAGTATACTAGAGTTAGCTCACATGGGGACCAGGCACATTGATTAAATCAAGTGCGGCGCGTTCAATTAAAATTGAATACTCTTTCCCCCAGGCACTCGGCCGGTCAGGCGGCTGCGTGCTTTTTTTGTTTCCGCCAAGGGGCCTGTTTGGCCCCTCATTCCATCTTGTGGAGGATGTTATGGATTCAGACATGATCGGCAAGATCGAGAAAGCGGTCCGCTACGCGCGAGACCCCAAGCGTTTCGAGTTCCAAGAATTTTCGGTCAAAGTGCACGGCGACCATCGCACCCATACCGTCGGCTACAATGGGCGAGGCCTGACCTGCACGTGTGACTTTTTCAACACGCACAACCATTGCAGCCACACCATCGCTATGGAAAAGGTTTTGGGAGAGATGCTGCCGGGAGCTATCCCGGCCGTGATGTCGAAAAACTGAATAGATTGGATGAATGAACGGGCAAGGCAATCGCCTTGCCCGTTTTTTGTTATTGACACCCGGTCTACTTTATACTATAATGAACTTGTCAGACTCGAATACGGTTCCCAAGACCCGGAAGAATAGGGGTGATATCGCAACATTTGTCAAGTCCGATTGTCTGCGTGGTGAAATGCAGGGCGTTATGATCATCTGTCATAACGCCCTGTTCTTTTAAGCGTTACAAGCTGGGCGGAGCGCTTCTGCCCCCAAACACACGAGGAGGTAAACTATGTGGATCCTGCGTATCAACATGACCGACCGGAGCTATCAGCTCCAGGAACTACCGGCGGCCTACAAGCAATTGGCCGGCCGGGGGCTTACGTCGACGATCATCCACGACGAAGTGCCGCCCACCTGCCATCCCCTTGGCCCCAACAACAAGCTGGTCTTTTCGCCCGGCTTGCTGGCCGGCACGTCCGCGCCCACCTCGGCGCGCGTCTCGGCCGGCGCCAAGTCGCCTCTCACCGGCGGCATCAAAGAGTCCAACGCGGGTTCTTCGTGGGCCCCAGCCCTGGCTGTCCTGGGCATCCGGGCCTTGGTGGTCGAAGGCCAGCCCCAGGAAAAGGCCAGGTTTTGGATGCTCAAGCTGTCCTGGGATGAGGCGGCTGGCAAGCCCAAGGTGGCCTTCGCTCCAGCCGACGAGTACGTGGGCTTGACGACTCAGCAAGCCTTTGACAAGGTCTACGAGCGCATGGGCCGGGTGACGATCGCCGGCATCGGCGTGGCCGGCGAGCGCCTGTATGGCAACTCGGGCATCGTCTTTGACGATCTGGCCCACCGCGCCACCCGCTATTCTGGCCGCGGCGGGCTGGGCGCGGTGATGGGCAGCAAAGGACTCAAGTTCATCACGATCGAGCGCAAGGGCGCGCCGGGCGTCGAGATTGCCGACAAGGAGCTTTTTGACGAGGGCCGCAAGAAAATGACCGAGGCCCTGCGCACGCACGCCATCACCAAGCCGCAGGGCGCGCTCAACACCTACGGCACGGCCGTGTTGATCAATATCCTGAACGAGGCCGGCGGCCTGCCCACCAAGAACTTTTCCGCTGGGCGTTTCGAGGGCGCGCCAAACATTGCTGGCGAGGCGATTTTCGAGGGCAACAAGCAGCGCCTGGGCAAAGATCTGTACAATCACGCCTGCAGCCCCGGCTGCATCATCCAGTGTTCCAACACCTGGCACAAGGCTGACGGCACTGAGCTTGCCTCGTGCGTCGAGTACGAATCAGCCTGGGCCTTGGGCGCCGACTGCGGCATCGATAACCTGGACGACGTGGCCGAGATGGTCCGCTTGTGCAACGAGTACGGGTTGGACACCATCGAGACCGGCACCACGCTGGCTGTGGCGATGGAAGGTGGCCTGGCCGCCTTCGGCGACGGCAAGAAGGCCATCGAGTTGGTGCACGAGATGGGCAAGGGCACTCCCACGGGCCGCATCCTGGGCAGCGGTACCGCCGGCACCGCCAGGACTTTGGGCGTCGTGCGCTGCCCGACCGTCAAGGGGCAGAGCATGCCGGCCTACGAGCCGCGCGCCGTCAAGGGCATCGGCATCACCTATGCCACCTCCACCATGGGCGCCGACCACACCGCCGGTTACACCATCGCCCCCGAAATCCTCGGCGTGAGCGGCAAGCAAGACCCGCTCAGCCCGG
>JAFGFO010000435.1 GCA_016931085.1 Thermoflexales bacterium
CAGGTTTCCATACCTGCCGCAAGCTCGGCGGCTATAGAAAGCCGCCCTACAAAATGCTCTCTCCGACAAGCTCCTAGCCATAAGAATGGCCTACAGAGGATTTGAACATGTTAAAACTCAGTGTCATTATTCCTACCTTGAATGAAGCAGCCTATCTGCCCGCCTTGTTGGATGCGTTGAAAGCGCAGACCCGCCAGCCGGATGAAATCATTGTCGCCGACGCCGGCTCCACGGACGGCACGGCAGACTTGGCGCGGGCGCGCGGCGCCACTGTCGTGCCCGGCGGCAAGCCCGGGCCAGGGCGCAACGCCGGTGCGCGAGTGGCAAAAGGCGACGTGTTCCTGTTCTTTGACGCCGACGTTCAGCCGCCCCCCGCCTTTATCGAGCACGCGCTGGATGAATTCACGCGCGCGAATTACGCCGTTGCAACATGCCTCATCTCGCCCCTGAGTGGCGACTTGGCGGACCAAGTCATTATGGAGGCGCTCAACCTGTATATGCAGGTCGTGCGGCCGATTTCGCTGCGTGCGCCGGGCTTTTGTATTCTGGCCCGCCGCGATGTTCACCAGGCCATTGGCGGATTTGACGAATCGCTCAAGCTGTGTGAGGATTATGATTACGTGCAGCGCGCTTCACGCCACGGCGAGTTTGGCATATTGACCGATATGCACATTCCCGTCTCTATGCGGCGATTGGAGAAGGAAGGGTTTACGCAGCTCGCGTTCAAGTATGTGTGGTGCGAGATGCACGCGCTGGCGGGCAAGCCGGTGCGCTCGACGCCTTTTGACTACGAGTTCGGCGCGTTTCAGGCGCCATTAGGAAGTGGCGCACCGTCGACGGGGCGCTTCCTGGTTGACATCGCGGAACTGCGCGCGCAGTTGGGGCGCTTTGAAAATCCTATCCAACGCTTGAGCCGGGCGGGATTGGATCGACTTTACCGTTGGGTAGAGTTGGATCCGGTGGATGCGACGCGTGAGCGCTTTCGCCTGTTGCTCGAGCGCGCCGACCTCGATACCTTGGATCACTATCTGCGGCAGCGCTTGACACTCGTTCGTGAGAAAAGCTTGTTGACTGAGAGCTGGTCGAAGTTAAAGACATTGCCACAAGAGAGTATTCGCCTTTTAGAATCCGATTGGCTGCGGTCACTCCGCTGGGGCGATGCGCCAGCGGAGCAAGAGGACCCAGATGCGTGAGGGGCAGCCATCAGCCCTGGCGTTGCTTGCGCCGCTCGCTGCCGATGCGCGTGCCTTGGATGGTGAATGGCGTGTGGCGTTCGCCAACACGCCGGCGGAGGATTGCGAATACGCCGCCGCGGAGATCGACGACTCGAATTGGGAACGGGTTCGCCTGCCGCATTTGCGCCAAGCGAGCGTCGGGCGCGACACGCTGTGGTATCGCCATCGCTTTTCACTTGAATCTCTGCCGCATGACGCACACACGCTCTTGCGATTCGGCGGCGCGTTTTACGATACGTGCGTTTGGCTCAACGGCGTCGAATTGGGTGCGCACCAGGGCTATTTTCAACCCTTTGGTTTTGACGCCGGCGATCAGTTGAAGGTGGGCGAGAATGTCTTGGCCGTGCGCTGCCGTTTCCCGGTCGAAGCCGGCGCGCTCAAGCGTAAAACGGCGGTGGCGGGCATCTTTGCCGATTGGGATTGCAAGCCGTACCCCTCAGCCTATTATCCGAACTTGCCTGCGCCGCACGAGTGGACAGTGCCGCTTGGCCTGTGGCGGCCGGTGTACCTACAGGCCGCGGACGATGTGCTCGTCGAGTCGTTCAATGTTTTTGCTGAGGCGATCAACCCGCGCTGGACTGAGGGCACAGACTTGGCCAACGTGCGCGTGGTGCTGCAACTGCGCTCGCTCCGCGCCGCGCCCACCGTGCAAAAGGCGCGCGTCAGAATCGAGATTGCGCCTCACAACTTTGACGGCCCAGCAGTTGCCAAGGATGACTGGGAAATCGCGTTAGGTGGCGCGCCTTGTCACCGCGTCGAGCTCGGGCTGAGCCTGCCGCGGCCGCGCTTGTGGTTCCCGTGGACACACGGGGCGCCGGACCTGTATCGCGCCACGCTGTGGGTTGAAAGCGAGGGTGGTGCGAAGCACGAACTCGTGCGGGCCTTTGGCGTGCGCACGATTCAGGCGCTCATTGACGAGCAGCGTTGGGAGTGGTGGCTGAATGGGCGGCGCATTTTCCCAAGGGGCAGCAACGTCATTGCGGATTTCTATCTCGACCGTCTGAGCAGCGAAGGACTGAGCCACGACCTGGCGCTGGCGCGCAAGGCGAACCTTGACCTGCTGCGAGTGCACGCGCACATCGGCTCATCCGAATTCTACCAGTTATGCGACGAACAGGGCCTCATGGTGATGTGCGACTTTCCGCTGATCTGGACCTACGCGCACGATTTGCCGCCGGAAGAACGAGAGGCATTTCGCGCCAGTGTTTTGCGACAAGTGGAGGACATGGTCGGATTGCTCGGCTCGCATCCCAGCATTGTTCTGTGGTCCATCCATAACGAGTCGCCCTGGACGCCCGATGCGAGTTTTCTGGGCGACGACGTGCACACCTCAGAGGCGAATCGCCAGCTTGACGAAGAGGCGGCCCAGCGTGTGCGTGCCCTGGATGTGACGCGGCCGACCATCACGGCGTCGGGACACTATGACCGGCACGTGTATAACGGCTGGTACACGGGCAATTGGCGCGACACGCGCGACCTGCGCCCAGCTTTCCCGACCGAGTTTGGGGTGCAGGCGCTGCCGAGCCTTTACTCGCCGGTTTGGGCCTCGCTCAACGAGACCGTGGACCTGAATTGGCCTGTGGACGTTGACGAGCCGGCCTGGGCGCACGCCGGCTACCAGTCGGTGTTTTGGGTCAGCCCCGGCGTGGGGGCGCCATCGCAGTATGCGACGCTGGCCGAGTACGTCCAAGAGAGCCAGGCGTATCAAGCGTTCTACATTCGTTACACGATCGACCAATGGCGCCGCCGCAAGTTCCAGCCGGCCGGCGGCTATATCCATTTTCTTTTCACCGATGGCTGGCCGGCGATCTCCTGGGCCGTGCTCGACTATTACCGTTTGCCCAAGGCCGGCTATCGTGCCCTGGCCGAGGTCTCGCGCCCGGCGCACGTGTGCGTGGATCTCGAGGACGGTTACAAGGTCGAGGGCGCGTTCCACCTGGTTTACGGAGAAGGCGCGCGCTTCAAGGCGAACTTGTATGTGGTCAATGATGACTATGGGCTGGGCGGGCGTGCTCAAGTTCGCTGGTGGATCGAGCCACGGCGCGGATGGCTGCGCGCCTGGCTGCGGAGGCTGCTTGCGCCGCGCCTTACGCTCGAATTGCCGGGCGCGGATGAGGGCGCGCGCTTGGTCAAGTCGATTGACATCCCGCTGCGCCAATCGGGCGAGTACACTTTCCGCGTGCGCTTGATCCAAGGTGGCCACGTGCTCGACGAGAATCATTACGACTTGCGGGTTGGCGCGGCACAAGCCAGACGGCGTGCGCCGCGCCGCGTGCCGGGCTTTTTAGTGGGGCGTGTGTACGAGTTCGGCAGCTTGCGTCACACCGCCGACGGTTTTGCGTTTCGATTGCACAACCCGGCCATGCCTGTGCTGCTTCAGCGTGTGGCCGAGCTGCGCGTGGACGGAGAGTTAATCAGCTCAGCGCGCGTAGAGCTGGTTCGCGGCGGGCACTCGCGCCACCTGTCGACCGTCACGCCCGAGTCGCCGCTCGAGTTCTCCCCCGGTGAATACCTCGCAGTGGTGGTACGCGACCATCGTCTGCCGCTCGGTGCGCACGAAGTGGAGGCGACGGTCCAGTTCCTCGGCTTGGGGGAACTCACAGCGCGCTGGCGTGACCGGCTGGTGTGACGACGATGATGACGATGACGACGATAGGGAGTGAATTGTGCACAAGATCGACGACTTGATAGCCATCGAAAGTGTGGTAGGTGATTGGGAAGTGCCGCTGGCCAAATTGGTATACGATTACGTAACTGACGATCCCACTGGGCACGACATTTATCACTGCCTGCGCGTCAAGGAGCTGGCTCTACGCATTGCCGAGGGCGAGGGACTCGACCGGGACATCCTGGTCGCCACGGCCTACTTGCACGACGTCGGGCGGGGCCGAGAACACGCCGGCGAGGGAGATCACGTCGGGATCGGCATGCGCAGCGCTCAAGAGTTCCTGCCGACCCTGGCGTTTCCTCCCGACAAGATCCCGGCCGTGATTCGCTGCATCGAGCATCACGAAGAGTACGCATGGGCCAGCCAGCCGGGCAGCGGTGAGCACGGTTTAGAAAATGAAATCCTCGGCTTTCAAGACGCCGATAGATTGGACGCCATCGGGGCGGTGGGGATTGCGCGTATGTTTGCCTTCGGTGGAGCTTACCGGCGCCCCATTTGGATCCCCGGGATTCAAGCCGGGGACTGGCAGCATGGCAAACTGGGCACCAGCACCTACACTCACTTGTACGAAAAACTCCTCAAGCTTAAGGACACCATGAACACGGCCACCGGGCGACAGCTGGCTCAGGCGCGCCACCGCTTTATGGAGCAGTTCGCGGAAGAATTCGAAAAAGAGTGGGCCGGCGAAAGGTGATGGTCTGGGGACGGAGGCGGCGGTGGCCCCCTCCCCACCCCTCCCCCGTGGAACGGGGGAGGGGGTTAGACCTCCCCCCTGCGAAGCGGGGGGGATTAGAGGGGGGGCCTATTAGCGATAGCCCCGGCCTACATGCCCATTCCCTTGAAGGGGTCTACCCAGGCCTCTAAGGCTGCTTTCAACTCAGGAGACTCCTTCGCCTCCTCCTCCAGGGAACGGCCCTGCAGCGTGGCCTGGATCGCCTGGCGGAAAGCCCGCGCGCCGGCGACCGGTCCCTGTGGGTGAGCGTGGATGCCGCCGCCGGAGCCGATGACGATGTCCGGTCCCAGGTCCTTGATCACGCTGGGCACCATCTTGGGCGTGATGCCGCCGCTGGGCATGGGGAAGGTCGGCTTGAGCTGATAGAGCGGGAAGCTGAGGTTCTGGGCCACCCGTTGAAATTTTTCCGGCAGCACGGGCGCCTTGCCGTAGGGAGCCGGGAAGACGACGATGTCTGCCCCGGCCAGGCGAGGCAGTTTGCCCAAGACCAGGTGAGAGCTGATGCCGTGCCACTCGGAAGCATACAGCGCCCCGGCCACATCCATGTGCGCCAGGATGGGCACGTTGATGGCAGGGTCCTCGGCCAATGCCCGCAGGACCGGGAAGCCAACCGCCAGGTAGTTGACCATGATCGCGTTGCAGCCCAGCTCCACCGCCCGGCGGGCGTTCTCAAAGACCTTGGGCACCTCGTCCGTGACGTTGACGGTGTACAGCGTGTGCTCGCCGGTCTGTTCGTAAACCTGCCGCTCCGCCTCCATGTAAAGCTTGACCCGCGCCTGGATCTCGTTGAATGGCGCGTTGGCCAGCAGCTCGTCGTCCTTGATGATGTCGCATCCACCCGTGGCGGCGGCGCGGAACAGCTCCACGCCTACTTCCGGCGTGTAGCCGGTGCAGGGCTTGATCATGTTGTTCAGAAGCGGCCGGCCCTGCACGCCCAGGCGCTCCCGCACGCCCTTGATGCCGAACTTACAGCCCTGGAATCCGGCGACGTATTTTTCTGGGAAGCGGATGTCCAGCACCTTGATTCGCCCCGCCATCGAAATGTTACCGATGACGGTGGTCAAGAGCATCGGGATCTGCGAGCCAAAGTTGAGCTGGGGGAAGGCGACCTGGATGATGTAATCGCGCTTTTCCACCTCGTGCGGAACCATCCACTCGTAGTCAGGCACCTCGTAGACGCCGATGACTTTGGCCACGTGACAGCGGCGCACCTCGGGCGTCTCTCCCGGGACAGGTACCCACGTGCCGGTGGATTGCTCGATGGCCAGCGCGGGGGCCAATTGAGGCACCGGGATGCTCTTGGGATAGGATACCAGGTATGTGCCGATCACGTATTCGGAATAGTCCACCCCATCGGGCAAGGCGATGGGCAAGGATTGCACGTCTATCTTCATATTAGCCTCCTGTAGTTATATTGAAATATAGCAACTGCTCAGGTCAGAGCCTTAATTTGCCACAGAGACACATCCAATCCCTTACGGGGATTGGCGAGCACAGAGATTTTTAATATTTCTTTGTGTCCTCGCAGTTTGGCAAAGCCGAACTGATGCCTCTGTGGCTAAACCTTTACGATGGCGAGTTCGGCTTCCGAACTGCGGGCGCTGTCGCCTCCCGGCATTTGCGAAATCGCTTTTCGTTCACCTCCCGATAGAGTCCGCGCAGGCAGCCATAAAGCCGCCGGTAGGTCCTGTAAAGGTCCTCGTAACATTCGGCATTGCAGGCGTGTGGCTCGAACTCGCGCTCCACGCGGACGACCTTGCTGATCGCCCCAAAATCGGGATACAGTCCCAGGCCGACGGCAGCCGTGAGGGCGATGCCGACCGCCCCGGCTTCTTGTGGATGAGCGACAGACTCGACTCGCCGGCATGTCACATCGGCGATGATCTGCATCCACGGCGCGCCCCGCGCCCCGCCGCCGATGACCCGCAGCACCGGCAGTGGAAAGCCAAATTCTTTCTCCACGATCTCGATGATCCAGCGCAGGTTGTACGCCACGCCCTCGTAAACCGCGCGCAAGAGGTGCTCGCGGCTATGGTTGGCGCTCAGGTTGAAAAAGGTGGCCCGCAGCCAGGTGTCGTTGACGGGCGAACGCTCGCCGTACATCCACGGCGTGCAGACCAGGGAGTCGGAGCCGGGCGGCACCTCCTGCACTTTTTGATCCATCAGCGCGTAGACGTTGGGCACGTTCGGATCGGCCCGCTCGGCCCGGTAGAACTCGTCGGCGATCCACTTGAGGCACGCCCCGGCGGTCTCCATCTCCGCGAACAACAGCGCCTTGGCCGGGTCGGCTGACTGCAGGCAAGCGACACCGTGGCGGCCGGTGGGGTTCTTACGGGTGATGACGCCTACCCAACCTGATGTGCCCAGGTAGATGTGCCCGGCTCCTTCGCTGGTTGCCCCGGAGCCGACTGCTGCGCCTTGAGCGTCTCCCCCGCCGCCAAAGACGGGCGTTCCCTCTAGCAGCCCGCACTCGTGCGCCGCTTGCGCCGTCAAGCCGCCCACCTGGTCAACCGAGCGCACCAGGGGTGGAAACTTGGCTTGATCCAAGCCAATGTAGCGAATGATCCCTCGTAGCCAATCCTTTTTCTGCAAGTCGAAGCCTACCGCCGAGGCGCACGACCAGTCATAGACTTGCCGGCCGGTGGCCCGGTAGGTGAGGTAGCCGTTGACGTCCAGGAAGCACGTCATCCTCTGATAGATATCTGGCTCGTTCTCTTTGAGCCAGAGCAGCTTGGCCAGGCCGTCCTTGCCTGATAGTTCCGCGCCCGCGATGGCGGCAAAGATCCGCCGCCCCAAGAACTTGCGCATGATGCGCTCGGCCTGCTCCGGTGCGCGAGCGTCCAGCCAGATGATGGCCGGGCGGAGAGGGCAGCCGTCAGCACCCATGGGAACGATGCCCAGAAGCTGCGTGGCATGCGCGATGCCGAGGATCTCGCTTGGGGAGATCCCTGCCTGCTGTACGACCTGGCGGGTGGTGGAGACAATCGCAGCCCACCAATCTTCAGGCTCTTGCTGCGCCCAATCGGGACGAGGATAGTGAATGGGGTAGGGGGTGAAAGCGGAAGCGCAGACGCTTCCGTCGGTCCCCACGAGCACGGCCTTGTTGCCACTGGTGCCGACATCGTGAGCGAGTAAATAGCCCATCGCTAGTTCCCTCCCTATCACCTGTATCTAAACGCGGCACGATCTAGGGCGGTCGAAGACGACCTCACGCAGTTTTGGCCAAAGGCCAAAACTGCTTCGCTGAGGCTTTGCCGAAGCGCCTACTATCAGCATAGTACACTTTCTCATTTCGCGCAAGCGGCGATTTGTGGTAAACTTGTAGTGGGTGTGGATAAAGAAGATTTTTAATCACGAATGTCACCAATTGGACGATAGCCCCCTTCGGGGCTCCGAAGCGGATGGCACGAATTGGGTTAAACAAAGAGACATTCGTGAAATTCGACTATTCGTGTCATTCGTGACTTATTTTCGAAGCAGACTAAGAGGTGCGCTATGGGACAGTTTGACCTGGTCAAACAACGTGTTGTGGAGACGGCCCGCTTGTTGGTCGAAAAGGGCTACCTGGAGGGCACGGGCGGGAATGTCTCCGTGCGGGCAGAAGGGCAGCCGGCCTTTGCCATCACCCCCTCGAATTATGATTACCTCAAGATGTCACCCGGCGATGTGTGTGTGATGGACTGGCAGATGAAGGTCCTGGAAGGAACGCTGAAACCCTCCATTGAGGGCGGCATGCACGCCGCAGTGTACCAGGTGCGCGCCGACGTGAACGCCATCATCCATTCGCACCAGGTCTATGCCAGCACGCTGGCCTTGATCGACGCGCCCATCCCGGCTCTTTTTGACGAACAGGTGCGCTATTTGGGGCGCTCGGTGGAGATCATCCCCTATGCGCCCTCGGGGACAGGCTTTCTGAAAAAGAACGTCCAGTCCAAAGTTCGAAATGGGCACAACGCTTACATCCTGAAAAATCACGGCGCGCTCGTCCTGGGCGCAGACACCGAGCGCGCAGTGCATAACCTGGGACTGCTGGAGAAATGCGCCCTGGCTTACTTGCTGGCGTTGTGCACCGAGCGCCAGGTATCCCGCATCCCGCTGGCGATACGCGAGATTGCCTTCGCCAAGCTGCGGGCGGATGAGAAGAAGTACGCGACACTTGCGCCTGCGCGCAGTGCAGGTGAACGTGATGCGTAAGGTGTAAAGTCACGTTTTACGTGTCATGTTTTATTATCCGCTAATCTACGCGAATCTGCACAAATGATTAAAAATTAGTGAAAATTAGCGTGAATTCGCGGATAAAAATTAATGGGAGGCTGCTATGACCGACACTCAATCCTACGCCATCTCCGAATGGCACGACACGGACGCGATCTATGCCCGGCTGAATGAGCTGGTCCGCCAGCCTCTCCGCCCCATCCGGCGCGACAGGATGCAAGACTTTCTCAACTATTATGAGACCCGCTGCGCCCGTTCCAAGGCGCTGACCGACGAAGCCAAGCAACTCATCCCCGGCGGCGTGCAGCACAACCTGGCGTTCAACTATCCTTTCCCGCTGGCCGTCGAGAAAGCGGACGGGGCCTATTTATGGGACGTGGATGGCAACCGCTACATTGACTTTTTGCAAGCGGGAGGGCCGACGGTGCTGGGCAGCAACTATGCCCCGGTGCGTGACAAGGTCTTGGAGATGCTGCAGTCCTGCGGCCCCGTCACTGGCCTGTTCCACGAATACGAGCTCAAGCTGGCCCAGTTGATCAACCGACTTATGCCGTCCATCGAGATGTTTCGCATGCTGGGTTCGGGCACAGAGGCGGTGATGGCGGCGATCCGGGCGGCGCGGCTGTTCACCGGCAAGAAGAAGGTTATCAAGGTTGGTGGCGCCTATCATGGCTGGAGCGACCAGATGGTCTATAGTCTGCATATCCCTGGCACCCGCCGTATGGAAGCCAAGGGTATCCCGGCCGGCTGTAGCCACGACACACAAGAGTTTTACCCGAATGACCTGAATGCCCTGCGGCGGCTGATGACGCTCGACCGGCTGCGCGGCGGCACGGCGGCCGTCATCGTCGAGCCGCTCGGCCCTGAAAGCGGGACGCGCCCAATTCCACGCGACTTTAACAGAAACGTGCGCGAGCTGTGCGACGAGTTTGGCGCGTTGTTGATCTTTGATGAAGTCGTGACCGGCTTCCGCATCGGCATGGGCGGGGCGCAGGGCTACTTTGGCGTCAAACCCGATCTGACCGTGTTTGGCAAGTGCATCACCGGCGGTTACCCGATGGCAGGCGGGGTAGGGGGGCGGCGCGATGTCATGACGCGCTTCGCGGCCGGCATCGGCGGCACCGGCGAGCGCGCCTATATCGGCGGGACGCTTTCGGCCAATCCGCTTTCGTGCGTGGCCGGCTATTACGCCCTGCTCGAAATGGAACGCACCCATGCCGCCATCATCGCCGGGCGAGCGGGCGACCAATTGACCAAGGGGCTGCAAAGCATCATCGAGCGACTCAAGCTGCCGTTCGTGGCTTATAATCAGGGTTCGATCGTCCATCTCGAAACTTCGGGCGTGATGCTGCTCGACTTCAAGGACCCACTCAAGCTGATGCGCGAGCTCAAACCGCGCAAGCATATGATGGAAGAGATGGGAGCGGCCTACATGGCGCAAGGCCTCGTCACGCTGGCAGGCAGCCGCATGTACACCAGCATGGCGGATACAGACGAGGTGATCGGCGAAGCGTTGAAGGGCTTTGAGGCTGTGCTTTCGAGCGTCGAAGGGGTCTAGCCGCATGACTGACGAAACTGTTGTCCTGGCCCTTGACCTCGGCACGTCGGGCGCCAAAGTGGCGCTGGTCAGCGTTCACGGACATGTGTTGGGCTGGGAGGCCGAGCCTGTCAAGCTCGCCGTCACGCCCGACGGTGGGGTGGAACAATCACCCGAAGAGTGGTGGCAAGCCTTTTTGTCAGCGGCGAGGCGGCTGCTGGGCCGAGACCTGGTGGCCAAGCGCTCGATCCGGGCTGTCTGCTGTTCGACGCAGGGGGAGGGCACGCTCCCCGTTGCCGAGGATGGAAGCGCGCTGATGAACTGCATCCTGTGGATGGACATGCGCGGCGCGCCCTACCTGCACGAGCAGGCGCGCGGCGCCATCAATGTGCTCGGCGCAGATGTGTTCCGAGTGCTGCGCTGGATTCGCCTGACGGGTGGCATGCCATCCATGACCGGCAAGGACCCGGCGGCGCACATGCTGCTGGTGCGCGAGCGTTTCCCCGAAATTTATGCCCGGACGTTCAAGTTCTTGAACGTGCTCGATTATATGAACCTGCGCCTGACCGGCCGCCTGGCGGCAACCTTCGATTCGATCTTGACCTCGTGGGTGACCGACAACCGCGACCCGGATGACATCCGCTACGATGCGCGGCTGGTGCGTGACAGCGGCATCGACGCCGAGAAATTTCCTGAAATTGTGCCCTGCACAACCGTGCTCGGCACGCTGAGGGCGGACGTGGCCGGGCAGTTGGGGCTGGCGGCGGATGTGCAGGTGGTGGCCGGCTCGATCGACAACACGGCGGCGGCGATCGGCTCAGGCGCGGTGGAGGATTTTAGCCCGCATTTGTACATCGGCACCTCGTCGTGGATTGCGGCGCACGTGCCGTTCAAGAAAACCGACCCTATCTCGTCACTGGCCTCTGTGCCCTGTGCCGTGCCGCATCGCTATTTGCTCACCGCTTTGCAGGCGACCGCCGGCGGCAACTTGACCTTTTTGCGCGACAACATCTTGTATCATCAAGACGAGCTGCTGCAAGAGGAGCGCGCGCCGGACGTTTTCAAGGTCATGGACAAGATGGCCGAGCAGGTGCCAGCCGGCAGCAATGGCGTGCTGTATACGCCGTGGATTTGGGGCGAGCGCGCGCCGGTGGACGAGCGCACCTTGCGGGCCGGGCTGTACAACCTCTCGCTCCATAACACCCGCGCCGACATCATCCGCGCCTTTTTGGAGGGCGTGGCGTTCAATACCCGCTGGCTGCTTGCGCCGGTGGCCAGCTTCTTGGGACGTCCGGTGGAGGCGATCAATGTGGCAGGCGGCGGCGGCAATTCGGATGTATGGTGCCAGATTATGGCCGACGTGCTCGATGTGCCGGTGCGCCAGGTGCAGGACCCCATCCTGGCCAATGCGCGCGGCGCGGCGTTTATCGCCGCCGTGGGCTTGGGGGAGATCACGTTCGACGACGTCCCGGCCCTGGTCCAATTCAAGCGCACCTACGTGCCCGATCCGCGCAACCGGGCGGTTTACGACGAGCGCTTTGGCGTGTTCAAGCAGATTTATAAACAGATGAGCGGCGTGTACAAGCGTTTGAACGGCTAAACAGGAGGTGATCATGTGAGCAATCAATACCGTCTCTATGGCTACCGCTGGGTGGTGCTGGTGGTTTTCATGGCCATCAACCTGGCCATCCAGATGCTGTGGATTGGCTACGCGCCGATCACGGGGCCCGCTGCCGCGTTTTACGGCGTGAGCGATCTGCAAATCGGCATGCTGGCGATGTCGTTCATGATCGCCTTTATCCCACTTTCCATCCCGGTTTCGTGGGTGATAGACACCTATGGGTTCCGCGTTGCGGTCAGCATCGGCGCGGTGATGATGGCTGTGTTTGGCCTGGCGCGCGGATTGGCAGGAGCGAATTACCCGCTCGTCTTGGGCAGCACAGTGGGCATTGCCATTGCCCAGCCCTTTCTGCTCAATGCGTGGACCAAAGTGCCTGCCAACTGGTTCGCCATCGAGGAGCGCGCCACGGCTGTGGGGCTGGTGACGCTGGCCAACCTGGTCGGTACGGCGCTCGGCATGGTGCTGACGCCGATCCTGATCGAGAGCATACCCATCCCCACGGTGCAGTTGATATACGGAGGGATTGCCGCGCTCTCGGCAACCTCCTTCGTCATCCTGGCGCGTGAGACTCCGCCCACCCCGCCATGTCCACCCGGCATGGAAGCCCGCGCCTTGATGCTCGATGGCCTGAAGCACGCGCTCACCGTCAAGTCCTTTTGGCTTTACCTGCTGGTCTCGTTCATCGGCCTGGGGATTTTCAACGGCATCACCACTTGGGTGGAGAACATTATCCGGCCGCGCGGCTTTACTCCCACCGATGCTGGGACACTCGGCGCGCTCTTGCTGGTTGGCGGGATCCTGGGCGCGGTCGTCATTCCGCCGTTCTCGGACAGGCAGCGCAAGCGCCAGCCTTACCTGCTGTTGGGCATCACGCTCGCCATTCCGGGGTTGATCGGACTGACGTTTGCCACGTCCTACTGGCTGTTGCTCGTTTCGGCGTTTTCGATGGGTTTCTTCCTGGTGAGCACGAGCCCCATCGGCATGCAGTATGCCGCCGAGGTGACCCATCCCACCCCGGAGGGTACGTCCAATGGCTTGATTCAATTGTTCGGACAGGCCTCGGTCGTGTTCGTGTACATCATGGAAGCCATGAAAACAAGCGGTGGCGCATTCACACCCGCGCTGTTGCTGGCGGTCGGGCTGCTGGGGGTGAGCGCGCTGGTTGTTACGCAGATGAGAGATCCTGCGCGCTGAAAGTTCGATTCAAGCGCTAAGCTGCCCGGATGATCACCGGAAGAAAGATGAATTTCAGCACGGCCACATGCAGTGTGACTGTAGCGGTCTGGGAGGCAGCCATCCCCTCGTGAGCGGTGTAGGTGAAATGGTCGACGCCAATGTAAGTAGCCGTGGGCGTGTAGGTGAAAGAGCCATCCGGCTTGAACGCCAGCTCGCCGTTGCCCGGCCCATCCTCCAAGGTTGCCGTCAGCGAGTCACCGGCGCTGATGTCGTTCGCCAACACGCCTGGCGCGGCGACGACCAGGACAGAGTCTTGGTCAACCAGGAACATGTCATTTACGGCTATCGGGTCGCCCGCCGCAGAAAACACGTAGGCTGAGCCTTGCTGCTGGTTGCTGCCAATGCGATCTTGATACGCCCCGGCCACGATGGTGCCCCCGCTGATGGATACAGAGCGGCCGAACAGATCGTTCGCCGCGCCATCCGAGGCCACTACTTTCTTGACCAGTCCCCAGTTGTCCGTTCCGCCCTGGTTGCGTGCAAACACGTAGGCTGCGCCTTGGAAGATGTTAACGCCGTATGCTCCAACCGCGAGTGTGTCTCCGTTGATGGACACGGAAGAGCCAAAATAGTCGCCTCTCTTGCTGTCGGACGCTGTCAGCTTTTTGACCAATCCCCAGTTGTCGGTTCCGCCCTGGTTGCGGGCAAAGACATAGACTGCGTTCGCGCGGTGCGCTCCGACGACGAGCGTGTCTCCACTGATGGATATCGAGATGCCAAAGTTGGTATCCGCCGCACCATCCGGGGCGACCAGCTTTTTGACCTGGCTGGCAGCCGTGATCGTCTCTTCGGCTTGAGGAAGTGATGGCCTGGTGGCTGCTGACCCGGCCTCGCTGCCGGCCTGGCTTGCGGCTGGCGGGGTGACATTGCACGTCAGCCCGACCAGCAGCATCATGACAAGCCACAGACGGCATAATCCTGTTTTGCTTGCGAGAGAACATTTAGCAGGCATGTCTTTTGTCATCGCTCCACCCCCTTCGCGCCCTTTTCCTTAGCCTTTGCTTTGCTCGTCCCTGCTTTGGCCTCGACTTGAAAGCCTGGCCAGTGCTCGCACTGCCAAGCGTCTCTTACCGGTCGAAAGCCAATGTACATGGGGACGGCATGGCACACAGCTGTTTGGTAAGTGACCATATTGTAGTACCAATATGGCGGGCTGCTGTCTTTGACGGGATTAGCTTTCAAGATCGGTCCTTCGTTATTCGAGTTCACGACCTTTTCTATGGACATTGTCCATTCGGCCACATTGCCCACCATATCCCATACCTCGTAGGGGCTGGCGCCCGCAGGATAGGCATCTACCGGCGTCTTCCACGTCTGGTCGCTTGTGTTCGGGGGGCGGCCTGGTGCATCTACGCTCTGGATAAAATTGCCTCGACTTGGATCCCACTTGTTCCCCCACGGATAAAGACGCCCATCCACACCACGGGCAGCCTTTTCCCATTCTGCGGCCGTGGGCAACCGTCCGCCCACCCAATGACAAAACAGGTCGGCGAACCCCCAATCGGCTTCTTCGGGGTAATCGGGCGGCTCGTACCCTGGCCATACCCGCCCCTTGCGCAAGCGTCGTTGGTGAGCATAGTGGGCAATAAACTCGTTTACTTGTTGGTGCGTCACCGGGAAACGGGCGATGTAGAAAGTATCCAACTTGACAACGCGCTGTGGCCTTTCATATTGCAGGGAAGCTTCTAGTTCAAGGATTCGGCCAAAATCTTGGTCCCGGGCCAGTTCGTTCTCCTCAGGGGGCAGATTCCACCCACTGCCGACTTGATACTCTAGGTGCAATTTGCGCTCACGCCACAGGCGAAACTTTTCGACCACTCGCTCGGCGGCTGCTCGCTTGTGATCGTCGAACTGATCCATGCCTGCTTCGGCGCGCACCCGGCTTCGGATATCGGCAATCTGTTGCTCAGAAAGCCCCATCAAGAACTCGCCAGCGGGGATTTCGACCCAGTCAATGGTAATCATATTGATATATTGATATTGAGGCCCGATTGGGCAGTTTCGACACCTTTCATAGCATTAGTGTCAACTTAACGGTTTGTCATTGCGAGCCGCCACAGGCGGCGGAGCAATCCCCACCGCGTCTGAGATTGCTTCGGCGCTCCGCGCCTCGCAATGACAGTGCGTCGAGTCAGCTTTGGGCCTTAAGTTGACACTCATGCTTTCATAGAAAGCAAAAAGGCTGCTCATCGCGCCGAAAGCAAGCGGCTTTGTAGAGTGGTGTGTGACTGTCATTCGCCGCTGGCTTCGGCTTGGCTGTGCTCCAGGCGTTTCATTGCCTGGGGCATGCGTGCATGCTACCATGGACTCCGTAATTTGCAAAACCAAAGAGGTGTGGGCTTTCGCAGCGATTGGCAATTACGAGCATACATGGGACTCCGCAGCAATAGGCGACAACGAGCATACGTCCCCCCCAATGGCGTCATTTTGCGGCTGGGCGCCCCACTTACCTCCCCGA
>JAFGFO010000436.1 GCA_016931085.1 Thermoflexales bacterium
CAGGTTTCCATACCTGCCGCAAGCTCGGCGGCTATAGAAAGCCGCCCTACAAAATGCTCTCTCCGACAAGCTCCTAGATGGTTTCAAATTCCACGTTCACCTGCGCCTATCCCCAAGGGGGACAGGCGCAGGTGTAAGGTTTCAGCTTAGTCTCTACAGTGTTATACGTAAAACCGGGCGACAAGTTTCAGTCCGCGCTTGCGCTGAGGGTTACCGGGCGGCCGAGCAGCCCCCAGGCCAGCAGCGCCAAGCCGGCCAGGATGAGCAGCCCAGGCCCGATCCAGCCCCACAGCCACCAGGCCGGGAAAAAGGCCGACAGCGACACGAGGCCGAGCGAGCCGAGCGTGCCCAGGCCGGCCAGCCCACACAGGACAAAGCCGGCTATCCACAAACCCGCCGCGTGCTGCTTGATGTTGACGGCCAGCAGGGCCACGCCGATCGCGAGCGGCTCGATCGTCCACAGCACGGCCCAGACTTGCCACCAGCCAGTGATGGCGCAGAACTGGAACAGCAGCCCGTTGAGGCCGATGAGGATGGCCGGGACGAGCAGCCAGATCTGGCGCATGTAAGCGGCGGCGAACAGGAAGCCGGCCGCCACCGCCAGGACTTCTTGCGGCCACAGCCAAGCCCAGGCGCCCCAGGCGTCAAAGACGCTGCAAAAAAGCAGGATGCAGCCTGTCACCAGCACCGGCATGCCGGGAATGAAGAGCGCGCCCAAGGCCGGCTTGCCACGCACCAGCAGCGGCGGGGCGACGAGGGCACAGCCGGCGCCGACGACGAGCAGTGGCCACAGCCGCCACGGCCCCCAGCCCACCCCAAACAACAGCACGCTCATGTTGCACGCCAAGGCCAGGCTGCCCAGGCCGATCAGGGCGATGCTAGCTAAAATCTGAGATCGCTTGTTCACGTTTTGCCTCCTAGATAAATAGTTTATCCACTAATCTGCGCGAATTTTCGCTGATTTTAGGCCCTTTTGGCCCCGTTGGTGTTGCTTAGCGTCAATTCGCGGATAAATTTGAGCCAAGGATACGATACCACATTCCCGCCCCGGCTGCCTATTTGTTAGCTAACAAGCAGCTATCAGCTTTTGATCAAAAGTCTCACGTGCGTCGCACGTGGCAGGGGCATGTTGCGCCCAAGCGAGGGGTGTGTTATAGTGTATGGCGAAATCTTGACCTTGAACCCGAAACCTTTAAACCTGCAACTCTTGAGGGGGATGCTATGGATCAACTCACCGTTTACCCTGGCGGCGCGCTGCGCGGGCAGGCGCGCGTGCCGGGCGACAAGTCCATCTCGCACCGTGCGCTGCTGCTGGGAGCGCTGGCCGAGGGCGCCGGTCACGTCGAGGGCTTTTTACCCTCCGGCGACTGCCTGGCCAGCCTGGGCTGCCTGCGCCAGTTGGGTGTGCAGGTCGATCAGCACAGTGTAACGACGCTCACCGTCCACGGGCGCGGCTTGCGCGGCCTGCTGCCGCCGGCCGGGCCGCTGAACTGCGTCCGCTCCGGCACGACGATGCGCTTGCTGGCCGGCATCATGGCCGGCCAGTCCTTCGACAGCACCCTCACCGGCGAGGAGCAGTTGCTGCGCCGCCCGATGGGGCGCGTCGTCGAGCCGCTGGTGAGCATGGGGGCTGACATCACGGCCACGGATGGCCGCGCGCCGCTGGCGGTGCGCGGGCGCGCGCTGCAGGGCATTGATTACGCTATGCCCGTCGCCAGCGCCCAGGTCAAGAGCGCGGTGCTGCTGGCCGGTCTGTACGCCAGCGGCCTCACCACCGTGCGCCAGCCCGGGCCGGCCCGCGACCACACCGAGCGGATGCTGGCCGCCATGGGGGCGGAGATCGAGCAGCGCGGGGCTGCCGTCACGCTGCACCCGCCGGCGCGGCTTGCGCCGCTCACGCTGACTGTGCCAGGTGACTTTTCTTCGGCGGCCTTCCCCCTGGTGGCGGCTGCCCTGCTGGCAGGCTCTGAGATTACTGTTTGCGGCATGGGAGTCAACCCTACTCGAACGGGCTTGTTGGACGTGCTGCGCGATATGGGCGTTGACATCACCGTGCAGGCCGAGCGCGAGCAGGGCAACGAGCCGGTGGCCGACCTGAGCGTGCGCGCCTCGACGCTGCACGGGGTGGAAATCGGCGGCGGCCTGGGAGTGCGCATGGTCGACGAGTTCCCCATATTGGCCGTGGCGGCTACCCAGGCGCAGGGCGCCACCGTCGTGCGCGACATGGCCGAGCTGCGCGTCAAAGAGACCGATCGCATCGCCACCGTCGTGGCTGAGCTGCAAGCCCTGGGCGCGGATATCGAGCCGATGCCGGATGGCTTTGTCGTCAAAGGGCCCACCAGGCTGCGCGGCGGGCGCGTGAGCAGCCACGGCGACCATCGCCTGGCGATGGCGTGGACTGTGGCCGGGCTGCTGGCCGAGGGGCCGGTCGTGGTCGAGGGCGCGGCGTGCGCCGCCGACTCTTTCCCCGGCTTTGTCGACTTGATGCGCCAACTGGGAGCACGATTCGTCTCCTGATCTTAACCTCAGCCTTAACCCTAACTTTAGCCTATGATTAACGCTCACACCCAACTGGTTGGTTTGCTGGGCTGGCCGGTGGCGCACAGCCTCTCGCCGGCGATGCACAACGCCGCCTTCGATGCCCTGGGCCTCAACTGGCGCTACGTGCCGCTGCCGGTACATCCCAGCCGCGTCGAGGAGGCCGTGCGCGGGCTGGCGGCGTTGGGCTTTCGCGGTGCCAACGTCACCGTGCCGCACAAGCAGGCCGTCATCCCCGCCCTCGACAGCCTGGATGTCACGGCCCAGGTATTGGGAGCGGTGAACACGCTGCTCGTCGAGCGCCAGGCGGACGGCTCGACGGCGATTCGTGGCTACAACACCGACGCGCCGGGCTTTGCCGGCGCGCTGCGGGTAGGCGGCTTTGAGCCGGGGGGGGGACAGGACTGCCTGGTGGTTGGCGCCGGTGGGGCGGCGCGAGCGGTAGTGTTGGGGTTACTGCAATCCGGCCTGGCAAAAATCGTTGTTCTCAACCGCACGTTGGAGCGTGCCCAGGCACTCGTGGCGCACCTGGGATGGGCCAATCTCGCCTATCCCCCGCGCTTGAGCGTCTTGCCGTTGACGCAGGACGCCTTGGTGGAATCGGCCCGGGCGGCCGGCCTGCTGGTCAACGCGACCCAGGTGGGCATGTGGCCGCACGTCGACGCCTCCATCTGGCCCGAGGCTGTGCCGCTGCCGGCTCACTTGAGCGTGTACGACCTGGTGTACAACCCGCTCGAAACGCGCTTGCTGCGTCAGGCGCGCGCCGCGGGCGCCAACGCCATCGACGGCCTGGGAATGTTGGTGGGGCAGGGGGCCGTCGCCTTCGAGATGTGGACCGGCCAGGGCCCGGCCGAGCGGGTGGCGGCCTTGATGCGCGCCGCCTGCGAGCGGGCGTTGGCGACCTTAAACCTGAAATCTTGAACCTGTAACCTTAAACCCTTGAGAGCCTACGTTCCCTTTTACCTGGTGGTGAATTATGCCCTCTTTGCCACGGCGGCGGCCCTGGGTGTGCTGCAAGCGGCGGCCGTGGCGAGCGGCGACGACAGGCTGGCAGCCTTTGTGCCGCCGAGCCGGCCGCGCCTCGGCCTGGCCGTGGCCGCCGTCTGGACGGCGGGCGCGTATGCCGTGTTCTGGCTGTTCGCCCCCGAGCTGCTCACGCCCGGCCCCGCCGGCAGCGAGCTGACCGCCTTGTTCGGGCTGTCGACCTTGCTGGCGCTGGGCCTGGCCCGGCTGGCTGCTTTCATGCGGGTTTCGGATTTCAGGTTTCGCGTCTCACGCCTCACGCCTCACGTTTCACCTCTCACTTCTCATCTCTCATCTCTCGTGTCTCGCGTTTCGCGTTTCGCGTTTCGCGTTTCACGTTTTACGCCTCCTGTTTTACGTTTTATATCATCCCGCGCAGTCCCCGCCCCCCGAAGGGGGGAAGGGGGAGCTTGCCGAGGGACGTTTTACGTTTTATTCTTCCTCCTCATTGGCCTCTACGATTGGCCTCTCTTCCGCGCCCTCAACGGCCTGACCGGACGCTGGCCATGGCTGGACGGGGCGATCCAGTTCTGCATGAACGATTATATCATCCCCACCGGGCTGGTGTTGACGCTGGTGGGCTTGTGGTTTGCCGCCCCTTCCCCGGCCGGGCGGCTGGCCGATCGCTCGACCGTGCTGCGCGCGCTGGCCGCCATGCTGTTGGCCAGCCTGGTCGTCAGCCTGGTCAACCGCGTCTACTTTCGCCCTCGCCCTTTCACCTATCACGAAGTGAACTTGCTTTTCTATCATCCCTCCGACTCGTCCTTCCCCAGCAACGCGGCCACCGTGGGCTTTTCGCTGGCGCTGGCGGTCTGGCTGCGGCGCAAGCGCTGGGGGGCGTGGATGTTGGCGTTGGCGGCCGCGCTTGGCCTGGCCCGCGTGTGCGGCGGGGTGCATTATCCGCTGGACGTATTGGCCGGGGCCAGCCTGGGCGGGCTGGCGGCCTGGACGCTCGACCGGGCCGGGTGGATGGAAAGGGCGGCAGCTTTCACGTTTCATATCATCCCGAGCTTGTCGAGGGAGGTTTCAGGTTTTAAGAAACCGAGTTTTTTGCCTTGCACCCCTCCGGAGGAGGGAAAAACTCGGTTTCTGGCTCGCTCTTCCTACTCCCTACTCCCTACTCCCTACTCCCTACTTCCTTCCCTCATCTGCCTGCTGGCGTTCGGGCTGCGCGTCTACCGCCTGGGCGCCCAGAGCTTGTGGTACGACGAAGCGCTGAGCGTGTGGCTGGCCTCCTTGCCGCCGGCTCAAACGATCGCCACGAGCGCCGTCACCGACCATCCCCCTTTGCACGCCTTGCTGCTGGGGGGGGGGATGGGCTGGGCTGGCCGCAGCGAGTTCGCCGTGCGCTTTCTCTCGACTTGCTTTGGCGTGCTGGCGGTGGCGTTGACGTACCGGGCGGGCCGCCACTGGTTGGGCAGGGGGGCCGGGCTGGCCGGCGCGCTGCTGCTGGCGCTGTCGCCGTTCGCCGTGTGGTACGCGCAAGAGACGAGGGGCTACAGCCTGCTGCTGGCGCTGACGGCTCTTCAAATTGCAAATTGCAAATTGCACATGTCAATCAGGTCGTGGGTGCTTTTTGTGGCGGTGAGCGTGGCGGCCTTGTACACCCACTATTACGCCGCCTTTACCCTGCTCGCGTTGAACGTACTGTTTCTAATGGGTTTCAAGTTTCAGGTTTCACGTTTCGAACTGCTCGCCTGGCTGTCGTCGCAGCTCGCCATCCTGCTCGCTTTTCTTCCCTGGCTGCCGGCGGCCTGGGATCAGGCTGCGACCAATACCACCTATTTCCCCGGGCGGGTGGGGTGGCAGACGGTGGCTGGCGATACGCTGCGGGCGTTTACCACCGGCAGCGTGGGCGATTTGCCCATTACCGCCTGGGCGATGGGGACTTTTGTCGCCTTGCTGGTTTTGGGTGTGCTGGCCGGCCGCGCCCGGCGCGAGAGGCGGGTGGCGGCGGCGATTCTGCTGCTCGTGCCGCTCGTTGCCATGGCCATCCTGGCCTGGAGCAAGCCCAAGTTTGCCCCCCGTTACGTGATCGCCGCGCTGCCGGCCTTTTTGCTGCTGGTGGGAGCGGGCCTGGACAGGCTGTACTGGGGCTGGCGGCGCCTCCCGCGCGCCTTGACGGCAGTTGCCTGGGGGGCGGCGTGGGCCGCCGTGCTGGCTGTGAGCGTCGTGGGGTTTAGGGAAAGCTGCCTGGCGCCGGCCAGCGCCAGGCCCGACGCGCGCGGCGTGGCGGATTATATCGCGCGGCACGAGCGGGCGGGGGACATCGTCGTGCTGGTCGGCGGTTACCAGCAGCCGATCTTTGAGTACTATGCCCAGGTCCGCTCGCCGTTGGTGGGGCTGCCGCCAGGTCTTTTGCCGCCGGCTCAGCAGCCCCTCGACTATCGCGCCGCCGCGTGCTTGCAGGAGCGGACGGAGGGCTACGAGCGCGCCTGGCTGGTCTTGTGGCAGGCTGAGCTGGCTGACCCAACTGGCGTGGTGCTGGGGGAATTGCTGGGCCACGCCAGGCGGGTGGGCGTGGGGCAGGGTTTTCACGACATGGCGCTGCTGCTGTTCGAGCTGGGGGGGCACGCCGCCTTTGGCGCCGGCCCGCAGCACCCACTCGAAGCGCGTTTTGCTCAAGCGATCCGCCTACGTGGCTATGACCTGGACGTGAGCCAGGTTGAGGCTGGCCAGGACGTTTCCTTGGCGCTGTATTGGCAGGCGGACGGCGCTGTGGATCACAATTATGTCGTGTTCGTGCACGTGCTGGGGCCAGACGGCGAGATGCTTGCACAGGCCGACCGCATCGCCGGGGCGGACAGTTTCCCCACCTCTTTGTGGCAAGCCGGCGCGCTCGTCCGCAACACGTTCACGTTGAGCCTCCCCCCCGATGCGCGGCCGGGGGTGTACAAAATCGCCGTGGGGTTGTATAATGCACAAGGCCGCTTGCCGCTTGCCGGCGGCGCGGATCACATCGTGCTTGCCGAACTGGTGATGGAGTAAGGACTATGCAGACCGAGACACAAGGACGCTCTGACTCGTTGGCTGGCTGCCTGCAGTGGGTGGCCATCCTTGGCTTGTTGGGTTGGTTATCGGCTGTGCCGGTGGCGGTGATGGCGCTGGTGTCGGCCGCCACGGGTTATGCACCCAAGGCCATCGCCATGCTGGGCGGCGTGGCCTCGCCGGGCAGCTTGCCCACGTGGGCGATCGGGGCGCTGGCGACGGCGGTCACACTGCTGCTCGAGCTGATCCTCTTCCTGCCAGCCTGGTTGTTCACGCGCAAGCGCGCCGGCTGGGAATGGCTGGCTGGTGTGTCGACCGGCCTGGTGCTGGTCAGCGTCTACCAGGCCTTGTGGGCCGTGGGTGGCATCCCCTTTGACGACGCGCCCGCGGCGGCCGCCGTCCTGCGCATAGCGCTGACCTGGCCATTTTTGTTGGCGGTGTTATGGGTCAGCCGCTCGTTCGAGGCGCTGCGGCGGCCCTCGCTGCCGACGCTGCTGCTGGCGGCCGGTGTGGCGGCCTGTCTCCTGATCCCCTGGCTGATCCTGGGGGCGTTGGGCACGCTGTATTTTACCCTGGCGTCCCTGGCGCGCGCGCTGGTCAACGGCGTGGGCGAAGAGCTCGTCTTTCGCGGGCTGCTGATGTTGTGGCTGACGCGCGGCGCCGGCCGCAAGCAAACCTGGCTGGCTGCATTCGTGTCGCTCCTGGTCTACACCGCCGCCCAGCCGGCGTATGTGCTGCCCCTGGGCGATTGGTTCGTGCTGTTTGGACGCCCTTTTGTGGCCATGGCCGTGGGCCTGCTGGCGGCCGAGTTCTTTGCGCGCGGCTCGCTGTGGCCGGCCATGCTCGTCCACGTGGCCTACGAGTTCGGCTCGCTGGCCTTTGCGGACTGGCGCGTGCAGGCTTCGACACCGCACCCGGCGCTGATGATGAGCCTGGGAATCGCCCTTATCTTGGGCCTGGCGTTGTGGCTGGGGCGATGGATGTGGAACAAGTTTCACGTTTCACGTTTCACGTTTCATATCATCCCGAGCTTGCCGAGGGACGTTTTACGTTTGGCTGCTTCCGGCGGGTTTGCCGTGCTGACCGTTGTCGCTGCCCTGGCGGCTTACCTCTTCTGGGGCCACCCAGGCTTTTATCACGATGGCGTGTTGATCATCCTGCGCGAGCAGGCAGACGTGAGCAAGGCCTACACCATCACCGATCGCGTCGAGCGCATCCGCTATGTCTACGACACCCTGACCGAAACGGCCAACCGCACCCAGGCCCCCCTGTGGGCCGAGCTCGACAAGATGGGCGTCGACTATCGCCCGTATTACCTGGTCAACATGATCCGGGTCGACGATCTCAATGACCTCTCGCTGGGGTGGCTCAAGACTCGCCTGGCCGGCCGTGACGACGTGGCGGAAGTGATCCTCAATCCCAATATCCGCCAGACCCGTCACATGGAAAGCATGAGCATGCTGGGTGTATTTAACGAGCCGCAGGGGGTGGAATGGAACATTCGCGCGGTCAAGGCCAACCAGGCTTGGGACGAGTTGGGCGTGACCGGGGAAGGGGTGGTGGTGGCCGACGCCGACACGGGCGTGGACTGGACGCACCCGGCGCTCCAGGCACACTATCGCGGCTGGAACGGCAGCAGCGCCGCTCACGATTATAACTGGTACGACCCCTGGGATGACGCGCCCGAGCCGTGGGACGAGCACGGCCACGGCACGCACACCACCGGCACGATGGTGGGCGACGACGGGGCGGGCAACCAGGTCGGCGTAGCGCCCGGCGCGCAGTGGGTGGCCTGCCGCAACATGCGGGCCGGGCTGGGCAACCCCGGCGCGTACACGGCCTGCATGGAGTTTTTCCTGGCGCCTTTCCCGCGCGGCGGCGACCCCTTCCGCGATGGCAAGCCCGAACAGGCCCCCCACGTGATCAATAATTCCTGGGGCTGCCCCACTTTCGAGGGCTGCGCGCCGGATACGCTCAAACGCGCCGTGGAGAACCTGCGCGCGGCCGGGATCATGATGGTCGTCTCGGCCGGCAACGACGGCCCCGGCTGTGGGACGGTCAAGGACCCGGCCGCCATTTACGATGCCTCGTTTACGGTGGGCGCGGAGGGCGCCTCAGGCCAGGTCACCTCCTTTTCCAGCCGTGGGCCGGCGGCCGGCCAGGAACTGCTCAAGCCAGACGTGACCGCCCCGGGCGAGAACGTGCGCTCGGCCGTGCCGGGCGGCGGCTACATGCCTTCGCCGGGCACCTCGATGGCCGGCCCGCACGTGGCCGGGCTGGTGGCGCTGATCTGGTCGGCCAATCCCACCCTGGCCGGCGACATCGAGCGCACCGAGGACATCATCCGGCGCACGGCTCAGCCGCGGCGTGTAGAGACCGTGTGCGATCTCGAGAAACCGGGCAGCCTGTGCGCGTGCGGTGACGACGCGCCGGGCAAGGTGCCCAATAACGTGTACGGTTACGGCCTGATCGACGCTTACGAGGCGGTGAAAGAGGCGATGCGCCAATGACCACGACCGACCCTGCCCAAGCCTCCGGCGACCGCCTCGCGCTGTTGTATCGCCTGTCGCAGGCCTTTAATTCTTCGCTCGACCTTGACACGGTCCTCAACCGGGTGGTGGACGAGGTGATCGCCGCCACGCACGCCGAGCGCGGCTTTGTGGTGCTGCTCGAGGACGACGGCAGCCCGGTCTTTCGCGTGGCGCGCGGGATGGATCAAGGCACGATTGACGATCCCTATTTCCAGGTCTCGCGGAGTGTCGTCGATAGGGTGACGAGTGAAGGACAGCCAATCCTGACCAGCGACGCGCAGATGGACGAGCGCTTTAGCATGCGTCACAGCGTCATGTTGCTGGGGCTGCGCTCGATCCTGTGCGTGCCGCTCAAGACCAGGGAGCAGGTCACGGGGCTAATTTACGTCGATAACCGCTTCCGGGCCGGCCTGTTTACCCCAGAAGATCTCGAGCTGCTCAGCGCGATCGCTTCGAACGCGGCGATCGCCATCGAAAACGCGCGCCTGTACCAGCTCGCCGTCGACCAGGGCCGGCTGGAGCGCGAGCTGCAGATGGCGCGTGAGGTGCAGACCAGCTTCCTGCCGCACACGACGCCGCAGATTCCGGGCTGGGAGTTCGCGGCCTGGTGGCGGCCGGCACGCGAGGTGGCCGGCGACTATTACGACTTTATCGACGAGGGTGATGGGCGGCTGGGCCTGGTGATCGCCGACGTGACGGATAAAGGCATGCCGGCCGCCTTGTTTATGGTCCTCACCCGCAGTATCGTCCGCGCCAGCGTCCTCCAGTCCGCACCGGCCGAGGGCATAGCGCGGGCTAACCGGCTGATCTGCGGCGACGCCATGCGGAATATGTTTGTCAGCCTCTTTTATGCTCAACTGAACCCGGCCAGCGGCGAGCTGACCTATGTCAACGCTGGCCACAACCCCCCCTTGTTGCACCAGGCGGGAGCCAAGCACGTGACGGCGCTTGCCCCCACGGGCATGGTGCTGGGCATTGACCCAGACGCCGCTTTTGATCAGCGCAGCGTGCAGCTCGAGGCGGGCGATTTCGTGGTGTTGTACACGGATGGCGTGACCGAGGCTGCCAACGCGCTTGGCGAAGAACTTGGCGAGGCGCGCTTGCGGCAGCTCGCGCTGGACCAGCGGCACGCGCCGGCCGCTGAGATGGTCGCGGCACTTGAGGCTGCACTTGGTGAGTTCACCACTGGTCAGCCACCCTTCGACGATGTGACTGTCCTGGTGGCCAGGCGGCTTTCGAGTGCGTGAATAAAGAAGAATTTGATCATAGATATTGACATTTGCTAGAGACTGTGCTATAATCGCATCCTAGCAGGCTGTCGGAGAGACGATCCGCAACGCTTACCTTCCCGAAAGCTTGGAGCTTTCGGGAAGGTGGAAAGGTGCTCTCTCCGACAAGCTCCTAGATTGCTTTGACAGGGGGTAGTATGGGTGAGCCGTTTTACATCCGCGACTTGTGCGTGAACGTGGGGGACAAGGAAGTTCTCAAGGGCTTTTCGCTGACGATCAAGCCTGGCGAAGTGCACGCTTTGATGGGCCCCAACGGGTCCGGCAAAAGCACGCTGGCTTATACCTTGATGGGACACCCGGGTTACCAGGTACCGTGTGGCGAGGTGGCTTACAAGGGCCAGAACGTCCTCGATCTGTCGCCGGCTGAGCGCAGCAAGCTGGGGATCTTTTTGGCTTTCCAGTACCCGGTCTCGATCCCGGGCGTGACGATGGCCAACTTTTTGCGCACGGCGCTCAACGCCCGCCGCCGGAATGGCGGCAGCGATGGCCGCTCCGCCAAGAGTATCTCGATCCCCGAGTTCCGCCGGCTGCTGCGCGAAAAGATGAAGATGCTCCAAATCGACGAGAGCTTTGCCGCCCGTTACGTCAACGAGGGCTTTTCGGGCGGCGAGAAAAAACGGGCCGAGGTGCTGCAGATGGCCATGCTCGAGCCGGAGATCGCCATCCTGGACGAGACGGACTCGGGGCTGGATATCGATGCCCTGCGGCAGGTGTCGGAGGGTGTGAACCGGCTGATGGGGCCGCACATGGGCGTGCTGCTCATCACGCACTACCAACGCCTGTTGGACTATATCAAGCCGCACTTTGTACACATTCTCCTGGGGGGGCGCGTGGTCGAGTCCGGCGGCCCGGAGCTGGCCAAGGATCTGGAGCTCAGGGGTTACGATTGGGTTCGGGCCAAGTATGGATAGACTTGCAAAGTCTCCAAGACTTTGAAGTCTGGTCAATGGTGTGATGATGCGGAGCGATTATGGCGACGGATAAGGATCGCGAACAACTGGATGGCCTGGGCGAGTACAAGTACGGCTTTTCCGACCCGGAGAAGTACGTCTTCAAGTCGCGCAAGGGCTTGTCGCGCGAGATCGTCGAGGAAATCTCGTGGATGAAGAGCGAGCCGGACTGGATGCGCCAGTTCCGCCTCAAGTCTTACGAGCACTTTATCCAGCGGCCCATGCCCAATTGGGGGCCTGACCTGTCGGGACTCGACTTTGACGATATTTACTATTATCTCAAGCCGACCGAGCAGTCAGAGCGCAGTTGGGACGATGTGCCGGAAGACATCAAGCGCACCTTCGACCGGCTGGGCATCCCCGAGGCCGAGCGCAAGTTCCTGGCCGGGGCGGGGGCGATGTACGAGTCCGAGGTCGTCTACCACAACATCCAGGAGGAGCTGTCCAGGCAGGGCGTGATCTTTTTGAGCATCGAGGATGGGCTGAAGGAGCACCCCGATCTGTTTCGCAAATACTTTGGCAAGCTCGTGCCGCCCGGCGACAACAAGTTCGCCGCGCTCAACAGCGCCGTATGGTCGGGCGGCTCGTTCGTCTACGTCCCGCCTGGCGTGCACGTGGCGCTGCCGCTGCAGGCCTACTTTCGCGTCAATGCCCAGAGCCTGGGCCAGTTCGAGCGCACGTTGATCATCGCCGACGAGGGGAGTTACGTACATTATGTCGAGGGCTGCTTCACGGCTGGCGCGCGAGTACGGATGCAGGGTGGGGAGAAGCCCATCGAGGAAATCCGAGCAGGTGATCGAGTTTTAACTCACACGGGGCGTTATTGCCGGGTTTACCGGACTATGCAGCGCCCTTATCGAGGAACGCTATATCACATTCGCTATTATGGTGACACAAGTAGGCTTTTGAACGTCACGGCTGAGCATCCTTTGTTGGTCGTGCGCCGCCAGCGGCCTCACGAGCGCAATCAACAGTTCAAGACTGAGTGGGTGGCCGCCCAGGATGTCAAGCCGGGCGATTACCTGGCAATCCCTGTGGTGCGCCCGGTCGAGGAGACGGCGGGCACGTATACGACAAGCGTTGAAATAGGTCATGGACGACACAAAGCTGTGGCTGAAAAAATCAATCTGCCTTTAACGCCAGACTTTTTCCGCTTGATCGGTTATTACCTGGCCGAGGGGCATGTGGATGGCGAGCATTATCTGAGTTTTTCTTTCAACGAGGAAGAAAAGGATTATCTTCATGACGTGGCTGCTTTGTTAGAAAAGCATTTCGGCAAAGCCCCTATCGAAAATACGCCGCGCCAGCACGGACAAACAGTGGTGCTTTGCTTGACGAAAGTCGCTCGATTGTTTGCACGCGAGTTCGGATCGACTGCGTATGATAAAGGTGTGCCAGCTTGGGTGCGTGATGCCTCATCCGAATGTTTAGCCGGCCTGGTGCAAGGCATGTGGCGCGGTGATGGCAGTTATGATCCCAAGAAGAACATGTTCCGTTTTAATACCATCTCTGCGGATTTGGCTTACGCTTTTCGTGATGCACTGTTGCGCCTGGGCGTTGCTGCCTCGATCAATTTGCAGAAACGTGATGCGCCACGCCAGCCGATCTATGCGGTGATTATTTCATCTCCGTGGAATGAGCGTTTTGGCGAGATAGTCGGCCGGACGGCCTTCGCAGGCAAGCAGAGTGGGTCTCCTTTTGTCTTGGATGATCATTACTTGTATGTGCCGATTCGAACTATGGAAACTGAACAGACCGAGACAAGTGTGTATAACTTTTCTGTGGAGGATGACGAATCTTATGTAGGGGAGGGTGTCGTTTCTCACAACTGCACGGCGCCTGTCTACACAACCTACTCGTTCCACAGCGGCGTGATCGAGATCGTCGTCAAGCGCGGCGCGCGCATGCGCTACACCACGGTGCAGAACTGGTCGAACAATATGTACAACCTGGTCACGCAGCGCTCGGCGGTCTA
>JAFGFO010000437.1 GCA_016931085.1 Thermoflexales bacterium
CGCCTCGACCTCGTCAAGCGCTGCAGGAGCAAGACCCTTTGGGTTTATAAAACCCAAAGGGTCTGCGCCTAGAGCCTGGGCGGTCACGACGGTCAGCAGAATGGATAAAACGATGGCAAGCAAGCGATTGGGTTTCATGAGTTCCTCCTTTCCTTTCTAGGTTTCAGGTCTCGGGTTTGGAACCTTAAAAATGATGTTGGTCGAGCTAAGCCTTTGGGTAGGGGCGACCCACCGGGTCGCCCCTACGAGGGGCTCTCTCAGATCCCCTTCAACACCACCGGCAGGTAGATGTAGTGGCGCTTGTTCACCGCCACCGTCACCGGCCCGGCCGTGTCGTTCAGCGCGTTCGGGTCGATGATGGCAGCTGGCGGCGCCACAGTTACCGTGTTTCTTAACACGCCATCGAAGCTGCCGACGGCTCGGACCGACATGGTCAGGCTAACTGGCGTGAAGCCCGATAGGCTCACCGTGCACGTCATGACCTCCGTGCCAGCGGCCCAGGTGCAGCCCGGCCCGCCGGCCCAGGCGACGCTGTCGGCCGGGCCAAAGTTGAAGGTGAGCAGCGCCGAAGTGATCGAGGCTGGCCCGTTGTTGGTGACGGTGGCGGTGTAGCTGATCAAGTCGCCGGCGGTCACGTCGCCGCTCCCAACCCGCGCCAGGCTCACGCCGAGATCCGCCTCGTCGGCAATCGTTGTGCCGGTGGTAAAGGTCCAGGTGTATGGCACGTTGTCCAGGAGCAGGCTGCCCTGGTTGATAGCACTGACCACTTCCAGGTGGTAAGCGGTGTTGGATAGGAAGTAGGGGTGACCCAGGTTGACGCGCGTCTTTTCCGCGTTCCAGGTGGGCGTCAGGACGAGCGTTGGGCTGATAGCCAGGTTCAGCGATTCTGGCCTCATCGCCTGGCTAAAGTCAATCACGACCGGCTGGTTGAGCGCCACGTTCGTGGCGCCGTTAGCCGGGTTGACTTGCTCGACACGGTTGGGCAGCGCCGGCAGGGACAGGTTGAACGGCCCGGCATAGGCGATGTTGCCGACCCAATCTTCAGCCTCGATCCAGACGGTATAATTGCCGGCCTGGTAGGGGCTGGGCACGGCGTTATACAGCCAGCCGGTGGCCGTGTTGGAAATCACGGTGGCGTACTGGCCGCCGTTGGGCAGCGTCATCCGCACGCGCAGCAGCCTGAGCTCGCCGCCGTCGCTGACCGAGCCGCTGAGGTACAGGCGGTCGACGTCGGTCAGGGCGTGCGTGACGGTCAGGGCCGGCGCCACGGTGTCCAGCTTGTAGGTCAGGGTCAGCGGCTGGCTGCGATAGCCGACGTTGTCGATGCCCACCAGTCGCCGGGTTTGACTCACCCCATCCAAACTCTGTACCGGCAAGCTGTAGCGCCAGTTACCCTCGGTATACAAGACTGTCGCAACTGAGTTGATGCTAAAGCGGGCGCTCAGGAAGCGGACTTCTTGCTCCGTTCTTGTTCGTTCTGTGTCGCACCAGGACACGCGCCACTCGCCCATCACATTTGCATTGCTCAAGAGGTTGAAGGCGCTCAGCAGGTTGGATGGGATGCGCAGGTTCTGGTAGTAGGGCGCGCCGGCGACGTGGTCGTCGGCGTCTTGCCACAACGGCACGGTCGCCGCGTCGTCCAGCGTCACGTTATAGTTTTGGGTCAACGCGCTGCTGCCCGGCCCTATCAACAAAACTTGCAGGCCTGACGGCGCTTGGAGATAGACCCGCAGTGTGCTCCGGCTGGTGGCCGTGAAGGCCAGGCCCACGTTGAGATCGCGGATGGCGGCGGTGTGCGTAATATAGAGATTGCGCGAGTACTGGGAATCACACTGAGGGGCCCCGCTGCGCAGAGATGTGAGATCATATTGGAAGGTCTTGTCGAGAGACTTGTCGGCCGGAACCAGGTTGCCGATCAGCTCGCAGTCACCGCCGGGGGCGGGGTCGCACACCTCGACCGCCTCGATCCTGATCGTATCTGTGATTTGGCCATCCCACGTCGTCTCGCTCGGGCCGATCACACCATCGCCCAGGGCAGCCAGGGTCGCGCTGCTCAACGACACGACGGGCGGCTCAGAGTCAACCTGGAAATCCTGCCAAAGCCCGTCGGAGACGGGTTGGCCATCGCGGAACCACGTACTGGCTTGCCCGTACACGTCGGCGCCCTTGACGCGCAGCCCGACTGTAACTGTAGGCGCAGAGTCGATGGGGCCGGTATCGATCGGGCAGGTCCATTGCCTGTCCGCCGGCGTCGTGTCGACGCACGTGAACGACGTGACCGTCATGACGCCGCTGATCTGCCGCCGGAGGTCTACGGTGATCGTCGGCACGGGCGACTGGTCGCGCACGCTGCCTTGCAGCACGCTGGGGCCCTCCTTGAGCAGGACGCTGGGCGGGTTCTGAATGGCCATATAGTCGGGGCCGGCCTGGTCGATTTCGTATTCGGCGTACAGCCAATCCACCGGGTAAATGTACCCATTGAGTAATGGCACACTGTCCTTGTCCAAGACAGCTACATCGATCTTGGCCCAGCCGTCGTCGTGGGCGGCATCGTGGCCAAGGTCGACCACGGCCTCCAGGGTTTGAACGACTTGCCCGCCGGCCGGGATAGTGACCGGGGCCGTCTGAGTGATGCCGGTCATGCGCAAGTGGCCCCAGCTCTGGGCCAGCAGGCGCACGCCAACGGCCTGCGTCTTGCCCTGGTTGCTCAGTCGGACGGTTAGGCTGACCGGCCGGCCTTGTCCCAGGGGCTGTGGGGTAACGGTGTTGAAGCGGGCCAGCTTGGCGCGGACATCCACCGTCACGGGGGTGGAGGTGTCGATCTGGGGAGTGCAGCCCGCCGCGTTGGGAGTAGCCATGCAGCTAAGGCTCTGCATCTGATCCCAGCCGATCAAGCTGGCCAGGTGGTCCGACACCGAGATCGGCAGCCCATGGCCCAGCAGACTGTAGCCTATCGCAAGCCCCCGGGTATCCAGGCTGACCTGCACCTGCGATCCGCCGGAGCGCTCGCCGTCGCGCGGGCAGACGCCATCGCCCACCGACGGCCAGTAGTAGCGCTGGCTCAAGCCCAAGGGTTGGGTGCTTGGATATTGGCCGGTGATCCAGCGGCTGTTGAGCTTGTTGCCGGAAGGCGCCGCCGCCCACAGCCGCAAGCTGTCCGGCTCGGTGGCAAAGGCGGCAAGTCCAAGCGATTGGCTGACGGGATTGGTGATGCCCAGGCTGGCGAAGGGCACGTACAGGTCAGTCAGGGCCGGGGACTGGCCGGCGTCGAAAGCGTACTCGATGCCGGGGGTTGGAACGATGTCCCAGCTTCCGTCGTAGTTGAGCAACTGGACGCTCGTGCTGAATGGGGAGCTTGCGTTGTACTGCACCCACACCACATAGTCGGCTGCCATGCGGTAGGTGGTCGTCTGGACGCGGTAGGTGGGCAGGTAGACATCGTCGCCGTACTGGCTGAATGGGTTGTAGGCCTTGGTTTGGCCGCCTTCCACCGAGTCCAGGTAGATGAAGAGATTGCCGTCACTCCTCCAGTCGGCGCCGCTCCAGGTCATGCGCAGCCCTTCCCGGTTCCAGGCGGCGTAGAACGCCTGCGGCTGGCCGGGTCCACTGGGCAGCGAGCGGCCGGCCGGGCGGCTGTCTTGTCCCAGTTGGTTACACCCGGCCTGCAGCCAGCCCTGGTAAGGGGAGCCTGCGGCCTCGCCCTCGCCCATGTCCACGTAGACTGGGGTCAGCTCGTCGTCGATGTACACCGGCCCGAACTGCTTCACAGCCGTGTTGTCGAAGGCATCCAGGCTGGACAGGCGCGCCCACAGCTTGGACTGCTGGGGGCCCGTAAAGCTTGCCTGGTGCGCCGTCGTGGGCAGCGTGACGGACTGCTGCACGTGAGACGGGGCAAGTTGCTGAGGATCGTTGAGCCACTCGACGGTGTAGCGGTCCAGGTCTGGGCTGGCGCTGCTTGTCCAGGTCAGGCTCAGCTCAGGCGAGACGATATCGACGATGGTCATGCCTGGCGTGATGACCAGGCCCGCGCTGTAGCTGAGGGTCACGGTGATGGGTGGGGCGGGCGGCACGGCGTCGGCCGGCACGACCCGGACGATCTCAGCCTGCCGTCCGGCGATGTCAATCGCGCGCACGGTCAGGGTGTAGCTGCGCCCCTCCGGCGGGGCAGTCAAGGTCGAGTACAGGTTGGCCGTCCACGGCTGAGAGAGCAGTGGATAGGTCCCGGAGTAGACCGCGTCTTGCCATACGTCATCTACTGATGACGCACCATCGTCCAGGCGGACCTGCAAGCTGGCAAGCTGGGTAGCCTCGCTGACCAGGCCGCTCACGCGGATAAAGCCGTTGTCAAAGTTGGCGCTGTTGATCCGCTGAGTGCTCAAGCTCACGTCAGGTGGCGTAAAGTCCACATAGACCAGGCTGAGTGGGCCGGGCCACCCGTCGATGGGCGCCGCCGAGGTGATCACAGTACCGTCCTGGTCGCTCAGGCTGGCCAGCAAGGGGTAAGCGCCCTCGCGGGTGGGTGTGTAGACCGTGCTCCACGCGCTTTGCTGCAGGTCTCCCCAGCTCGTTTGGGTGTAGATGGCCTGGCTGCCCAGGCTCAGGTACAGGTCTTGCAGGTTATTCTGGGCATAAGCCGCCCCGGCAACAGACAGCGGCGTGTTCGTCGCGCTTATGACGAGCGAGGTGGTGGGCGTCAGGATGGCCACGCCCAGCGGCCAGGCCAGGCTGAGCGTGGTGCGGGTCACCGTCGTGCATTGGCCCATCCCGTCGCAGGCGGTCAGCTCATCGCCCGGGTCGGTCTGAACCAAGCCCACGAGTGGCGAGGTGACCGTGTAGGGGAAGGGATACGAAAAGACGGCGGTGAACCATGGCTCGGCGTGGTAGGCGAAGGTCGAGCCGGACACCGGGCAGGTATAGCCTGTCTCGACCAGGTTATAGTCCCAGGCCTGGCAGCGATAGAACTCGAGATCGCCGGGGAAGCGCGGGGCGATGTGGGTCAAAACCGCCTGCGGCGTGGCGGTGTCAACCTCGCCTTGCCAGACGTTGGGCAGGCTGAGGCTATGATTCAGGCGATCGGTGGCGCGCAGGTACAGCCGGTGAGTGCCCTCGGTTTGGGCCGGCACCGTGTAGCTCCAGGTGGAGAAGGACTGGCCGGGATGATTCAGCGTGGCCGGCTGCCACTGGATGGCGTCCTCGTCCCCCCAGTCCTTCAGGTGGAACAGGCCGACTTCCAGCCTGTCCAGGCCGGTCGGGGCCGGACGGGCCAGCGCCAGGATTTGATCCGTGCTGAGCGGGCGGTCGTAGACCACCAGCTCGTCCAGCAGCCCCTTGAAGCCCTGGCCGATCAGCCAGTCGTCGCCCGTGTTGGCCTGGCCGGTCAGGGTGCTGGTGATGGTCTGGGCCGGGACGCCGTTGACGTAGAAGGTCAGCGCGGAGCCGCCCTCGGCTAGTGTCGCCATCACGGCGGCCACGTGTGTCCATCCGGTGGTCAGATTGCCGGTGGTCGTGTAGGTCTTGTCGCCAAAGATCTGCAGGCGAGGCGCCCCGTCCTCCAGGCGCCAGTCAAAGCCGGTGTTGGGGCTGATGACGGGGGTGAAACCCAGGAGGTGCTGCGTGCCGGCTGTATCGGTGGGATTGACCCAGGCCAGCAGGCTAAAGCTGCCCAAGCCCGCCAACTCGCCCAGCCGCCGGTTAGCACCCAGGTTGATGCCGTCTCCGCCGTCAAAGCTGATCGCCTGGCCAAAGCGGCCGGCTAAGCCGGCCTGCGGGCAGGCGCCGGCTGTGCATGTGCCCAGGGCGTGGCCTGGGCCGGTGTCTTGGAAGTGGGCGGCGGCAGCCGGCTCTTCCATGTGGAAGGCTATTATCTGGCCGGTCGGGTAGGCCAGCGAGCTTGCCGTGCCGCTGATGACGGGCAGCCCGCTTTCCAGCGTGCCGCTGAGAGCCCACCCACCATCGGGGGTGACGTCGTACACGTTGGCCAGGGGCGGGGAGCTATCCAGTTGAACCGGCGCCTGCGCCATCACCGCCTCGCGCGTGTTGAGCGCGGACGTGCTGGCTGCACGGGCTCCAAACGCCGTCATGCGCCGCAAGGCGTTCGTGCTGAGGTTGCCCAGCCGGTCGGTGGCGTCCATCTGGACGGTGTACAGGCCGTTGAGTGAGGTGGTGTCGGTATAGACGACCTGCCAGGTGCTGCCGCTCAGGCTGGCCAACTGTGGGCTGCTGGCGGCTTGCCCCAGGCCATCGATCAGCGTGACAAAGACCTTGTCCACGCCGCAGCCGCTGTCCGTCACTGTCCCGTACAGGCTCAAGGGCTGCGAGTTGTCGATCACGACCCCGGCCCCAGTCAGCGCCGCATCCAGATGAATCTCGGGGCCGGTGATGTCCACAGCGTAGGTCTTGGTGAGCCAGCCGATGTGTCCCACGCTGTCGGTGGCCGTCAGCTCGAGCGTATGCCAGCCCTCGCCGCCCGGGAACAAGGTCCAGGCCCAGGCGGACTGGTCCTGGGTTGGCCTCTGCCAGTCTCCGCCGTCCAGGCGATACGCCACGGCCGTGACGGGTGAGGTGGGGTCGTTCGCGATAGCGGCCACCACGATGTCGCGGCCGGTGATGTAGGGCGCCAGCTCGAGGCTGATGACCGGATCGTCCGCGTCGACGATGAGGTCGTGCGAGACGGCCGTGTCGTACCAGTGCACCTGGTACTCGTAGATGTGCTCGAGGTCGCGTGGGTGCAGCGGGTAATTGTAGACCGTCACCTCGTCGGCCTGGCCGACCATGTTCTGGCCGATAGTAAGCTCGCTGGCGCCGTAAGTAGTCGGCCCCACATTGCCGACGCCCACCTTGTGGCCGTTGACGTAGAGCGTGGCTACGTCACTGTCGGAACTGTACGTGGCAAAGATGTACGTCCATTGGTTGAGCAGCAGGCCAGGGTAATCGAGTGATGGCTTGAGCACCTGGGAAGGCGCCAGCCCTTGCACTCCGAAATAGACCAGCGTGCGCGTGACGGTCTCGGCGCTGCCTGGGACGTACAGGCTGAACGAGGAGTCTTTGCCGGCCAAGACCTGGTTGGTGGTGGTGAGCGCCTTGCTCAGCTTGAACCAGCCGCCGACACTGAACCCGCCCTGAGCTATGATGTTGTCGTCGGTCTTGGACAGAGACTGCGCGCCGTCGAAGACGGGCGCCTGGCGCATCCAGCCCTTTTGGCCGGCGGCCGGGCAGGCGGTGCAGGTGGCATCGTACGTGTCGCCGCTTTGAGCGGCGTTGTCGAAGCGGCTGGTAGGGGTCGTGCTGAGCGGCTCGTACAACGGCTCGTCCAGGTGCAAGCTGGTGACCGGCGCCTCTTGGCTCAGCGCACGCACTTGCACGTCCGACAGCGCCTGTCCAAACAAGACTACCTGGTCCAGGTAGCCGGTGAAATAGCTATAATCATTATGGACAGTCTCTCTTTTGGACCCGATGGTCGTACTGCCGGTGCAGGCCAACTCGGCGCCTGGGGCGACTGTGGATCCCGCAAAAGCGCCATCGCGGTAGAGGCGTAGCGTGTACCCGTCGTAACTGGCGGCCAGGTGGACCCAGGTATAATCCGGCACGGGGTTGCTATCCACGGCGGCGCCCCAGGCGCTAGCTGTCTTGATCTGCGCTTGCGGGCTGCCGTCAGCGTTCAATCCCAGGCCAAAGCCGCAACTGTACCCTCCGTACGAGATGATGGGCTTGTATGTCGTGTTCCCACCTGGCATGCGCCGCACCCACGCGGCGACGGTAAACTGCTCTATTCCCCCTGGGGTGTTCAGGCTGAGACTGTCGTCGACACCGTCGAAGCGGGCAGCCTGGTTGAAGCGGCCGGGCAGGCCGCTGTCCGGGCAGGCTGGGGGGGTGCAGACGGCGGTATAGCCGTTGGCGGTGGCGTCGGCGAACTCGGACCGGCCGGGCGTCTCGTCCAGGTCGATCTCGAAGGCCCGCTCGGCCGCCAGGTACAGGGACAGCACCTCGTCGGCCGACAGCGTCCGCCGGTAGAGCGCCAGCTCGTCCATCGGGCCCTCGTACGGCACGGACGGGTTGGTGTGGGTCAAGTACAGGCGTAGCTCGCCTTCGCCGTCGGGCTCGTCGAGGTCTTTGGTAAACGTTCTAGAGGGCTGGTCGTGGTCGAATGTGTAGGTGCCCATCGTGTCATCCCCAGTGTCGTCATCGGCTTCCTCGACCTTGAGGGTAGTACTGCCGCAATAGTCGTGCGGCTCTGCGCCGGTGTTGAATGTCTCGCCTGTGTCCACTCCCTCGATGAGGCCCCACCATCGATGGGCATAGCCGCCGCCATCGAAGGAAGCGTAAAACTCGGCGTGGTCACCACTGTCGCCTGGTTCTTTAATACAATACACCTTGGGGTTTTCAACCTGGGCGCAGCGCGTGGCGCGCCCCAGCTCGAACTCGCTGGTAGAAGTCGGTTTGCCGTTCCGCCCGCAGGTGCCTTTGAGCTGGCTGTTGACGTACACGTTATAGGTGCCTCCCAGGGTGGCAGGGTTGTAGTCATAGGTGGCCACGACGTGATTCCATTGGTTCAAGGTCAGCACGTCAGTCAGGACACATCCCTGCCAGATTCCTCCATTGCCAAAGCCCACCTCCAGCCCGCGGGTGCCGGCGATAAAGATCGAGGGGTAGGCATACCTGGAGGGATCGCCGCGATAGTTGGCGTCGGAACTGTCCCACTCTGGCGAGTAGCCCCACACGCCTTGCCGCGCGGTCGTGGTGGAATCGGTGGGCTTGATCCAGACCGACTGGCTGAAATCGCCGCTGGACAATCGCGCGGCGTCTATCACGTACAACGGATCGACCGGCATGGCCAGGCTGTTCTTGCGCACGCCAGGGGCGGACTGCGGGCACGTGCTCCCAAACGCGCTGCTAAAACAGATGGCATATATGTACGCCTCCCCAGCTTCGTCTGGAGTGCCACAGTATGTGAGGCCGCCGCTATACGTGGTACATTCCAGCTTGTCCATGCTCAGCTTGAAAACTGGTTGGTTGTACAACTCCATGACCTGGTTGGCGTCCAGCGTGGTGGGATAGACCTGCACGTCGTCGATCAGCCCGTCGAAGAAATTGTTCCCGGTTTGCAGGCTGCCGATCCGTAAGGATGGCGGGCTGGCCAGGCTGGCTGTCGAGTTGTCGTAATAGTCGCTGGCCACAGACAGGCCATCGACGTACAGTCTTATCCGGCCGCTCTCCTTGTCGCGCGTGGCGGCCACGTGGTGCCACTCGCCGTCGGCGACGTTTTCGCTCCTGATGGTCACGTCGGGATTGCCCACGCCAAACAGCACGCGGCCGGCGCCCAGGCTGACGCCAAAGTCATTGGCCAGGCCAGCCACTTCACCGTCCACCAGCCCCATGCCTTGCCACCACTGGTCGTCACTACCTGCCACCTGGCTGGACTTGAACCAGAAAGCGATGCTGAAATCGTCGGCGACGGGACGTGGGATGGAGATGTAATCGTTGTCGCTGCTATAAAACCGGGTTGCCTTCCCGATATAACCCGCCTGGCCGGCGCTGGGGCAGGCGGCGCCCGAGCACGTGCCGTCGTTGCCGTTCAGCGAGCTGTCGGTAAAGACCGAGCTTGGGGAGATCGAGTCCAGTTTCAGCCACAGAACGCGCCCGCCGGCCTCGCCGCGCAGGTCTGTCATCTCGGCCCCGGCCCGCTGGGTCAGGCTGACTGGGCCGGAGGCGCTGATGGAGGGGTTCACCACCGTTTGCTGGGTCACCGTCATCGCCTGGCGCGGTGCCAGGCTGTAGACCAGCGGCTCCGGGTGCGCGTTCTGAGAGGCCGGGAACTCGAGCTCGAGTAGCCCCAACGCATAGATGTCGCGCAGCTTGTTCTCGACCGTGGCGGTGTAGACGATGGGCTGGCCTGGCGCCACGATGCCGTCGGCGTCGTCGATGTCGGAGCTCAGCTCCAATACGTTCGCCAGCGAGTACACGCGCGGGTTAAAGTGATACACCTGCTCCAGCTTGTCGCTCAGCCCGTCGCCGTCGGTATCGGGATCGCTGGGGTCGGAAGTGACGTGGGTGACCAGGGGTTGGTCGTAGGCGTCAAAGGCGTAGACGAAATTCCAGCCGTCGACTTCTTCCTTGTCGCTCAGCCCATCGCCGTCGCTGTCGGACAGTCGCACGCTGGTGCCGTAGCGCAGTTCGTCGTAGTCGTTCAGCCCATCGCTGTCGGCGTCGTTGGCCAGGACGGGCAGGGCGTGCTGAAGCTCGTAGTAGTCAGGCAGCCCGTCGCCGTCGGTGTCAGCGTCGGCGTCGTCGGGATCGCTGCCGGAACAGGCTTGGCTGCGCAGCCCGTCGCCGTCGGCATCGCACAGCGTGGGGAAGCGCTCGTCCCAGGCCAGGGCGTAGCTGGCCTGGCCCTTGCCGGCGAGCCGGTAGAACTCGTCCAGCGTGGCTGGGAAGACGTCGAACTTGAACTTGTTGCCCAGGGAAATGGCCAGGCTGTCTTCCTTGGGACGCAGCCAACACGCGGTGAGCGGAATTCCAAATGTCCAAAACGAAAAGTAGTGAGCGTCCACGCACTCTTGGTATTGGAACGCAAAGCTTTCTACCAGGTACAATGGGGGGTGCCAGTTGAGGCCGGCCTGGGTGAAATGGATGTTGCCGGTCTCGCCGACGCGCTGGGTCGTCTTGAAGCGCCGCGAGTCCGAGAGTTTCTTGGCAACCTTGTCCCACTCGTCCTCCATGTCCTTGATGTCAACCTCGGCCTTGTTCCCCCTGCTCGCCGTCAGCTTGTAGCGGAAGGTGGCGTTGTTGAGGAAGGGGTCGGCGAATTGCCAGATGTAGAGAATGCCGGGGCCAAAATCGTCGATCAGGCCTTGCAGGGTGCTGAATTTTTTGTGCTCGATCAGCTCCTCTATCTCGCGCTTCATCTTGTCAGGCTCGAAGGGCGAGTTGCGATAGAGGGTGGTGATCACGTCGGCCTTGACCGTCAGCTTGTTGCCGACGCTAAAGCCCAAGGCGGGATCGACCAACTTTATGTCAAAGTTGGTGGGGGTCATGCGGTCTGGCGCTTCCATGTCGATCAGCGGATTCAGGTCGTAAATCAAGGTCTGGACGCCGGTGGTCAGCAGGCCGGAGATGCCGCCGCAGACGTAATTTTTGACAATGCCCCAGCCCAGCCCATTGGGATTGGGCTGGGCGGCCGCCTCGACGATATTGCAGACCGCGATGATGAGCGTGTCGATCAGGCCGATGATGGCGACGATGATCGGGCCAAAGATGGGGATGAAACTGATCGCCAGCATGATGGCCGCCACGATGATCGAGGCCATCGCGGCCGCCAGGAGCTGGTCAAAAGCCATCGAGCCGGGCATGATGTGGCCAGCGATCACACTGGCCAGGAACATGCCCATGGTCACCGCGACCGTGATGACCATGGCCACGACGGCCACGGCAACGGCCAACTTGGCGACTCCGCTAAAGGCCTTGAACACGTTCGCAATCCTGCTTCCCCAGGAGCCTACCACATTCGTCAGGTCCTTGAACGCCAGCAAGGATAGAACGAGCAAAGCCCCCTGGACGCCTACCATGATGGAGGACATGATGGCGGTGCAGATGATTTCTTCGCCAGGTACGTGGACGCCGAGCTTGGAGAGAATCTTGAACGTCGCGTAAGCCACGACGGCCAGGCCAATGATGGCGCCTATGATCACCGCACCTACCAGGACGCCCTTCGGGCTTATCTTGCCGTTAAACAGGCCGTACTTCCAGATATTTTTCAGCGAGGCCATGGCGCCGCCATAGCCCTTGCCATTGTTCTTGCCGAGCGCCTCGAGGTACGTGAGCTGGTTATTGGCGATATTGGCGCCAAACACTTTTTTGAACATGCTGGTCTCTAACAATTTGCGGCCCAAGTTCCACCACCAGGAGTGGCCAAAGTCAGTCGCCACGTGTTCCAGGATTTCATTCACCACGAACTTGGCCACCGCGCCGCCGGTCGATGCCGACTTGAAGGACACATCCACGTCCTGCTTGGCGTACTCAAAGGTCAGCGGGACGCCGTCTAGCTCGACTACCCGGTTGACGCCGGTATACAGGCCCAGGTAGAACGAGGTGGCTACCAGCCCGGCTCCCTCGACCGCGTCGGCATTCCAATCGCCGCCGGCCGCAAAGTGCGGCGCCAGGCGCGCCCGGAGCTTGACCACGTACTCGTCGACCGGGTCCGATTTCCAGGCCTGTTGCCCGCTGTCGTAGGCAAACGGCGCCCAGCTCAAGCTGGCCAGCACATTCTCGCCCACCAGCTCGGGCGCCATGTTCACTTTCAACTCTTGAATGACCAGCATGCCCTTGTTGGGCGACGCCGAGTACTGGACGATCTGGCTGTTGTCGCCCAGGCCGGCCAGGCGGAAGCGCTCCTCGCGCGCAAAGAGCAGGCTGGGGTTGGCAACCCTGGGCGTAGAGCCGTCCATAAAAGCGGTGTTGAGAATATTGGGCGTGACTGTCATCGGCAGCGTGGGCAAGTAGCCCTGGTGCGGGAAAGAGTTGACCACGACTTCCAAGGCGTTGGCCGGGATGCCCCAACGCTCTGTCTCGCCGGCCGTGCTTCCGGCGTGAAAGCGCGTCCAGATGTCGTCCAGCGTCAAATCGCGCGCGTCGCCGTAGCCGTCGCCGTCCGTGTCGCGCCCGCGCCCCGCGACAAAGGTCTCGTCCAGGTCGTTGGCCAGTGCCCACAAATAGGCTTCGTAATAGCTGCTCGCGTTGTAGCCGTGGCTGATGGCATAGTCGGGCTGTTCGTAAATGACGGCGGTCTTGAGCCCGCGGTCCTCGCGCACTTCGAAGCCGGTCAGGTACCAATCGTCGTAATAGGACTGGGCGATGGTCGTCGTCTCGTCCCAGTGGTTGGGATCGTCGCACCAGTCTACGATGATCCAGCGGCCCGTCCTCGCGTCGAACGAGAGCGGGTTATAGTCATCGGGCTGGGGGCGGCACACGTCGCTCTTGAGCTGGATGGCCCACATCAGGCGGGCCGTCTGGGCCTCCCCGCCGTCGGCTACGCCAGCCTGCCCGCTCGCCTCGACGCTAGGCCAGTAAACCATGCGAGCGGCAAAGGCCACCGGGTTCCCCCCATTTGGATCCTTGACCAGCGCCAGCGGCACGTAGGCCGCCAGGTCGCCCGCCTCGTTGAAGGTACGGACCGTGATGTTGAACATATCGGTCTGCTCAGTGTCCAGCCAGGCATCCACGGGCGTGCCGGGCGCGATGGCCGGCGCGCCCGGTTTGACTGGCAGGTTGCCGTAATGTCCTTCCTTGTACGGGATGATGATCTCGAGCATCGGGATCAGGCGCATGTCGCCGTTGGCGTCATGGCCAGTCGTGCCGAAGGTCGTGTCGTGGACGCGCTGGATCTGGCCTTCGGTGTCGCCCGAAGGCCAGTCGAGCACATTCAGGCTGTACCACAGGTGCTCGGGGTTGACCGGGCGCACCTGGAAATCGGCAAACACGGGCGTATTGAGCCTGAGGTTGCTCAGCTCAAAGCTGAACGATTGGCCGATCAGGCCGCTCTTTTGGCCATATTGGTCGAGGCCCCCAACGAACAGCGTGCGGGCGCTGTCGACCTGGTCTGGCACGCCATCGCCGTCGTCGTCGAAATCAAAGACGTCCGGCGTCCCATCCAAATCGGTGTCAACCTGCCAGTTGGCGCAGCGAGCACTGCCGTCGGCGTTGAGGCTACTGCAAGCCAGCTCGCCATCCTCGGTGAGGGGCACCTCCAGGCGGTCAATGATCTTGTCGCCGTTGCTGTCAATGTCCAGGGGGTTGAGATACCAGTGCCTGTTTTGATCGTCCACAAAGCCGCGCACCTCGGCCCCGTCGTTGATCCCGTCGCCGTCGCTGTCCTTGCCGTCGGCCAGCGGGTTGGTGCCCAGGTCGAACACCTCGGTGCCGTCCTTTAGCCCGTCGCCGTCCGTGTCGGCCAGGTTCGGATCGGTGCCGATGCAGCCTTCTTCTATGTCGCTCAGGCCGTCAATGTCCGAGTCGGTGCCGTCGTCCGAGACGATCGCGTCGCACAGGCTTGAAGACGCGGAAGCGGAGGAAGATGAGGCTAAGGCCAAGGTTGACGTGGATTGCAGATTTGCAGATTTGCTGACTTGATTCGCCAGCGGGTCTGCCAGCGGATTCCAGTCCTTGGCATTCAGCTCGTCTTGCGCCTCTTGCTGTGCCTTGGCGTTTTCGCGCTCAAGCTCGGACTTGGCCTGGGCCTGAGCCTGGCGGTCCGAGAAAGCCAGCACCTGCTGGCTCTGCAGCAGGGGCGAGAAGAGCATCGAGGCGATCACGGCCAGCGTCACGCCAGCGTAGACCAGGCGCGAAGGGAGCGATATGAGCAAGATCACCAGGCTTGCCACAGCGGCCAGTACCAGCACAGAGAACAGAACACCCGAAACGCGTTCGTCGCCAAGAACAAGGGTGACGGCCTCGTAGGGGTTGGAAGCCCGAGACACGAGGTCTGAAACCTGAGACTTGGAACCTGAAACCTGAGACCACTGGCTAAAGTCGGTCGTGATGGCTATCTCGATGCGTTCCTTGCCGTAGGGCGGGAACTCGGCGCGGATGACCTGGCGTAGGGGGAGTCCCCGGCTGTCGATCCAGATCTCGCCCTGGCCCGTCATTCCGGCGTACACGCGGGCCGTGTCGAGCTTGATCCCCGGCGGCAGCTCGCCTTTCTTGATCAGCTCGGCTTCGAGTTGGTCGCGCATGGTGGCGGCAAAGGCTGGGCCGTTGAGCGCAAAGCTGTAGCGAGTAAAGCTCACGCTCGATCCGCCTGACGGGTCGAGTGGGCGCGTCTGGGAGCTCTCCTTGACGATGTCCTGGGCGCCGGCCAGGAAGCCCAGCGGGTCGTGGCCCGGGGCAAAGGTCTGGCTCAGGTCGTCCATGTCCTGCCAGTCGGCCTGGCCCACTCGGCCTTGAGTCTTGCCGCCGGCCACGCGGATCTCGACGGCCCCGTCGCGCGAGCCGGCCCGCCCGTCGCCGGACCACAGCACCATGTGAAGCGTGTCGGCGCGCCGGTCGGTTTGGCCTTCGATGTACATGCGCTCGGTGGTGCTGC